>NZ_JBMDJX010000019.1:0-96708 GCF_057809415.1 Chromobacterium sp. FG22 | reverse complement strand
GAGCGACGGACTGTTAATCCGCAGGTCGCAGGTTCGAGCCCTGCTCGGGGAGCCAAAATTTCAAAAGCCACAATCTCCGGATTGTGGCTTTTTCCATTTTCGCTTCCGTTTTACAATCGGCCCACCCTCCCCATTGGAATAATAATGATTCCCAGACCGATTGCCTTTGCCGGGGGCGCCATCCTGCTCTGGGCCTCTCTGGCCGCGCTTGGCGCTCAAACACGCTCGCTTCCCCCTTTCTTCGTCGTTGGCGTCTGTCTGCTGATCGGCAGCCTGCTCAGCCTGCGCCATTACCGCGACTGGAAAGTCCCGATGCCCACCCTGCTGGTGGGGATCTACGGCTTGTTCGGATATCACTTCCTGCTGTTCTTCGCGTTTCGGCACGCGCCGGCGATGGAAGCCAATCTGCTGAATTACCTGTGGCCGCTGCTGATCGTCATGCTCTCCCCCATCCTGGTGCCGGGCACCGTGCTGCATGGCCGCCACATCCTGGCCGGCGCGCTGGGCTTCAGCGGCGCGGCGCTGATTGTCAGCGGGGGCAAGCTCGCCTTGTCCAGCAGCCATCTCGCCGGCTATCTGCTCGCCATCGGCGCCGCCGTGGTGTGGTCCACCTTCAGCCTGCTGACCCGCAGACTGCCCAGCTTTCCCAATAGCGCGGTGGGCGGCTTCTGCCTGCTGTCCGGCCTGCTCTCCTTGCTGTGTCACGCCCTGTTCGAACCCAGCGTCGCCCCCAGCGCCGGCCAATGGCTGACCCTGATCCTGCTCGGCATCGGGCCGATGGGCGGCGCCTTCTTTCTATGGGACCGCGCGCTGAAGGAAGGCGACCCCAGGCAGATAGGCTCCCTGTCCTACGCCACGCCGCTGCTGTCCACCTTGCTGCTGATAGGCAGCGGCCAGGGTCAATTGAACGCCGTCGCTCTGACCGCCATCGTGCTCATTCTTGGCGGCGCCTTGCTTGGCAGCCTGCCCGTCCGCTCACGCTCAGCCGCCTGATAGAAAGACCCGCGGTGGAGCGACGGCGGCCGAATGTCCTATAATGCTTAACGCTATTTAAACAGAGGCCAACCATGTCCATTATTAAAGAATTCAAAGAATTTGCCATGAAAGGCAATGTCATCGATCTGGCGGTCGGCGTCGTCATCGGCGGCGCTTTCGGCGCCATCGTCAAATCGCTGGTCGACGATGTGATCATGCCCCCAATCGGCCTGTTGATCGGCAACGTCGATTTCTCCAATATGTTCTTCGTGCTAAAAGAAGGCAGCAAACAGCTTGGGCCTTATGTGTCCGTGGCCGCGGCCAAACAGGCCGGCGCCGTCACGCTGAATATCGGTCTGTTCATCAATGCCATGGTCAGCTTCACCATCGTGGCTTTCGCCATCTTCATGCTGGTCAAGGCCATCAATCGGCTGAAGCGCGAAGAACCGGCCGCCGCGCCGGCCCCCGCCACCAAGGAATGCCCGTTCTGCGTGTCCAGCATTCCGGAAAAAGCTTCTCGATGCCCGCAGTGCACGTCTCAACTCTAAGAGCGGAGATTGCCCCGCTACGCCAACTGATTTAGAATCGGCTGGTTCTGGGGGAGTAGCCTCGGCGCGGTTTTCAGCGCCGGCATGCGTCAACAGGCTTGGCCATCACGGCCATGGCGCATGCGACGAAAACTTCCGTTTGGCAAGACCCATGACATGTCTGCGCAACGCGGGGCTGCGGCGCGGGCTTGTCATGGCGTATGCGCAGCCCCCGGAGTTTTCATGGAAGCCTTCCTTATTTCCACCGGCATCGTCGCTTTGGCTGAAATCGGCGACAAAACCCAATTGCTCGCCCTGATGCTGGCCGGCCGCTACCGCAAACCCACGCCCATCGTTCTGGGCATCTTCGTCGCCACCTTGCTCAATCATTTCGCCGCCGCCGCGGTGGGTCACTGGCTGATGAGCAAGATAGGACCGGACTTCATGCGTTGGGGCTTGGGTCTTTCCTTTCTCGCCATGGCGGGCTGGATGCTGATTCCGGACAAGCTGGATGAAGACAGCCGGCTCATGGAGCGCTTCGGCGTGTTCGGCACCACCTGTATCGCTTTCTTTATCGCGGAAATGGGCGACAAGACGCAGCTGGCCACCGTCGCGCTGTCCGCGCGCTTTCCCGAGGCCTTGCTGTTGGTGGTGGCCGGCACGACGCTGGGCATGATGCTGGCCAATGTGCCCGCGGTGCTCTTGGGCGAGGTGGCCGCGAAGAAGCTGCCGCAAAAGCTGGTGCACACCGTTGCCGCGCTCTTGTTCGCCGGCCTGGGCATTATCACCCTGCTAAGCCCGTTGCAGATCTGAGGCGACGCTCAAAACAAAACGGAGGCCGCGGCCTCCGTTTTGCTTTCCTGCCGACCTGCGCCGCTTCAAGTCCGAGCGGCTCCGCGCCCAAGCGCCTCCAACAGCTGCTCCGGGTTGAAGCCCAGGCGGAAGCCGCCCCAATGCTTGCCGGACAACATGATGGGCAGCACCACTTCCGACAGCACCTCTCCGGTGTCGCGGGTATACGTCTGCAGCAGGAAGGATTGCGTGCTGCGCGCGGCCCGCAAACCGGCGGCATCGGCGAACTTGCGCTTGTCGCGGCTGTTGATCAGGTCCTTGGCCGCATCTCCGCTCAAGGGCTGGCTATACCAGCTATTGTGGGTCGGCGCGTAGCCGTTGGTGTCCACCGCCAGGCAGAACACGCCGCCGGGCACGGACTTGGCGGCGCGGTCGTACACCGGCTGCATCAGTTTTTCCAGCTTGGCGTCGTACTGAGTGCGGAACTTGGCCGGCTTGGCGCCGGCGATGGGCTGGTAGTTCTGATCGAACAGCGCCACGCCCGCGGCCAGTTGCGCGGCCATCATGGTTTGCAATTCATCCCGCGCCTCGCGGGCCGTTTGCATGATCTGGTCGAACTCGCCCTCGCCCAGAATGAAGCGCGCCACCAGTTGCTGCACCTGCTCCGCCGCACCGGATAATTTGGTGGCCGAGTCTTCGGTATGGTTCAGACGGTCCGTCACCTGATGGCCCAGTTCGTGGATTTCCGCCACATGCAGATTGACCTGGCCATTGGAGGCGACGAACTCCGACATGGTGGCGGCGATCTGGCTGAGACTGCTCGCCGTGGTTTCGAAGTCTCCCATCATCTTGCTGAAATGGTCGGACGCCTTGGAGACGATCTCCCGCGCCGACTTGGTGTCCTCTGTGATCTGCGCGGTTTCCACCTGGGTTTCCGACACCAGCCCCAACATGCCGTCGATATTATGCGAAATCTCGTCGGTGGCCTTTTTAACCCGCTCGGCCAGTTTGCGCACCTCATCGGCCACCACGGCGAAACCGCGTCCGCTCTCGCCGGCCCGCGCCGCCTCTATCGCGGCGTTCAAGGCCAGCAGATTGGTCTGGTCCGACACGTCCTTGATCAGATCGACAATGGTCTTGATGCTGGAGGAGCGCTGACTCAGATCATCCACCGTGTGATTGAAATGCCCCACTTTCTGGTTGATGCCGTAGATGCTCTCCGCCACGGACTTGAGTTCGGCGTAGGATTCCCGCGCCACATCCAGATTGGCCAGCGTGGTGGACGAGATCGCCTGGGTTTGCTCGGTAACCTGGCCCACGCCCTCGGTGCTCTGATCGCTGGCGGCCCGGACCTGCGTCGCCAGCTGATCCTGCTTGCGCGCGCCCTCCAGCGATTCGACCACGTTCTTGCGGGTGCGCGCCGAATCCATCGCGATCCGCACCGTCATCAGCCGCACATTGCTGATGATCTCGCGCATTTTCAGCAGGAAACGGTTATACGACAGCGACAATTCGCGGATTTCGTCATGGGTGATGGTGGGAATGTCTCTGGACAAATCCCCCTCGCCGGCGCCGATTTCATTGAAAATCCGGATAATCATTTTCAGCGGTCTGACGATGAGAAAGCGTAGATACCAGACCATGAAGGCGATGAAAGCGACGCTGACCACCCACAGCGCCATCGTCCAAAACAGCGCGCCGTCGATGCTGGACTCGATGCCGGCCAACACCTGGGGCGAAGCGACTTGCCCTTTCAGCGAACTCCGTATGTTTTCCAGCACATAATAAACATAAGCCACCATGCCCAGCTGAAACACGCTGATGAAAAAGAAACTGCACAATTTCTTGGTCAACGTATCCCAGAAAGTCTTTTCCACCAGGGTATACACGCGCCAGAACCACTGCATGACTTCTCCTCTTGCTCCGCAATCCCGTTCAGCGGCTGGTGCCGGCCCCGCGCCCTCCGGCGCTTCGGGCCCGCCCGTCGCTGTTATCTAGAATTATTGTTGTTTATTGACTTCAGTCAGCCATGCTAAGCGATAGCGGCCTTGTTTTTGGAATAGTTGGCTGACTATTGATTATCATCAAATAGGCCATGTCAATGTATTACAAATCCCCGTTTCCGTGTTGCCTTCTCCACACCATCCAGCACTCCCGACCGCCAAACACCGGCACGCCCTCCGCCTGCGGCGCGCAACTCTCCAACACGAAAGCCGGCTCCAGCAAAGCGCTCAAGGCCGACATGCCCAAGCCGAACGGCGGGCCCCGCGGCGTGTCCGCGATAAAGAACACTCCAAGCAGCGCGCCGCCGGGGCGCAACAAGCGCGCCATCTTTTCCGCATAGCGGGCATGCAGGCGGGGCGGCAACGCGCAGAGAAAGGCCCGCTCGAACACCATGTCGAAAGACGGCGTTTCCTCAACGGCGAAAAAGTCCGCCTGCCGAATATGGGCGGCCGCCTGCGGCCACTGCGCGCGAGCGATCTCCACCGCCTGCGCGCTGAAATCGACGGCCAGCACCTGATGGCCGCAGTCCAGCAACAGAGGCAAGTCTCCGGCGCTGCCGCAGCCGGGCAGCAAGATTCGACTGGCAGGCTGAGCTTGGAAAAACGCCAGGGCCTCCGGACTCAGCCGCGCGCCCTCCCAAGGCGTCACGCCGTCGCGATAACGCACATCCCAAAACTCGGTCAAAGAACTGTCCTGCGCCATCGCCTTCCCCTCGTTCTATTCAACGCCCGCCTGCTCGCGCAAAAAGGCGGCCACCTGCGCCGGACTCCAGCCGGCGCAATCGCGCTGACACGCCGGCTCTCCCGCCCGCAGCCAGCGCAGGCAGTTCCCCTCCATGCGGAACCACAAGGGCAGGCAGGGCACGCTCATCCACTCGCCCCCGTCCTCGCCCTGATGAAGCTCCGGCAGGCAGGAGAACACCGCGGCGATCTTCAATCCGCGCTGACGCAGCGGCAGCTGCAACCACACCCGCTCCCGCTCCTCCGCGTCCATGAAGCACCACTGCGAGATCTCGTCGAAGCTGCGCGCGCAGCCGCGGCAGATATCGTCGCCCACCGCGGTGGAACACACGGCGATGCAAGGCGAATCAGGGCGCTCCGTCGTCATGCCCCGGCCCTTGAAACAATAATGTCATATTTCTTGACGCGCCAAACTAAAGTGTCAGATAAATGAATAGTCATAAAAATAAAATATCCGCTGTCATGACCCGCAATGAAACCTTGATTTTCCGCACCTTACGCCTGCTGCAGACCATGCACATCCAGTATCTGGACGAACACAAACTGTTTCAGGCGCTCTCGCGCGAATCCGGCGGCGAATACAGCGCGGCCGACGTTCACGAGCACCTAGTCTACATGCAGCAAAACGGCTTGCTCAAACCCGTCCGCACCGCGGACAACCATACCGCCTACGCGCTGGATTGGGGCGGCTACGATTATCTGGACCCCACCTGAAAAATAAAAAGGCAGCGCGAAGGCTGCCCAGGGTCCGCGGCACGGCGACGCCCGCTTATAAATAATCCCGCATCCGGAAATAAGCCATGCCCAGCACCAAGGCCGGCGTGCGCAGCCATTTGCCGCCGGGGAAGGGATTATGACGAATCTTGGCGAACAGGTCGAAGCGCGAAGCGTCTCCGGCCACCGCCTCCGCCACCACTTTGCCGGCCAGGCCGGTGATGTTGACGCCGTGCCCGGAAAAGCCTTGCAGATAATAGACATTGCCGTCCAAACGGCCAAAGTCAGGGGCGCGGTTCACCGTGATGTCGCAAAAACCGCCCCAGGCATAGTCGATCTTGACGTCGGCCAGTTGCGGAAACACCCGCAGCATATCGCTGCGCATGCCGTCGGCCAAATGGGCTGGCTCGCGTCCGGAGTAACTGACCTTGCCGCCGAACAATAAGCGGTGGTCGGCGGACAGACGATAGTAATCCAGCACGAAATTGGTGTCGCACACCGCCATATCGTTGGCGATCAAGGCCTCGGCCCGCTCCTTCCCCAAGGGCTCGGTGGCGATCACATAAGTGCCGGCCGGCATGATACGCCGTTCCAGCTCAGGCACCAGCGCGCCGATGTAGGAATTGCAGGCCAACACCAGCTGGTCGCAATTGACCACGCCCCGCTCCGTCGCCACTTGCGGCCGCGCCCCCCGCTTCAGACGCAGCGCCGGGCTTTGCTCGTAAATGGCCACCCCCGCCTCGCGCGCGGCGCGGGCCAGGCCCAGCGTGTAGTTCAATGGGTGCAGATGGCCGGAGCGCGGGTCGTACAGCCCGCCCTGGTAGCGATCGCTGGCCAGCCGGGTCCTGAGTTCGTCCCGGTCCCACAGCTGCATGCCGCCATAGTCATAGGCCTGCGCCGCCTCTCGCTGCCAGTCCTCCAACTCCTGCATATGCCGCGGCTTGACCGCCACGCTGACATAGCCGCGCCGCCAATCGCAATCGATGCCGTGCCGGTTCACCCGTTGTTCGATGATGTCCACCGCCTCCACCGACATGTCCCACATCTGCTTGGCCAGGCTGTCGCCCAATTGCGCGCGCAGCGTGTCGACGCCGCAAGCGAATCCGGAAATCACCTGTCCGCCGTTGCGCCCCGAGGCGCCGAAGCCGATTTGCGCCCCCTCCAGCAGCGCCACGGAGAATCCGCGCTCGCGCAGATTCAGCGCCGCCGACAAGCCCGCCAGCCCGCCGCCCACCACGCAGACATCGCAGTCGACGACGCCTTCCAGCGCCGCCCCGGGCTCCCAGGGCAGAGCGGTGGCGGCGTAATAGGATGGAGCGTGAGCCTGATGGGCAAAGCTAAGCATGAAGACCTCTCAATGAAAACAGGAATGGCGGCCAAAGCCGGGCGGACCAAACGCCTCGGGAAAGAGAAGAAAAAGCGGATGCCATGCGGCATCCGCTGCGGCGCGTGCGTGGGCGCTAGCGCGTCAACACCACCGGTACATCCTGGCGCCAACTGACGAAGACCGGATCTCCCCAGGTCGGCGCGGTTTCGCCCGCATCATACCAGCGCGAAGACGGCACCACTGATTTGACGACCTTGCCGCTGGCCAGTTTCACGTGATAGATGGAATAACTGCCCAGATAGGCGATGTCCTCCACCACGCCGGCGGCGACATTGGGGCCCGCCGGCAACGGCTTGATGTCCAGCCTCACGTCTTCCGGCCGAATGCTGGCCCAGACGTGCATGCCCTTGGGGCCGGTAATCCCGTGGTCGATGCGGATGTCCCCGCCCAGCTCCGGCGAGCGCACTTCGACCAGGTCCGGCTCGTCCACCACCACCGCGCCCTCGAAAATATTGCTCTCGCCGATGAATTCCGCGGTGAAGCGACAGCTGGGGTAATCGTAAATTTCGGACGGGGTGCCCACCTGCAGCAAGGAGCCTTCGCTCATGATGCCGATGCGGCTGGCCATGGTCATCGCCTCTTCCTGATCATGGGTCACCATGATGCAGGTCACGCCCACCTGTTCGATGGTATTGACCAGCTCCAGCTGGGTCTGCTGGCGCAGCTTCTTGTCCAGAGCGCCCAGAGGTTCGTCCAGCAGCAAGAGCTTGGGCCGCTTGACCAGGCTGCGCGCCAGCGCCACCCGCTGCTGCTGGCCGCCGGACAATTGATGCGGCTTGCGGTTGGCGTACTTGCGCATCTGCACCAGATCTAGCATCTTGCCCACCCGCTCCGCGATCTCCTCGCGCGGCACCTTGTCCTGTTTCAGGCCAAACGCCACGTTCTGCTCCACCGTCATGTGCGGAAACAAGGCGTAGCTCTGGAACATCATGTTCACCGGCCGCTCGTACGGCTGCAGGCCCTGCATGTCCTCCCCGTCCAGGATGATGCGGCCAGAAGTCGGCGTCTCCATGCCCGCCAGCATGCGCAGCAAGGTGGACTTGCCGCAGCCGGAGCTGCCTAGCAGGGCGAAGATTTCATTTCTGCGGATATCCAGATCCACATGATCCACCGCGACATGATCGCCGAACTTTTTCAGTACGCCGGCAATGCGCAGATAAGCCTTGTCGGCGTCGGCCTGGGTTCCGGCGGCCTGGGCGTTGTGGGCGGAAAAAGCGGCCTGGGCCGGTTTGGCGGCAATAGCTTGCGTCATTGAGTCGTTCCCTCTATTGCAATTCCGCAGCGGCGCGGGCCGGCTGCGTCCGCCGCGCGGGCCTCGTCTCGAGGCGGCGCGGCGGCAATCGAATGCCTTGCTGGATGATCGCGCCGGCCAGGGCCCGCGCGCATGGGTTCAAGAATCCGTCCGGCGTCCCGCGCCGGCCGGCGGTCCCGCCGCGAGAGCGCGTGGCCATGCCGCCACCGCCGTGCCTATTGCCAACATGATGTCTCCTCTGTACGGCGCTTAATGCGGACACGGCCCGGCGGCCGCGACGACGGCGAGCGCCCTTGTCGTTTTAGTCTTGAACAGAAGCCTATGCCACGTTTAATAAATTTGACAATATCTAGTGCAAACGCTCTCGAAAATTTATCGCCTCTGTGGCGCGCGCGCCTCACCCAGGCTGGCCGGTCAAACCCGAAAACCCGGCCCTTCTCCCTAAGACGCCGGCGGCGAAAACCCCACCATCATTGTTTAATTCGTCAAACACTTTACCCTTTTCCACCGCAGGCAGACCGGCGCGCGCGGCGCCGCGTCCTCGCCACGCGTCCGCGTCGCCAGCAAATTGCCCCGCAAACGCCGACGCGCTCTAGAATGAAGCATGCATGTTGACGCCGCGCAACGCCTGACCAAAGGAATACCGCCATGCCCTATGCCGAAATCGCCGGACACAAGGTCTATTACGAACTCAGCGGACAGGGCGCCCAAGTTCTGGCGCTATTCAACGGCATCACCATGTCCACCGCCGCCTGGGCCCTGCTGCAGCCGCAGCTGGAACCGCACTTCCAGCTATTGCGCTTCGACTTTCTCGGCCAAGGCCAAAGCGACCGCCCCGGCGGCGACAAATATCCGCTCAGCGAACAAGCCGACCTCGCCGCCGGTCTGTTGAATCATTTGGGCATTGCGGAGGTCTATCTCACCGGCTTGTCTTACGGCGGCATGGTGGCGCAGCACTTCGCCCATCGTCATCCCGAGCGCGTGTCGCGGCTGCTGCTGGCCGCCACGCTGGCCTGGGCCGACAGCGTCAACAACCATATCAGCGACAGCTGGATTGCGGCCAACCGCAGCGGCGGGCTGGATTTGCGTTACGCGGTCAGCGTGCCCTGGCTGTTTTCCAGCCGATTTCTCGCCAGCAACGCCGCCATGCTCGACGATATGAAGCTGATCGCCGGCATGGTGGACTGGGACGCGGTGATACGTCTGATCGCCGGCGTCACCGAGCACGACGCGCGCACCTGGCTGCACGAGCTGAGCATGCCCTGCCATATACTGGTTGGCGACGAAGACCGCCTGACGCCCTTGTATCAAGCCGAACTATTGCGCGAACGGCTGCCCGGCGCGCAGCTGGAAACTCTGCCGGGCACCGGCCATGTATTGCACATCGAGGCCGCGGACGCCTTTGTCCGCAGCATTATCCGTTTTGGCCACGGCTGAAACGGCCATCATCAGAACAAGGAGAACCGAATGACCGCCGAGTCCGTTTTGCTTGCCGTTGATTCAAAGGGAATCGCCACCATCACCCTCAACCGCGCGGAACTGCTGAACGCGCTGGACGACAGCAGCGTCGGCCTGCTGACCGCGATGCTGGAAACCCTGGCCGAAGACGCTAGCGTGCGCGCCGTGGTGCTGACCGGCAGCGGCATCAGCTTTTCCGCCGGCCATGATATTGACTGGATGCGACGGATGGCCGGTTTCGGCCGCGAGGAACTGGAGCGCCACGCCCGCCTGCTGGCCAAGCTGCTGCGCACGCTGGACACCTTGCCCAAGCCCACCATCGCCAAGATACAGGGCTCCGCCTTCGGTCTGGGCGCGGGGCTGGTCGCCTGCTGCGACGTGTCCATCGCCAGCTCCGAAGCGCTGTTCAGCTTCTCCGACGTCAAGCTGGGCGTGATCCCCGCGCTGGTGGCGCCCTATATGGTCCGCGCCATCGGCGAGCGCTCGACGCGCCGCTACTTCATGACCGCGGAGCGTTTCAACGCCGGCAAGGCCAAACGCCTGGGGCTGGTGCATCAGGTGGTGGAAAGCGATGAGCTCGACATGGCGGTGGACTTCCTGATCAACCATCTGCTGATCAACAGCCCGGCGGCGATGCTGGAAGCCAAGCGGCTGCTGGCCGACATCGCCGGCCTGGGCGTCGGGGAAGACGGCATGGAAATCTGCATCCAGCGCATTGTCGCCATCCGCCTGAGCGAGGAAGGCCGCGAGGGCGTTCAGGCCATGCTGGAAACGCGCAAGCCCTCGTGGATGGATTAACACGCGGCGGGGAACGGCGCGGCTGGCCCTGCCGCGCCATGGGTGCGACAATGCGGCCAACTTCACCGCATTGTTGCCGCCATGTCCAACCACAGCTTCTTCTGGCACGATTACGAAACCTTCGGCGCCGTGCCGCGCCAGGATCGCCCCTCGCAGTTCGCCGGCATCCGCACCGACGCCGAGCTGAATGAAATCGGCGAACCGGTCATGCTCTACGCCCGGCCCGCGCCCGACTACCTGCCGTCTCCGGTGGCCTGCCTGCTGACCGGCATCACCCCGCAATGGTGTTTGCAGCACGGCGTGGCCGAGCACGAATTCGCCGGCGTGATCGAACGCGAGCTGGCGACGCCGGGCACCATAGGCGTCGGCTACAACTCTATCCGCTTCGACGACGAAGTCACCCGCTTCCTGTTCTGGCGCAATCTGATGGACCCCTATGCGCGCGAATGGCAGAACCAATGCGGCCGCTGGGATCTGCTGGACCTGGTCCGCGCCACCTTCGCGCTGCGCCCGGACGGCATCCAATGGCCGCAGCACGAGGATGGACGCCCCAGCTTCAAACTGGAGCATTTGAGCGCCGCCAACGGCCTGGCGCACGAAGCCGCCCACGACGCCCTCTCCGACGTGCGCGCCACCATCGCGCTGGCGCGCCTGATCAAACAACACCAGCCCAAGCTGTTCGACTTCTACCTGTCCCTGCGCAAGAAAGACGCGGTCAAGGTCCAGCTCAGCCTCCACGCGCCCAAACCCGTGTTGCACGTTTCCGGCATGTACGGCGCCGAGCGCGGCAATATGGCCGTGGTCTGGCCGCTGGCGGCCCACCCCTACAACGCCAACGAGGTGATTGTCTGGGACTTGGCCCACGACCCCCGCGAACTGCAAGGCCTGGGCCCGGACGCCATCCGAGAGCGCTTGTACACCCGCAGCGAAGATTTGCCGGAAGGCGTGCAGCGTTTGCCGCTCAAAACCGTGCACATCAATAAATCGCCGTTCGTGGTCGCCAACCTCAAGGTGTTGAGCCCGGAGCGCGCCGCGCACTGGGGCGTGGACATGGAGCAGGTTCAGCGCCACGCCGACTACGCCGGCGCGCTGCCGGATCTGAGCCCGGTCTGGCGCAAGGTGTATAAGCGCGAAACCGGCGAGCCGCGCGACGTCGACGAAAATCTCTACGGCGGCTTCGTCTCCAACAACGATCGCAAAGTGCTGACCAAGCTGCGCCGCATGTCGGCCGACCAGTTGACCGGCGAGATGGCCTTCTTCGAAGACCCGCAGCTGGCCGAACTCTTGTTCCGCTACCGCGCGCGCAACTTCCCACGCTCCCTGTCCGGCGAAGAGCAAGAACGCTGGCAGACATGGCGTCAAGCCAAGCTCAACGGCGGACCCGGCCGCGATGTCCGGCAATTCCGCCAGGAACTGGAGGAAGCCCGCGCCGGCGAGCTGAGCGAAAAAGCTCAGGACGTGCTGGCGCAGCTGGAAGCCTACGCCGCGCAACTGTAAAGTCGGTTCAAAGCCTGAGAGCAAGGGCGGGACAAGCCCTTGCGGCGGAGAAAACGGAATGCGCGCGCGGCGCAGGGCCTGCCTTCAGAGCTATAGCGTTCTCACATAACGCCTGGCGACGAATAAAGCCGCCAGGCTCAAACCCACAATCACAACCATCGCCAGCGTGGATGCGCCTTCATAACCCCAATAGTCGGACATGCCCTTCTCCTTCAAAAGCGGTTCAATGTCTGCCGCGCGTCGGCGATATGGCCAGAACCGGGCCTTGAACCCGTCTTCGACATGCTCATGCGCCACGAGTACATTCCGCCTTCTAGCCGTTATCGTCTTGTCTCGCTCTTGCTCGCGAGGCTTTGCGCGGGCATCTAGACCAAACCGGTCTGCCGCATGCGTTCCAGCCCGAACTCGCTGACCCGATAATTGAACAACAGGCGCGCGCCCTCCTCCTGCCAACGCTCGCATAAGGCCACCACCAGACCGCTGGCGCTCAAATCCGCCAGGCAGGCCCTCACCATGCCCAGCCAGTAGGCGTCTTCCGGTTTGCGGTACTCCCGGCAGATGCGCCGGGCCAGATCCACATCCCACAAGCCCGGCTGCCTGGCCAAAGCCTGCAGGATAAAACCCTTGATGTGCACCTTCACGCCCCGCCCTCCACATTGCGCACCGCGCCGGGATGGCGCTCGCTGTCCGACACCATGACGAAGCCGCCCAGAATCACCAGGGCCAAGCCGATCAGAAAATGCCACTCGGGAAAATTCAAAGTGAACGCGGCGGTGAACAAGGTGGCGAACAGCGCGTAGAAAGCGCCGATCGCCTGGCCGCGCCCAACGCCGATCAAGGGAAAGGATTTGTACCAGGCCACGGCGCAGAAAGCGAAACTGAGCCCGCCCACCGTCAGATAGAGCATAGGCCGCCACGACCACAGCTCGCCGGCCAGCGCATACACCGGCAAGGGCGTCAGCCAGGCCAGCGCCGGCAGAATCAGCAGCAGCCAATACAGGGCCTCGGCCAGATAGCGGATCGCCACCCCGCAATCGGGATCGGTCACATCCATCGCCCGTCCGACGATGGCGCCCTCCAGTCCCCAGCCCAGCGCCGCCAGCGCGCCGCCCAGATAGCCCAGCCAGCGCGCGTCGCCGTCGCCGCTCAGGTCCCCAAGCAGGCCCGGCGCGTAAATCGCCGCTCCGCCCAGCACGATGACCGCGATGCCCAGCGCCGCGCGCCGATCTATCCGCTCGCGGTACCACAAACGCGCCAAGGCCGCGCCCACCACCGGATACAACAGGCCCGCCACCGCGGCGAACACCGCGCCCACATAACCCATCGCCAGATATGAGCCGAAATTGGCCATCAGGCCGCCCAAGACCGCGGCCAGGAAATACCACTTGGAAATGCCGCCGAAGCGCCATAGCGTGCGGAAGAAGTCGGCCAGCTTGCCCAAGGCCGCCAGCCACAACAATTGAAACGCCGCCACCAGGCAGGCGTGAAAGGCCGTCAACACCGCGGCCGCCATCAGAAACCACTCGGGCCGCCCCCGCGTCAGCCCGGCCAGCGGCGCCTCGTGCCACACCGCGGCGCCGGGCACATACCATGCGCCCCACAACACCGCCGCCCACAAGGCCCAGCCATAACCCCAGCGGGTTCGGCGGCGAAGATACCGCTGTCTGTGCATGCTGTTCATAGCGCGTCAGCTCCTGTTGTCGGACGCCGCCCAAGCTTCCAGCGGCGCCTATTCTGGGTTCGAACGCAACAAGACGAAATCCATCTGCCTTGCCAGACGAGGGCCAAAAATTACCATAAGTTAATTTTTTCACCAACAGTCAATTAGTCCACACCCAGCCACGGCGGACGCAAAAAAGCCAGCCGACAAGCGGCTGGTTCCATGCATCCTCAACGCTAGGCGACCGAGATCAGCGCGCGCCCAAAGCGCCGATCAGGCGGCTGAGCGCGCCGTCGCTCCCGCGCTGCGCCACCAGCGACAAGACCAGCGGCAAAGTCTTGCCGCCCTCGCCATGCCACGACACATCCAGCTGCGCGCGGCTGGAAATATTGAAAATCGCCTCCAGGCTGTCCAGCCATCCCTGCCGCGAGGCGATGCGCAAACCGTCCAGAAAGCGCTGCTCCGTCGTCTCCTCAAAAGCCTCGCCGAACAATAGCCGCGCGGCCTGCGGCGACAAGCGCAGCCGCCCGGCGCCCAGATCCCATTCCCAACTGGCCATGCCGATGGACTGCAGCGCCAATTCGCTGCGCAACCGGGCCTCCTCCTGCGCGCGGCGCGCCTCGCGCCGCGCGGCCACCTCCTCCACCGCGGCGATCAAATGCCAGGGCTCGCCGCTCACCGGGTGACGGCTCAGCGAGGCGCTGACGTTCACCCAGACATGGCCGCCCTGTTTGCGCAGCAAGCGTTTCTCCAGCGAAAAACTGGCGACCTCTCCGCTCAGCAACTGATCCAGCCGCAGCAGATTGTCCTCCAGGTCGTCGGGGTGGGTCAGTTGCTGGAAGCTCATCCCCTCCATCTCCCACGGCGCGTAGCCCGTCATCTCGGCCAGGCGGCGATTCACCTTGAGCCATCGACCATCCAGGCCCAGATGCGCCAGGCCCAGCGCCGCCTGCTCGAAGACCTCGCGGAAACGCTCCTCGCTTTCGCTATAGGCCACCGCGGCTTGCCGGCTGTCGGTGACGTCCTGAGCCGCGCCTATCATGGCCTCCGCCCGCCCTTCCCCGTATAGAACCTCGCCCTCCTCGTGAATCTGGCGGCGGCGGCCGTCCGGCAGCAGGATGCTGTACTCCACGCAATAGGGCTGGCGCTCATCGATCGCCCGCCGGATGGCCCGATCGATGCGATCTCGGTCCTCCGGCGCCATCGCGGCGAAGTAACGCTCCATCGTCACCTTGAAGGCCTGCGGCTGCCAGCCGAAAATCCGGTAAGCCTCATCCGACCAGATGCAGTCGTCCTTGCGCACATCCCAGAACCAACTGCCCAAATGGGCGATGGACTGCGCCTTGTCCAGGATGGCCTGGTTCTGACGCAAGGCCTGCTCGGCCAGGCAACGCTGGGTGATGTCGAAGCTGACGCCTATCATCTTCACCGGACGGCGGTCGGCGTCCAGCACGCAGGTGGCGCGCGAGGCGATCCATCTCGTGTCGCCCGCCGGCCAGCGCACGCGGAACTCGGCCTCGTAAGCCGTGCCGGAGTTCAGGCACGCCTCCAGCTTGGCGCGCAAGGCCGGCGCGTCGGCCGGATCCAGCGCCAGCCAGAAATCGGACAGCAGGCGCACCGGGCGGCCAAACAAGTGCTCGGCGTTGGCGGAGTAAGCCACCGCGTCGCTCAGGATGTTCCACTCCCAGGTGACGATGCCGGACACCTTCTGCGCGAACTTCATCCGCGCTTCGCTTTCCATGATCTCCGCCAGATGCTTGCGGCGGATCTCCGTCAATTGCGCATCCGTCGTCGTCGCCGTCGCCAGATCCAGCACCGCCTGCTCGCCGTAGCGCAGCCAGATCCAGTTCACGCCCAGAAAATCCGCCAACACTCGCAGTTTGCGATATTCGATTTCCCCGCCGCGCGTCCATTTGTGCACGGCGGCGGACGATACGCCCAGGGCTTCCGCCACCTGTTTAAGCATGACGCGCTTGCGCCCCAGCACCTCCTTCAGGCGGGTGGCGAAGGTTTCATCCCCGACGGGAACAAGGGTTTGGCTGACTTGATTTGACGACACGCAACTGGTCGCGGCGGCGGCCGCGCCTCCTGGGTAATTGAATGCGAACACGGCGCGGCGATGCGCGCGCGCCACAGCCTACGGCTGTCAGCCGGCATGTTAACTCAGGCCGGAAAAATCCCGAAGCAAAGCAAAAGCCCGGCAGCCAAGCAAGCCAGGCCGGCCTCCGGCCCGGCTTGAACCTCGCCGATATAGCCAAACCCAATACATCCATCATTACCATAGCTGATTACGGATTGCCGGCCGCGCCGAATCGACACTACAATTAAACCAAAGGTAAATTTATTTACCAATGGTTAATTTCATCTCTTGCGTGAGGCTGCCATGATCTCTACCCAGCTCTTCATCGATGGCCAATGGCGCGACGCCGCCAAGGGGCAAACCCGTCAGATTCTCAATCCCTGCGACGAAAGCGAGATCGCGGTCGCCGCGGACAGCGGCCGCGCCGATGCGCAGGCCGCCATCGCCGCCGCCCGCGCGGCGTTCGATCACGGCCCCTGGCGGCTCGTCACCCAGCGCCAACGCAGCCGCCTGCTGCTGGACATCGCCCAACTGGTGGAGCGCGACAGCGAGCGCCTCGCCGAACTGGAGACGCTGAACACCGGCAAAACCTTGAGCGAGAGCCGCACCGACATGGGCGACATCGCCGCCACCTTCCGCTATTTCGCCGGCCTGGTGGCCACCGAAAGCGGCCAGGTCAACCCGGCGCCCGAGCAGGTGATCAGCCGCACCCTGCACGAGCCGGTGGGCGTCTGCGGCCTGATCACCCCGTGGAACTACCCCTTGCTGCAAGCGGCCTGGAAGATCGCGCCGGCGCTGGGTGCCGGCAATTGCGTCGTGCTCAAGCCCAGCAGCCTGACCCCGCTCAGCAGCTGGCGCCTCACCCAGCTGCTGACCGAGCTGGATTTGCCGCCGGGCGTGTTCAATCTGGTCAGCGGCGGCGCCGAGGCGGGCGCCGAACTGGCGGAGCATCCCGACGTGGATCTGCTGTCCTTCACCGGCGGCGCTCAGGCGGGGGCCAGCATCATGCGCGCCGCCAGCGCCAACTTCAAACGCATCGGCCTGGAGCTGGGCGGCAAGAACCCCAACATCGTCTGCGCCGACGCCGACCTCGACGCCGCCGTCGACTACGCGCTGAACGCCGCCTTCTTCCACGCCGGCCAGGTCTGCTCGGCCGGTTCGCGGCTGCTGCTGCAAAACGAGATTCACGACGACTTCGTGAACCGGCTGGCGGAACGGCTGCCGCGCATCGTCGTCGGCCCCGGCCAGCAGCCGGACACTCAGATGGGGCCGGTGCAGTCCGCCCAGCAGCACGACAAGATCCTGAGCCTGATCTCCGCCGGCGTGGAGGAAGGCGCCCGCCTGGTCTACGGCGGCGGCCGTCCGGACGGCGAACGCTATCGCAAAGGCTATTGGCTGCAGCCCACGCTGCTGGTCGACGTCCACGCCGACATGCGCATCGCCAAAGAGGAGATTTTCGGCCCGGTCATCACCGTGGAGCGCTTCCGCGACGAGGCCGAAGCGCTGCAGCTGGCCAACGACACGCCCTACGGCCTGGCGGCGGCGGTGTGGACGCGGGATCTGGCCCGCGCCAACCGCATGAGCCGCGCGCTGCGCTTCGGCACCGTCTGGGTCAACGACTACCACCCCTATTTCCCCGAAGCCCCCTGGGGCGGCTTCAAATCCAGCGGCATCGGCCGCGAGCTGTCGCGCATCGGTCTGGACGAGTACACCGAGCTCAAGCACAGCTACATCAATCTGGCGCCCAAGCCGATGGGGTGGTTTGGCGCCTGAGGGTCCATTCACCCGGTACCGCCTTCGTTCACCGATAAGGAGAATCAAGATGAGCACCACCCAGGAATTCGACTACATCATCGTCGGCGCCGGCTCCGCCGGCGGCGTGCTGGCGGCGCGGCTGAGCGAAGACAGCGGCGTCAAGGTGCTGCTGCTGGAAGCAGGCGGCCCGGACTGGCGTCTGGACTGGCGCACCCAGATGCCGGCGGCCCTCGCCTACCCCTTGCAAGGCCGCACCTATAACTGGGCCTATCTGACCGAGCCTGAGCCGCATATGGGCGGACGCCGCATGGCCCAGGCGCGCGGCAAGGGCCTGGGCGGCTCCTCGCTGATCAACGGCATGGTCTATATCCGCGGCAACGCGCTGGACTACCAGGGCTGGGCCGAGTTGCCCGGGCTGGGCGACTGGAGCTACGCCGACTGCCTGCCCTATTTCCGCAAGGCGGAAAGCTACGACAAGGGCGCAAACGACTACCACGGCGGCGACGGGCCGCTGCACGTCACCACGCCCAAGGCCGGCATCAGCCCCTTGTTCGAAGCCTTCATCCAGGCCGGCGAACAAGCCGGCTACGCCCGCACCGACGATCTGAACGGCTATCGTCAGGAAGGCTTCGGCCCCATGGACCGCACCACCACCGCCCAGGGGCGGCGCTGCAGCGTGTCGCTGGCCTATCTGGACGCCGCTCGCGACCGCGCCAATTTCTCCGTGCGGACCCGCGCGCTGGCGGACCGCATCCTGTTCGACAGCGCGCGCGCCGTCGGCGTGCAATACCTGCAGGGCGGCCGCAGCCATCGCGTTCGCGCCCTGCGCGAAGTCATCGTCTGCAACGGCGCGATCGCCTCGCCGCAGTTGCTGCTGCGCTCCGGCGTCGGCGACGCCGCCGAACTCGGCCGCCACGACATCGGCGTGGTCGCCCACCTGCCCGGCGTGGGCGCCAATCTGCAGGACCATCTGGAAATGTATCTGCAGTACGAATGCCTGCGTCCGGTGTCGCTATACCCGTCCTTGCGCTGGTGGAACAAGGCCCGCATCGGCGCTCAGTGGTATCTGAACGGCAGCGGCCCGGGCGCCAGCAATCACTTCGAGGCCGGCGGCTTCATCCGCAGCGACGAACGCTTCGCCTTCCCCAATCTGCAATACCACTTCCTGCCGCTGGCGGTGAATTACGACGGCAGCCACGCCGTCAAGATGCACGGCTTCCAATGCCACGTCGGCTCGATGCGCTCGCCCAGCGTCGGCCACGTCAAGCTGGCCAGCCGCGACCCGCGCGACAAGCCGCTGCTGCAATTCAACTATATGGCGCACGACACCGACTGGCGGGAGTTCCGCGCCGCGGTGCGGCTGACGCGCGAGATCGTCGGCCAGCGCGCGCTTTCCGCCTTCCGCGGCCGGGAAATCCAGCCGGGCGACAAGGTCGCCAGCGACAGCGAGATCGACCGCTTCGTCAAAACCCACGCCGAAACCGCGCTGCATCCGTCCGGCACCTGCAAGATGGGCAGCGCCGCCGATCCGACGGCGGTGGTGGATCATCAGGGCCGCGTGCACGGCCTGACCGGCCTGCGCGTGGTGGACGCGTCCATCATGCCGCGCATCGTCACCGGCAATCTGAACGCGCCCACCATCATGATGGCGGAGAAGATCGCCGACCTGATCCGCCAACTACCGCCGCTGCCGTGCTCGAACGCGCCGTTCTACCAGGCCGGCGGGGATCAAGACCCCGTCGCCGAAACGGCCGCGGCGCAAACCGCCCCCTTGTAAACGCCACGGCCCAAGGAGCCCATATGTACGACCTCATCGGCCTGATCGGCGTCATCAGCTATCTGGGCGCCTACTTGGGCAACCAGCTATTGGGCCTGCGCACCTCGGACCCTCGCTACTTCGCCTTGAACCTGATCGGGCCGGTCTGCATTCTGATTTCGCTGTCCAACCACTTCAACCTGGCGTCCTTCGTCAACCAGTGCATGTGGTTTCTGATCACCCTGGGCGGCTGGTGGCGCGCCAGCCGCCGCCGGGCGCTGCCGGCGCCCGAATCCGGGGCCTGAGCGCGTGTTTACCCTCTAGCGAGACCAGGCCTTGCGGCGGGGAACGCGGAAGCCACACATGGCGCACGGGCATTTTGCAGACGGCTCCAAAGCCCATGCCCACACAGCCCCGTCGACGCGCAGCCCATCGTCGACACCTTGCGTGCCCTGGGCGGCACTGTCCGCCCATGGGCCGCTTATGCGACAATCCGTCGATTGAACCGCAAGACCCGCCCATGAACGATACCCCGCACGCCATCCTGCTGATGGGCCCCACCGCCTCCGGCAAAACCGGCCTGGCGCTGGAGCTGGCCCGCCATTTTCCGGTGGAGATCATCAGCGTGGACTCCGCGCTGGTCTATCGCGACATGGACATCGGCACCGCCAAGCCCAGCGCGGCGGAAATGGCGCAATGCCCGCACCATCTGATCGACATCATCAGCCCGCTGCAAAGCTATTCCGCCGCCCAGTTCCACGCCGACGCCAACCGGCTGATCCGCGAGATCAACGGCCGCGGCCGGCTGCCGCTGCTGGTGGGCGGCACCATGCTGTATTACAAGGCCTTGCTGGAGGGCTTGTCCGACCTGCCGCGCGCCGACGCGGCGCTGCGCGCTCAGCTGGACGCCGACGCGGCGCAGGCCGGCTGGCCGGCGATGCACGCGCGGCTGGCGCAACTGGACCCGGACACCGCCGCCCGCCTCAATCCCAATGATTCGCAGCGCATCCACCGCGCGCTGGAGGTCTGCCTGCTCAGCGGCGAGCCGATGTCGCGGCTGCTGGCGCGCGGCAAGGAAGCCGCGGCGGATTTTCGCCTGCTGTCGCTGGGCCTGGTGCCGGCGGAACGCGGCTGGCTGCACCAACGCATCGCGCAGCGTTTCGAACTGATGCTGGAACAGGATTTCCTGGCCGAAGTGCGGCGTTTGCGCGCCGCCTATCCGGCGCTGACGCTGGAGCTGCCGTCGATGCGCTGCGTCGGCTATCGCCAGGCCTGGGAATACCTGGACGGCGTCGGCGACGAGCAGACCTTCATCGACAAGGGCGTCGCCGCCACCCGCCAGCTGGCCAAGCGCCAGCTGACCTGGATGCGCAGCCTGGACCTGGTGCCGGTCAACGCCCAGCGGGACGGCCTGGCCGAACAGCTGGGCGCCGCCGTCGCCGCCTTCCAGGCCGACGAGCCCCTGCCCGCCGGCCTGCGTTTCGACGGCGTGTATTAATCGCTCACCAAGGCCGGCTGGCCGACGCGCACAGCGGCACCACCGGCCCGTTGCTGCCGGTGTCCAAGAAGCCGTCGCTGATCCAGTCGCCGCCGCGGGTGCGGTTCCACACATCGGTGCGGCCCCACACCCCCTCCACCGTCTCGGCGCGCACATGGCACTGCAAGGCGACGCTGTCGCCGCGGCTGACCGCGCCGGTGATGCCGGCGCTCAGGCTGGGCGCGCTGCGCAGGTTCACTCTTCCCTCGCCCTTCGCCGGCGTCGCCACGCCGCTGGCGCCGGCCGGCGCGCCTCCGCCGCCGTAATTGTTCAGCAGGCCGCCGACATTGACCCGCGTCCCGTTGCGCAAGGCATAGCCCTGATAGGCGCGGTTGCCGGCGAAGAACTGCCAGCCGCCGAACAGCTTGCCGTTCACCGGCTCGGCCCGGCCCTGATACAAGAGGGAGAAATGCACGTGCGGGCCGGTGGTGCTTCCGCCGCACGGCAGGCCGTTGCCTATGGTGCCGAGATACGCGCCCGGATTGACCCGCGTCCCGTCCGCCAGCGTGTTCAGATTGATCATATGGTAGTAAGTGGACGAGAAGCCGTTGTCGTGCACCAGCTTGACCAAGCCGCTGCCGCCGCGCACGCAGCTCTTGTAGATCACCCCGGCCTGCGGCGCCAACACCCTGCCGTCGCCGCCGGCGAAGTCGATGGAATCGTAAGGCTGGCTTTCCCCGCTATAGCCGTGCGGGCCGCCGGTCATCCGCCAGGCCGCGCCCTGCCGCCACGGCAGGCCCAGACCGGTGGCGTTGGGCGCGAACGGCAAGCCCGGCCTGGCCGACTGGCTGCCCCAGGCGCGGCGCTCGTCCGCGTTGAGCCAATCGGCCGGCGCCAGGCTCAGCATCGCGGCGAAGCCCGGACTGCCTTCCAGTTCCAGCGTCCAGCCCTGCGCGTCGCGGCGCGCCAGGAACAGCCTGGACACCGGCACATGATCCATCGCCGCGATCGTGGTCATCGTCGGCAGCGGCTGGGTCACCGATCCCAGCACCCAGCCGCCGTCGGCGCTGTCGCGGTTGACCTCCACCAGCATGTCCAGCATCTCCCCCTTGGCCAGCGGCAGCATGGGCTGCAAGGCCTTGACCGCCGCCTGGCGCAATAAGGGGTCCGGCTGCTTCGATTCCGCCTGCGCGCCGCCGGCCAAGGCCGCCAATACGGCCATCATCAGAGCTGCTTGTTTCATTTCGGGCTCCATTCCTGGTTGGGAAAAACCAAAGCGACGCAATGCCAATAGCATTGCGCCGCAAACCATAGGGTTATAGAAAGCCCCATCCTTATTTCCTGCTGGCCTTTGGCTCAGCAGACAGCCGGCAAAAATCGATAAAAAAAGCCCACGTCGCAGGACGTGGGCGGTAGCGGCGGCGAGGCGATGTCAGCGCGCGGCCACCAGCTTGATTTCCACCTTCCAGGCCGGGTTGGCCAGTTTGGCCTCCACCGTGGCGCGCGCCGGCACATGGCCGGCCGGCACCCAGGCGTCCCAGGCGGCGTTCATCGCGTCGTAATCGGCCAGGCTGGCCAGGAAGATGGTGACGTCGACGATCTTGCTCTTGTCCGAATCCAGCTCCGCCAACAGCGCGTCGATCTGGCCCAGCACGTTTTCAGTTTGCGCCTTGGCGTCGGCCTCGGTGTTTTCCGGCACCTGGCCGGCCAGGAAGATCAGGCCGTTGGTGACCACGGCTTCTGCCAGACGCGCGCCCTGCTTGTGACGATAAATGCTCATGCGGATTCCCCTTGGGTGAGTCGGAACAAGACGAAGATTCTAACCCGGCCGCGCCGGCTATTGCCATGCCTGGCGCAAGTCCTCGATCAGCGCCGCCTCGCCCTCGATGCCCACCGACAAGCGGATCAGATTATCGGCGATGCCCAGCTCGCGCCGACGTTCAAGCGGAATCGACGCATGCGTCATCGCCGCCGGCAGGCAGACCAGGCTCTCCACCCCGCCCAGGCTCTCCGCCAGCGTGAACAGCTTCAGCCGCGCCAGCACCCGCCGCGTTTCTTCGGCGTCGCCTTTCAGATAAAAGGACACCACCCCGCCGTAACCCCGCATCTGGCTGCGCGCCAGCTCATGTTGCGGATGGCTGGACAGGCCCGGATACAAAACCCGCTCCACCTGCGGCTGGGTTTCCAGCCAACGCGCCACCGCCAGCGCGTTGCTGTTGTGGCGCTCCACCCTCAAGGCCAGCGTGCGCAGGCCGCGCAGCACCAGGAAACTGGCGAACGGGTCCAGCACCGCGCCCACCGCGTTGTGCAGGAAGGCCAGTTGCTCGGCCAGCTCCGGCCGCCGACGGCTGACCACCGCCGCGCCGGCGATCACATCGGAATGACCGTTCAGGTATTTGGTGGCGGAATGCACGACGATGTCGAAACCGAAGGCCAGCGGGCGCTGCACCACCGGCGAGGCGAAGGTGTTGTCCGCCACCGTGATCAGGTCGTGCCGCCGCCCCAGATCGGCCACCGCCGCCAGATCCACTAGTTGGTTCAGCGGATTGGACGGGGTTTCCACCCAGATCATCCGGGTATTCGGCCGGATCGCCGCCTGCAAGGCGGCAAGGTCTTCCGACGCCACATAGCTGATCTCCAGCTGCGCGCTTTGCTTGCGCACCTGTTCGAACAATCGGTAAGTGCCGCCGTACAGATCGTTGACCGCGATCAGGTGGCTGCCGGCCGGCAGCAGCTCCAGCACCGTGGCGATGGCCGCCAGGCCGGAAGGGAAGGCGTAGCCGCGCGCGCCGTCCTCCAGCTCCGCCAAGGCCCGCTCCAAGGCCTCGCGCGTCGGGTTCTGCGAGCGGGAATACTCGTAGCCGCTGTGCTCGCCCGGCGCGTGCTGCCGGTAGGTGGAGGTGGCGTAAATGGGCGGAATCACCGCGCCGAAGGCGTCTTGATGCAGACCGGCGGTGATGGACAAAGTATTGAAATCAGTCATGGCGTTTTCTCGCAATGCGGGTGGCCGGCCCCGCTTGGACCGGCCGGGATGAGGAGGAGCTAGACGGCGCGCGAGCGCGGCTGACGGCGCCAGAAGGCCAGCAGATCGGCCTGGGTGATCAGGCCCAGGTAGCGCTCGCCGTCCACCATTAGGGCGACGTGGCCGTCGTTGAAAATATGCAGCAGGTCTTGCAGCGAAGCGCGCGGCGACAGGGTCCGCACCTCGCTGGTCATCGCGCTGCGCACGTTCTGGCGGAAGTTTTCCGGCTCGCCGTGCACCGACAGCAGCAAGTCCCATTCGTCCAGGATGCCGACCACCTTATCGTCGGCCAGCACCGGCAACTGCGACACATCGTGCAGGCGCATGCGCTGGTAGACCACGTTCAAGGGCTCGTCCGGGTGGCAAGAGACGGTGCTGCCGTCGGCGTGGCGGCGCACGATCAGATCGGTCAGATCGCCCAGCCGCGGCAGCTCCACCAGGCCGTTGTCCACCAGCCAATCGTCGTTGTACATCTTGGACAGATACTTGTTGCCGCTGTCGCAAACCAGCGTCACCACGCGCTTGGGCTCGGTCTGGGCGCGGCAATAACGCAAGGCCGCCGCCAGCAGCGCGCCGGAGGAGGAGCCCGCCAGAATGCCTTCCCGGCTCAGCAGCAGGCGGGCGCTGTCGAAGCTTTCCTGATCGCTGATGCGGTAGGCGCGCTTGACCAGGCTGAAGTCGGTTTGCGGCGGGATGAAGTCCTCGCCTATGCCTTCGATCAGCCAGCTGCCGGCCTCGCCGTGGCGTCCAGTCTCGACATGATCCGCCAGCACCGAGCCCACCGGGTCCGCCAGCACGATTTCCACCCGCGGCGCCTCCCGGCTGAAGAAACGCGTCAGCCCGGTCAGCGTGCCGCTGGAGCCCACGCCCACCACCACCGCGTCCAGTTCATGACGCGTCTGCTCCCAGATTTCCGGACCGGTGCCGGTTTCATGCGCCAGCGGATTGGCCGGGTTGTTGAATTGGTCGATGTAGTAAGCGTCCGGCGTTTCCTTGGCGATGCGCGCGGCGAGGTCCTGGTAATACTCCGGATGCCCCTTGCCCACGTCGGAGCGGGTCAACACCACTTCCGCGCCCAGCGCCTGCAGATGCAGAATCTTCTCCCGGCTCATTTTGTCCGGCACCACCAACACCAGCCGATAGCCTTTTTGCGAAGCCACCAGCGCCAGCCCCAGGCCGGTGTTGCCGGCGGTGGCCTCGACGATGGTGCCGCCCGGCTTCAGCTTGCCTTCGCGCTCGGCCGCGGCAATCATGGACAGCGCCACCCTATCCTTGATCGAGCCGCCCGGATTGTGGCTTTCCAGTTTCAGATACAGCTCGCACAGGCCGGTGTCCAGATGCGTCACCTTCACCAGCGGCGTATTGCCGATCAAGGACAAAACGGATTGGTCTTGCATATTGAAATCTCCTAGCTACCGCATATAAATATTGTTTTTAACAACTTGTAGTTATATCGAAAATAAAAAAACGCCGCTTCACACCACGGCGGTGGCTTGCAGAAAACTATAGAAAAACACCAGTTCCGGATTGCTGCGCAATTGGCGCAGTTCCCGCGTCATCGCCGCCACCAGCGCGGCGTCCACCCGTTTCGCCTCGATCAGCTGATCCGCGGCCGACAGCAAGAGCTCGGTCCAGTAATCCAGCACTTGCTGGCGACGATGCGGATCGCGGCTGTCCAGATGCCAGGTCTTGACCTGAGTCTCCACATGGCGAAAGCCCAGGCGCAGCAGCATATTGCCCAGCTTGGCGCCGACGAAGGGATCGCCGCCCACCGCCAGTTGATGGTCATTGAAGGCCAGCCAGTACTGCTGCAGGTTCGAGGAATAAGGCGATAGAAAGAAAGACGCGTTCATCGCCTCGGTGGCGTACAGCCGCGCGCCCGGCTTCAGCACGCGCCGCACTTCGGCCAACACCCGCTCCGGCGACAAGACATGCTCCAGCACCCAGCACAGAAAGGCGGCGTCGAAACTGGCCGGCGGGAAATCCAGATCCTCGGCGTCCATATGCAGCAGCCGGGCGCGGTCCTGCCAGGGGCTGCCCTGCAAACGCTGACGCGCCACCGCCAGCTGACGCTGGCTGAAGTCGACGCCGGTGACCTCCAGGTCCGGATAACGCCGCAACAGAATCTCCGTCTGCGCGCCCACCCCGCACCCCACCTCCAGCAGCTGGCCGACGCCGGAGAAATCGATGTCCCGGTAGACCACGGACTCGGAGAAGCGCGCCTGGCGCACCAGGCGCGCCTGTTCGGCGGCGGAAAAACCATGAATATAGGGCAGCTCGCTCGCCCCGTCGGTCAGTTGCAATGTGGCCATGTCCATCTCGCAGAGTTGCATCAACATGGCCACATTATATTTCCAATTATTATTACAAATATAAATTTTATTTCTTATTTTTATATAAAAAACGAGTCTATCCACCCCGCCACAAGCCTGCGCGGACGCAAAAAAAACCCGCGGCGCGCCGCGGGTTTTCATCGAGTCGGACAGGCTTAAACCATGGCCGCCTGACGCAGGCTGATCGAGAAGCGCTGCAAGGCGGCGATGCCGGAGGCCTCGGCGCGGGTGCACCAGTCCTGCAGTTCCTTGAGCAGCTGCTCGCGGCTCAGCGTGGAACGCTCCCACAGACGGGTCAGCTCCTGGCGCATCGAATACACGGTGGCCAGCACCTGGCTGTGCTCCAGCAAGGTGGCCAACTGCATGCGCTCGGTTTCCGGCGTGTCCTTGGCGTCCTGCTTCAGCCACACCTTCATCTTGCCGCTCAGCTTGCTGCCGGAAAAGTCCGGCAGATTGATCTTGTCCAGCTCGCTGCGGTACACCTCTTTCAACTCGCGCGCATAGCGGGAGGCGATGGCGTAGCGGTTGGAAATGATGGCCTGCAGATGTTCCAGATCCAGTTGCGGACGCGAAGCGTCCTCGGCCAGCCGCGGCGCCACCTTGCGCACCTTGGCCAGGCCCAGGATTTCCAGGATGCGGATATACATCCAGCCGATGTCGAACTCGTACCATTTATACGACAGCTTGGCCGAGGTGCCGAAGGTATGGTGGTTGTTGTGCAGCTCTTCGCCGCCCACCAGAATGCCCCAGGGGAAGATATTGGTGGACGCGTCCTCGTTCTCGAAATTGCGATAGCCCCAGAAGTGGCCGATGCCGTTGATCACCCCGGCCGCCCAGAACGGAATCCAGATCATCTGCACCGCCCAGATCGTCAGGCCAGCCGGCCCGAACAAGACCAGATTGATCAGCAACATCAGCACGATGCCCTTGGCGCTGTGGCGGGTGTAGACATTGCGTTCCAGCCAATCGTCCGGCGTGCCGTGGCCGAACTTGTCCATGATGGCCTGATCCTTGCAAGCGCCGCGGTACAGTTCCGCGCCCTCCCACAGGACTTTCTTGATGCCCAAGACCTGCGGGCTGTGCGGATCGTCCGCGGTCTCGCACTTGGCGTGGTGTTTGCGATGGATGGCGGCCCATTGCTTGGTGACCATGCCGGTGGTCAGCCACAGCCAGAAGCGGAAGAAGTGGCTGGGGATGGGATGCAGATCGAGCGCGCGGTGCGCTTGGTGACGATGCAGAAAGATGGTGACCGATGCGATGGTGACGTGGGTCAGCGCCAAAGCGACCACGATATAGCCCCACCAGGGGAGGTCAAGCACGCCGTTTATCCAATTCATGTACTAATCGCGCCTCGTAAAGCAATCTAGAAGAAAGACTCTATTCTATACAAGCGGCCCGCCGATGTCAGACCGTTTTGCGCTTGCGCCGGCAACCCGCCGCCGCAAACGCCCAACTTGGACCCCGCCGACGCCCTCCGGTTCACGCGCCGGCAGTAACGCAAGCGGTGGACGATGGTGTACCATAGGGCCTCATTCCATCCTAGTTAAGAAAAAGCGCTAGTGTTGCCAAATCGTCGTCTGATCATTGCCGGCGCCACCCTCGGTGGCCTGTTCGTTCTGTATGGAGGCGCGACCCTGTGGGCCGGCGTCAAGGCGGAGCAGACCTTGCAGGAACAGCACAAGATGCTGGCCGACCTGCCGCTGTTCAAAGTCAAATCCCACAGCTACCAACGCGGCTGGTTCTCCTCCACGGAAACCACCGAACTGGTGTTCAACCGCCATTTGTCCGGCCCGTATGAAAACATGCTGCCCGACAATGTGAAGCCGCTGCTGAACGCCACCATCAAGTTCACCAACCACGTCAAACACGGCCCCCTCCCCGGCATCGGCGATTTCGACTTCCGGCCCGGCCGCGCGCTGGTGCGCACCGAGTTCGCGATGAGCGACTCCACCCGCAAGACGCTGGCCAGCTTCTTCGGCGACAAGGAACCCATCACCATCTTCAACCGTCTGGGCTTCGGCGGCGGCGGCGAACTGGACGTCAAGGTGCCGGCCTTCGACTATGAAGAAGCGCTGTCCGGCGTGAAGATGAAATGGAAGGGCTTCGACCTGAAGCTCGACTACGCCAACGGTTATAAGGAATACAAGAGCGAGGCGCTGTCGCCCGGCTTCCTGCTGGAAGCCGCCAGCAAGGGAACCGTGGCTTTCGACGGCGTGCGCTACGTCTCCGACATCCGCCCCGGCAACACCGGGGTCAAGCTGGGCACCAGCGAACTGACCGTGGGCAATGTCCGGCTCAACTCCCGCGAAAGCGTGCCCTACAGCATCAAGCTGAACGAGCTGGTCTACCTGATGACCCGCGTGCGCGTCGGCGAGTTCATCAATCCGTCCGGCGAATTCAAGCCGTCCGCGGTGACGCTGAAGGACTTCCGCTACCAGATCGTCACCAGCGAGCAGGACGACTACGTCAACACCCGCGGCAAACTCAACTTCGCCGAGTTCAACTTCAACGACCACCGCTACGGTCCGATGCGCCTGGACATCTCGGCCAACCATCTGCACGGCCCGACCCTGGTCAAACTGGATCAGGCCATCGGCCAGATCCCGTTTGAAGGCGTGGACCCGGCGCTGCTGCGCAAGCAATACATCGACACCATCAAGAAGAACGGGATTCCGCTGCTGCAGAACGATCCCAAAGTGGTGATCAACGAGTTCTACCTGAAGATGCCCAACGGCGAAGCCAAGCTGGAAGGCAGCCTGGGCGTCAAGGGTCTGCAAGCCGCGGATCTCAACGACGCCGCGCAGTTCATCAGACGCTTCGAAGTGGACGCCAAGCTCAGCCTGCCGCGCCAGACGCTGGAAGACCTGGTGATCGCCCAGGCGCGCACGCTGTTCACCGTCGATCAGAGCGCCGAAGACCAGCCCAATATGAAGGAAGTGGAAGACCTGGCCAAAAACCTGCTGGACAGCCAATTGGCGCAGTGGAAGAGCGAGCAGTACATCGTTGAGGACAAAGGCCAGATCAACACCGAACTCAACTACGGCGGCGGCGTGCTGACCATCAATAAGAAGAAGGTGGCCCTGCCCTGGGAGGAGATCGAGGCGGAAGCGCCGCGCGACGCCTCCCAGCCCGGCTCCGACAAGCATACGGACAAGAGCGCCGACAAGAAGAAGTAAGACGGCGGTCGACGCCGCACGCAAAAAGGGCTGTCATACGACAGCCCTTTTTCTTTTCCGACCCGGTCGAAACCTTGCGGCGCTTAATCGTCGTCGTGCATCTGGCTTTGCAGATAATTCTGCAGGCCCACGCTTTCGATCAGGCCCAACTGCGTCTCCAGCCAGTCCACGTGCTCTTCCTCGCTCTCCAGAATGTCTTCCAGCAAGTCGCGGGTCACGTAGTCCTTGGCGCTTTCACAGTAGGCGATGGCTTCGCGCAACAGCGGCAGCGCGTCCATTTCCAGTTTCAGGTCGCACTCCAGCATTTCCTTCGGATTCTCGCCGATATGCAACTTGCCCAGGTCCTGCAGATTCGGCAGCCCTTCCAGGAACAGCACGCGCTCGATCAGCGCGTCGGCGTGCTTCATCTCGTCGATGGACTCGTGATACTCGTGCTCGTTCAGCTTCTTCAAGCCCCAGTTCTTGTACATGCGGGCATGCAGAAAGTACTGGTTGATCGCGGTCAGTTCGTTCTTGAGGATCTGGTTCAGATACTTGATAACTTTTTTATCGCCTTGCATCGCGCTCTCCGGGAAGAAATGATTCTTCCATTATGACATAGCGCGCGCCAGTCTCAAGTTATCACAGCCAAAATAAAGGACTTCGCCCCGCTTGACGCGGTGCGTGGGGGATTTGCAGTTCGTCCGGCCTTGGCCGAGACTAAGCAACAGACGGGGTCAGGAATTAAGCGGCGCTGCGCGCGGTCGAAGCCGGACCAAGCGCGTGGACAGCCTCCTTGCGAAGTTGGTTAGCCATGCAGGCGCACTTGCCGCAATCAGTCGCCACCCCAAGCTCGCGGCTCAGATCGCACATGCGGGTTGCCCCGTTGTGTACCGCTTCGCGGATTTGCTTGTCAGTTACAGCGTGGCAGAGGCAAACGTACATGGCAGTTCCGGTGGTGAATGAAGACGGGATTGAGTTAAAGTAATCGAGAATCGTTATCAAGAATATAGATTCAAACAAGAATCATTGTCAACAAGAAAGCGCAGACCATGACGCAGTGGAAACCAAATGCGACAGTTGCGGCAGTCATTGAGCTGGACGGGCGCTACCTGATGGTGGAAGAGGTGACCAGCGACGGCATCTGCTTCAACCAGCCCGCCGGTCATCTGGAATACGGCGAAACGCTGGAAGACGCGGTGAAACGCGAAGTGCTGGAGGAAACCGGCTGGCACTTCCGGCCCTTGGGCCTGGTGGGCATTTATCTGGTGGACCGGCCCAACAGCGACATCACCTATCTGCGCTTCGCCTTCTACGGCCACCCCTTGCGCCGCGAGGACTATCCGCGGCTGGACGACGGCATCCTGTCCGCGCAATGGCTGAGCCACGAGGACATCGTCTCGCTGCGCGCCCAGCATCGCAGCCCGGTGGTGCAGCAATGCCTGGACGACTATCGCGCCGGCAAACGCCACCCCCTGGCGCTGATCCATCATCTGGGCCGCTGACCGCCCAAGCCCACCGCCCGGAGCCGGCATGTCCTTGAGATCATTGTCTTTCCTATTGGCTCTGCTGGCCGGCGTCCCATGGGCGGCACAAGCCAGCGCCATCAATATCTGCTACCATTACGGCTGTTCCAGACATGCCTACGTAGACATCTCCGCCGAAGCCGACGCTTGGCTCGCCGCTCGCCTGTCCGCCGCAAACAGCCCGGAAACCGAACGTTCCGCCGTCAGCGACGCCGTCACCGCGCTTTATCACATCGCCGCGCGCACGTTGCCCATTTGGCAGGACAAGGGCGGCAATTTCCGCGACGGGCCCGCCGAAGGCCGCATGGACTGCGTGGACCACAGCAGCAATGTCACCGCCTTCCTCACTTATCTGCAGGATCACGGCTGGCTGCAATACCACACGGTGGGCAAACCGGCCTGGCGCGCGCCGCGCCTGCTCGACCTGCATTACACCGCGGTGCTGCGCGACCTGCTCTCCGGCCAGGATTGGGCGGTGGACAGCTGGTTCAAGGACTTTGGGCAAGCCCCGGTGGTGCTTGCCCTCGATATTTGGATGGAAGGATATTCCCCGTGACGGGTAAGAAAAGAATTGTCGTCGGCATGTCCGGCGGCGTGGACTCCTCGGTGACCGCCTCGCTGCTGAAACAGCAGGGGCACGAGGTGATCGGCGTCTTCATGCAGAACTGGGAAGACGACAACGACGACGAATACTGCTCGATCAAGCAGGACGCGCTGGACGCGATGAGCGTGGCCGACATCGTCGGCATCGACATGGAGATCGTCAACTTCGCCAAGGAGTACAAGGACCGCGTGTTCTCCTACTTCTTGAAGGAATACTCCGCCGGCCGCACGCCCAATCCCGACGTGTTGTGCAACGCCGAAATCAAATTCAAGGCCTTTCTCGACTACGCGATGGAACTGGGCGCCGACTGCATCGCCACCGGCCACTACGCGCGCAAGCTGGAAAAGGACGGCACCCACTATCTGATGAAGGCGGTGGACCACACCAAGGATCAGAGCTACTTCCTCTACCGTTTGCAGCAGCATCAATTGGCCAAGTCCATCTTCCCGCTCGGCGACATCCGCAAGACCGAGGTGCGCAAGCTGGCCGAGGAAGCCGGCCTGCCCACCGCGGCCAAGAAAGACTCCACCGGCATCTGCTTCATCGGCGAACGTCCGTTCCGCGACTTCCTGCAGCGTTATCTGCCCACCCAGCCCGGCGAGATGATGCTGCCGGACGGCAAGGTGGTGGGCGAGCATATCGGCTTGATGTATTACACCCTGGGCCAGCGCAAGGGGCTGAATATAGGCGGCGCGCGCGAGGGCACTGGAGAACCGTGGTTCGTCGCCGGCAAGGACATCCCCGGCAACAAGCTGATCGTGGTGCAAGGCCATGACCACCCGCTGCTGCTGAAGCCGACGCTGGCGATGGCCGACCTGAGCTGGACGCTGCCGGCGCCGCCGGCGGCCGGCGAATACGCGGCCAAGAACCGCTACCGCATGGCGGACGCCGGCTGCAATCTGTCCGCCATCGTCGACGGCCAGGCCACGCTGACGTTCCGCGACAAGCAATGGGCGGTCACCCCCGGCCAGTCCGCGGTGCTGTACGACGGCGACGTCTGCCTGGGCGGCGGCATTATCCAATAAGAACCTGTTTACGATCTGCTACGCGTCGGTAGAGACATTGTGCGATGAGTGCCGTCTTCGAAATGCTCATGTACCGTATGTATACTCCGCTTTCTCAGCCGCAACGCCTTGTCTCGCCCTAGCTCGCCAGATCGTAAACAGGCTCTAAGCAGCGGTTCAAAGTCCGCTGAGCGCCGACGATGCGATGAAAAAGCCCTGCGCCAAACCGCAGGGCTTTTTTCTTTCAAGCTCAAGGTTGCGGCAAGGGCGGCAGCCGCCTCAGGCCCAGGCTGATCGCCAGCATCGCCGCCAGGCTGGCCCCCAAGACCGCGGCCACGCCCTGCCAAGCGCCGCGGCCCCACATCAGCCCGGACAAAGACCCCACCAGACTGGAGCCCAGATAGTAGGCGCTCAAGTAAATGGCCGAAGCCAGCGCCCTCCCCTGACGCGCCCGCAAACCCACCCAGCTGCTGGCCACGGAGTGACCGGCGAAAAACCCGAAGGTGAACAAGGCGATGCCGGCCACCAGCAGGACGATGTGATCGCTCAAGGTCAGCGCCAGCCCCAAGAGCATGGCCAGCACCATCAGCCACAGCATATTGCGCCGGCCCAGGCGATCCGACAGCTTGCCGACCCAGGCCGATGACCAGACGCCGACGATATACAGCGAAAACACCAGCCCCAGCAGGCTCTGGCTCATATTGAAGGGCGCGGCCAGCAGACGGAAACCCAGGTAGTTGTACAAGCTGACGAAACAACCGGACAGCAGAAAGGCGCTGATGAACAAGTAAGGCAGACCCGCGTCTTGGAACAGGGCCTTGGCCTCCCGCCACATGCGGCCCAGATCATGCCGACGCGGCTGGAAATGCCGGGAAGGCGGCAGATTGCGCCAAAACAGCCAGGCGCCGGCCGTGCCCAGCAAGGCCAAAGCCAACAAGGCCCAGCGCCAGCCGAAATGATCCGCCAGCAAGGAGGCGATGAAACGGCCGCTCATTCCGCCCAAGGCATTGCCGGCGATGTACAAGCCCATCGAGTGGCCCAGGGATTTCGCGTCCACCTCCTCGCTCAGATACGTCATCGCCACCGCCGGCAGGCCGGCCAGCGCCACGCCGAAAGCCGCGCGCAGCCACAGCAGATGCTGAAAGCTGTCCGCCAGCGCCGACAACAGCATCAGCAGCGCGCCCAGCGCCAGCGCCGCGTTCATCAAGGGGCGGCGGCCCAGGCGATCCGCCAGCAGGCCGGCGGGAATCAGGCTCAGGGCCAGGCTGCCGGTGGCCAACGACACCACGCCGCTGGAGGCGGCCGGCGACAAGGAGAAATCCTCCGCGAACATCGGCATCAGCGGCTGTGCGCCGTAGAGCATGGCGAAAGTGCAATAGCCGCCGACGAACATGGCGCGCGCGGTGGCGCGGAATTCCGCGGTGCCGGCGTGCAGCTTGACCGGAGGAAGAGGGGCGGCGGACGGCGGCGGCACGACGGCGCCTAGGCAGGGTGACGAAGAATCGGCGGACATGAAAAGCTTTCAATGCGAAATATGGCTTTGAGCTTAGTCTTGGCCGAAAGCGCAGTCCAATATATATTTAACCATCATTTGATACTTTTAAAATATCAATTATGGAACTACGCCATCTACGCTACTTCGTCGCCGTTGCCGAAGAACTGCATTTCACCCGCGCCGCCCTGCGCCTGCATATCGGCCAGCCTCCGCTCAGCCAGCAGATCCAGGCCTTGGAGGCCGAGCTGGGCGTGCGGCTGCTGCGCCGCCACCAGCGCAAGGTGGAGCTGACCGAGGCCGGCCGCCAATTCCTGAGCCGGGCCCAGCGCATTCTGGCCGACGCGGAACTGGCCGCGGCGGAAGCCAGACGCGCCGCGCGCGGCGAGATAGGCGAATTGAGCATAGGCTTCACTTCGTCTCTGCCGCTGTCCCCCATTCTGCACGCCGGCCTGCACGACTATCGTCTGCGTTTCCCGGAGGTCGGCCTCAAATTGCGCGAGATGTTCACCACCGACCAGTACCAGGCCTTGCAGCAACGGCGGCTGGATATCGGCTTCGTCCGCTTCAACGGCCTGGAGCCGATGGCGGACATCGCGGTGGTGGAGTTGCAGCGAGACGCGCTGCGGGTGGTGATCAGCGCCGAGCATCCGCTGGCCGGCCTGCCGGCGCTGCGCTTGGAGCAATTGCGCGGGGAAAGTCTGATCGGCTACCCGCAGGAGGCCGGCACCGGCTTGAACACGGTGCTGCGCGAGCTGGCGAGCCGGCAAGGCATGGACTGGCGGCCGCGGCAGGAGGCCGGCGAGGCGATCACGCAGATCGGCCTGGTGGCCGCCGGACTCGGCATCGCCATCCTGCCCTCGCCGCTGGAATGCGTGCGGCTTCCCGGCGTGCGCTATGTGCCGCTGCTGGACGAGGGCGCATATCTGGCGATGGGCTTGGCCACGCGGCTGGACGAAGACTCGCCGCTGGTCAGCCAGTTTCTGAACTTGATGCGCGAGCGCTGGCTCAACGCCCCCCGCTGACGTCCAGCAGGCTGCCGGTGCAAAAAGAGCTGGCGTCGGACAACAGCCAGACGATGGCGGCCGCCACCTCCTCGGCCGCGCCGCCGCGCCCCATCGGCACGCTGCCAGCCAGGCGCTCCACCCTGCCCGGCTCGCCGCTGGCGGCATGAATGCCGGTGTGGATCAGGCCCGGGCGCACCGCGTTGACGCGGATGCCTTCGGCGGCCACTTCCCGCGCCAGGCCCAGAGTTAGGGTGTCGACGGCGCCCTTGCTGGCGGCGTAATCGACATACTCGCCGGCCGAGCCCAGCCGCGACGCGGCGGAAGAAACGTTGACGATGGCTCCGCCAACGCCGCCATGACGGGTGGACATCCGGCGCACCGCCTCGCGGCAGCAGAGAATGGGGCCCAGCACATTGCTGCGCAACACCTGCTCCACCCGCTGCGCCGAGTAATCCTCCAACCGGCCTATCGGCGCGGTGACGCCGGCATTGTTGACCAGGGCGTCCAGGCGGCCGTAGCGGCCCGCCACCGCGTCGAACAGGCCGACGATGTCCGCCTCGAGCGAGACATCGGCGCAAAACGCCTCGGCGTCCGCGCCCGCATGCCGCAACTCGGCCGCCACAGCCTCCGCTCCGGCCCGATCGCGGCGGTAATTGACGGCGACGCGCCAGCCCTCCGCCGCCGCCAGCCGCGCCGTCGCCGCGCCTATGCCGCGCGAAGCGCCGGTGATCAGCACCACCTTGCCCTCATTCATGGATCAAGCCTTGCGCATGAATTGCTGATGCCAGCGCGTGCGCGCGCCGCGCGCCGCGCCGAAACGCTCCGCCAGCCGCTCGCCGTCGCCGGCGTCCAGCATCTGGCGCAGTTGGTCCAGCCCGGCGCGGTAGCGGTCCAGCTCCTGCAGCAACGCGTCGCGGTTGGCCAGGCTGATGTCGGTCCACATTTCCGGATGGCTGCCGGCGATGCGGGTGAAATCGCGAAACCCGGTGGCGGCGAAATCGAAGCAACGCTCGGCGTCGGCCTTGCCCGCCACCATGTCCACATAGGCGAAAGCCAGCAAGTGCGGCAGGTGGCTGACAGTGGCGAACACCGCGTCGTGCTCCTCCGCCGTCATGCTGTGGATGTCCGCGCCGCAGGCGCGCCATAGCGCCGCCACTCGCTCGGCGACGGAAGGCAGGGTCTCCGGCAACGGCGTCAGCACCACCTTGCGATTTTCGTACAGGCCGTACTGGGCGGCGGCGGCGCCGGACAGATCGGAACCGGCGATGGGATGCGCCGGCACGCAATGCGCCAGTTGGCTCGGCAGATGCCGGCGATACAACTCCACCACGTCGCCCTTGGTGCTGCCGGCGTCGGTGACGATGGTCTCCGGCCGCAGCTTCGGCGCCATCGCCGCCATCAGCGCGCCCATCTGCCCCACCGGCGAGGCCAACAGCACCAGATCGGCGCGTTCGGCCACGGCGGCCAAGTCCTGGCTGATCTCGTCCACCACGCCCAGCTCCAAGGCCCGCTCCAGGTTTTCCCGGGTGCGGCCGACGCCGATCACATGCCGCGCCATCCCGGCGCGCTTCAGCGACAAGGCGAAAGAGCCGCCGATCAAACCGACGCCCACCACCACCAGGGTATCCATCCCTTGCTGCACCGCTTCTCCTCTATCCATGGCGGAACCTAGAACGGCTATCATACCTGCCTAATGTCGGCTGACAACCACTCCGTTGCGACGCGATCCCGCGCGCCCTGCTTAGGACATACGATGCGCTACAGTTTTTATTGCTATTTCAAGGTCGATGCGGACAACGCGCCCCTGCTTGCGCAGCTGCGAACGCTGCAAGCCGGCCTCCTGGCCCGCGCCGGCGTCGCCGGCCGCCTGCTGCGCCGCCGCGACGACGCCGGCACCTGGATGGAAGTGTATGAAGGGATTCCCGACGCCGACGCTTTCCGCCGTCTCTGGCTGGATGTCAGCGCCGAATGCGGTCTGGCGGCGCTGAGCCGCCATGAGGAGTGGTTTCAGCCGCTGGATTAAGAACCGGCTTATGATCTGCGGCGCGTCGTGAGACCTTACACGGCGAGCAGCGCTTCGAAATGCTCATGTACCGCATGTACACTCCGCTTTCTCTGCCGTTTTCGCCTTAGCTCGCGAGCTCGTACACAGGTTCTAAGAAATTGGCCAGCTGAGGCTGTCCGTCGGCCGCGCCAAGTGAAAGCCCTGGACGAAATCGCAGCCGGCGGCGCGAGCGATGTCCAGCTGCATTTCGCTTTCAATGCCCTCGCCCACCACCTTGGCGCCGTGCAGCTTCAGGATGGCCACCAGCTCGGCCAGCTTGTCGCGCAGCGCCGGCCGCATCAGCGCGCGCCGCATCAGCACCTTGTCCAGCTTGACGTAATCCGGCTCCAGCAGCCACACCCGCTCCAGATTGGACGCGCCCTGGCCAAAGTCGTCCAGAGAGATCAAAAAGCCCAGATCGCGGTAGCGCTGCACCGCGCCGTGCAGCCGCACCGGATCGCTGACCGCGTCCTCCACGATTTCCAGGCAGACATGGCGCGGTTCCACCCCCAGCAGTTGCAAGGCCTCGGCGAAGAATTGCCCGTGCGCCTCGCTGACGTTCACCAGATGCTGGGCATTGACGTTGAGCGACAGCACCAGGCCCGGCGGCGGCGATTGCAGCAGAAAATTGAGCAGGTGCAGGCAGCGCAGTTGCCGGTCCACGTACACGGTGCGGCGCGGCGTGGTTTCCGCGGCGAACAGCACGGTGGGAATCAGCTGGCCGCCAAAGCGGTCCGACACCCGCGCCAGCGCCTCCACCGACCACAGCTTGGGCTCCCCGTCCTGCAAGCGGTACACCGGCTGGAAGACGCTGCGGAAGCGCCAGTCCTCATGCCGGCCGCGCACGCGCTCTTCGCGCCAGGCCAGCGGCTCCGCCTCGAAGCCATGCCGCGCCAGCATCTGATTCAGACGCGGCAACGCCGCCCGCGCCTGCCGCGCGCCCAGGTCCAGAACCGCTACCTCACACTCCGCCATCGCCGACATTGCGCCTCCCGGCATGCGCCAAGAAAACAAACAAGAAAAAAGGCCGAACATCGTTCGGCCCAAACAGGATACGAGAGAAACCTGCATGCGGTTCTGTTGAACCGACAAACAGTAAGAGGCTGCCTTTGACGACAAAGCCGCCAAAAGCCGCCAGCGCTCTACTGCGCCAGAAAGACCCGCTTAATATACATGGCTCTCTTTATCTCTAAAAATAATTAAATGCTCGTTGTATAGTTCACATAAATCTATGACTTGGATTTAGGCCTGCTGAGAAGCCGGCTTGCCTTCCGCTTCCGCCGGCCGGCCCATGATGCGATCCAGCCACAGCGCGATCACGCCGTCGCCGGTAACGTTGCAGGCGGTGCCGAAGCTGTCCTGAGCCAGGTAGAGCGCGATCATCAAGGCCAGGCTGGCCTCGGGGAAGTGCAGCATGCTGGCCAGAATGCCCAGCGCCGACATCACCGCGCCGCCCGGCGCGCCCGGCGCCGCCACCATGGTCACGCCCAGGAGCAGGATGAAGGGGAACATCACGTCCCAGCTCGGCACGTCCAGGCCGGCCGTCATCAGCATCACCGCGGTGGCGCAGGTGACCAGGGTGATGGTGGAGCCGCACAGATGGATGGTGGCGCACAAGGGCATCACGAAATCCGCCACCGGGCCGGACACTTTCATCTGCTTGGCCGAGCGCAGCGCCACCGGAATCGTCGCCGCCGACGACATGGTGCCCAGCGCGGTCAGGTAGGCCGGCAACATATTGCGGATCAAGGACCAGGGATTGCGGCCGCTGGCGAGGCCAGTCGCCGTGTACAGCAGGGTCAGCCAGATCCAGTGCATGGCGATGGCCAGCACCAGCACCACGCCGAAGGTCTTCAACGTGGAAAACACCGAACCGTCGGCCGCCATCTCGGCGAAGACGCAGGCGATATAGGCCGGCAGCAGCGGAATCAGCACCTTGGCCAAGACCAGTTCGACGATGTCCTTGCCCTGATCCACCACCTCCTTGAGGCGCAGCGCGCGGGTGACGGCGATGCCGAGGCCGAACACGAAGGCCAGCATCAGTGCGGTCATCACATCGAACAGCGGCTTGATCTCCAGCGTGAACAAGGCCTTGATCGCCGCCGGCTTGTCGGTGGCGTGCACGCCCTGAGCGATCAAGGACGGCAAAACGCCGGAGGCGACGGCGAAAGCCGCCAGCCCGGACAGAATGGTGGAGCAGTAAGCCAGCCCCACGGTCCAGCCCAGCATCTTGCCGGAGTTGGACTCCAGCGCGGCGATGCCGCTCATGATGTAGAACACGATGATCAGCGGAATCATGAAGCCGATGAACTGCCCGAACAGGGCTTTGAAAGTCATCAGCAGGGCCAGCGGGCCGTCCGGGGCCCATAGCCCCAGCGCCAGGCCAACCGCCATGCCGGCCAGTAGTTTAAGAATCAATTTCACGGCAACCTCTCTGAGCTTGGTCTTTGGTCTAATGTTGTTCGCGATCCGCGCGTGCGCTTGCCGCCATGCCCGGTCCGGACACGGCGCGCCAGTCGGAAGAATGGAGATCCGCCCGTCGAGGGCGGCATGGACAAGAGAACGGACGCGGTCCGGGCAGACCTGTATGCGGGCCGGGAACTGCCCTCCCGGCGCCTGGCCTCAGGCTTGAAGCGACAGGCTGTGTCGCAGGGCGCTCAATAGCGGATGAGGCGTCCAGCTACGCTCGCCCAGGCGGGTAATCTGCCAGATACCCATCAGGCTATTGGAGAGAAACACCGCATCGGCGTCAATCAAGCGCGGGGCGGAAAGTCGCGTTTCAGTAAAAGAGCGTCCGATATCCAAACAATGCGCGGTCAACCAATCCCGCACCGCGCCGTTCACGCCGCAACGGTCCAGCCTTGGCGTGACGATGGCCTCGCCTTCCAGCAGATAGACATTGCTCATCGTGCCCTCCGCCACCCAGCCTTCCATATCCAGCATCAGGCCTTCGGCGATGGCGGTATCTCGCCATTCCGAGCGCGCCAGCACGTTCTCCAGCCGGTTCAGATGCTTGATGCCGGCCAGCGCCGGCTGCAAGGCCAAGCGGGTTTCGCACCAGCGCGCCGTCACGCCCTGTTCGGCGCGCTCCGGAGGATAGCCGTTCCAGGGCGCGGCGCTGACGATGCGGGTGCAAGACGGCGCCTCCGGCATCGCGTATCCGCGCGCGCCTTCGCCGCGGGTCAGCACGATCTTGGCCGCCGCGCGCGGCAGGCCGTCCGCCGCCGCGGCCAGTTCGGCCAGCAACAGCGCTTCTTCGGGCGGAGGCAGGCGCAGCCGGCGCGCGTCCTCGCACAGCCGCGCGTACTGCCAGGCCCACAAGCGCGGCCGGCCGTTCAGCAGCTCCAGCGTGCGGAACACGCCGTCGCCGTAGGCCAGGCCGCGGTCCGCCGCGGCGATCCGCTCGCCGGGCCCGCCGTTGATCAGCATCGCCATCAGGCCTGCTCCACGCCCAGCGCCCGCAGCAGGCCGCGCGCCTTGTGGCGGGTTTCCTGCAGTTCGCGTTCCGGATCGGAGTCGGCGACGATGCCGCCGCCGGCGCGGAAGCGCAGCGCGCTCCCCTCCTGCATGAAGGTGCGGATCAGGATGTTCAGGTCCATGCTGCCGTCGCGGTTGAGATAGCCCAGGCTGCCGGTATAGGCGCGGCGCGCGCTGTTTTCCAGTTCGCGGATGATTTGCATGGTGCGCACCTTGGGACAGCCGGTGATGGTGCCGCCGGGAAACAAGGCGCGCAGCGTTTCCGCCGGGCCGACGCCGGGACGCAGGCGGCCGCGGACATTGGATTCGATATGGTGGACATAGGCGTAACTGGCCACCGCCATCAGTTCGTTGACCTCCACGCTGCCGGGCTGGCAGATGCGGCCCAGGTCGTTGCGCTCCAGATCGATCAGCATCACATGCTCGGCCCGCTCCTTGACGCTGGAAATCAGCCGCTGCTTCAAGGCGGCGTCTTCCGCCGGGTCCGGCGAGCGCGGATGGGTGCCGGCGATGGGCCGCGTTTCCGCCCAGCCGTCGCGCACCCGCACCAGCCGCTCCGGCGAGGAGCTGACGATCTGCGCGCCGCCGAAATCCGCCAAGGCCGAGAACGGCGCCGGGTTGGCGCGGCGCAGCGCGGCGAAGAGATCGGCCGCGGCGACGCCGGCGTCCAGTTCGGCGCGCCAGCCGCGCGAAATATTCACCTGGAACACATCGCCTTCGTAGATGTAGCGCTTGAGGCGGACGACCGCGTCGGTGTACCACTGCGGCGGGTCTTCCTCCAAGCCCCGCAACGCCACCGGACAGGGCTCGAAGACCGGCGCCGCCTGGGCCAGGCTCAGCGCCCGCTGCCACAGCTCCGCGCTTTCCGCCACGATCCAGCCGCAAGCCTCGCGGCGATCCACCAGCACCGCGGCCGGGGTGCGCGCCAGCGCCGCCAGCGGAAAGCTGTCCGGCAGCGCATCGGCCACGCTGGGCTCGAATTCGGACAGCAGATCGTAGCCCAGGTAAAGGAAATGCCCGCCGACGAAAGGCAGTTGATGACGGTTATCGACCGGCTGCGGCTTGAACTCGGCCAGGCGGCGCAGAAAATCGCCGCCCTCGCCGGCGTAAAACAGCTCGCGGCCGTCTTCCAGCAGCAGCAAGTCCCAGCCGGCGTCGCCGGAGGACATCATCAAATACGGAAAGGTTTGCGGATCCGCCGCATGCATCGCCAGCAGGTCCGGCGCAAAATCCAGTTTCTGAGTGAACATCGAGAAGTCCCGGGCCGGCAGCCCGGCGCAGCTTGCCGCCCGCTTTGACCCGGGCGGCGTGAAAACAAAGAAAAACCGCTGCGAGTGTAGCGCAGCGGTTCGGACTGTCAATCGACAAGACGACGATCAGACGCGCTTGAACACCAGCGTGCCGTTGGTGCCGCCAAAACCGAAGGAGTTGGAGATGCCGATGTCTATCTTCATCTCGCGCGCGGTATTGGCCACGTAATCCAGATCGCAGCCGGCCTCCACATCCTGATCGTTCAGGTTGATGGTGGGCGGCGAAACCTGGTTGTGCACCGCCAGAATGGTGTAGATCGCCTCCACGCCGCCGGCGCCGCCCAGCAAGTGGCCGGTCATCGACTTGGTGGAGTTGACCACCAGCTTCTTGGCGTGGTCGCCAAACGCCAGCTTGATCGCCGTGGTTTCATTGGCGTCGCCCAGGGGCGTGGACGTGCCGTGAGCGTTCACGTACTGCACCTGGTCGGCGTTGATGCCGGCGTCGCGCAGCGCGTTGCTCACGCCGCGCGCCGGGCCTTCCGCGCTCGGCGCCGTGATGTGGTGAGCGTCCGAGCTCATACCGAAGCCGATCAGCTCGGCGTAGATCTTGGCGCCGCGTTTGACCGCGTGCTCATAGTCTTCCAGCACCAGCACGCCGGCGCCCTCGCCCATCACGAAGCCGTCGCGGCCCTTGTCCCAGGGACGGGAAGCCGTGGCCGGATCGTCGTTGCGCGTGGACAAGGCCTTCATCGCGGCGAAACCGCCGATGCCCAAGCGCGAAACCGCGCCTTCCGCCCCGCCGGCCACCATCACGTCGGCGTCGCCGTACTGGATCAGCCTAGCCGCGTCGCCGATGCAGTGCGCGCCGGTGGTGCAGGCGGACACGATGCCGTAGGACGGACCCTGATAGCCTTTCAGGATGGACACCTGGCCGGCGATCAGATTGATCAGCGAGCCCGGGATGAAGAAGGGGCCGATCTTGCGCGGACCGCCCTCCATCAAGGCCACGCCGGTTTCCTCGATCAGCGGCAGGCCGCCGATGCCGGAACCGATGTTGACGCCGACCCGGGTCTTGTCCAGGCCCGGCACGTCGTCCAGGCCCGCGTCCGCCACCGCTTGCAGCGCCGCGGCGATGCCGTAGTGGATGAACAAGTCGTTGCGGCGGGCTTCCTTCGGCGAGATATAGTCGCTGATCTCAAAGCCCTTCACTTCGCCTGCGATCTGGCAAGCCATGTCGCTGGCGTCGAAACGGGTAATCTTGGCGATGCCGCTGTTGCCGGCCAGCAAATTGGCCCAGCCGGTGGCGACATCATTGCCGACCGGGGACACATGGCCCAGGCCGGTTACTACAACTCTGCGTTTTGACACGAAGAATCTCCGTGAGAGATGGGAGGGCAGTCTCCCCACGAGACCGTCCACGCATTGCGATGCCCTACGGTTTGGCAGGGATCAAACGCGCGTTTGGCATCCTCTTGGCAAAAGACCTCTGCGAAGAGACCAGAAGGCTCCGGGCAGAGGTCCTAATACCCCTCGAAAGGGAAGGAATTACTTGTTCAGGTGGGCAGTGACGTAGTCGACGGCTTGCTGAACGGTGGTGATCTTCTCGGCCTCTTCATCCGGAATTTCGCACTCGAACTCTTCTTCCAGAGCCATTACCAGCTCAACGGTGTCGAGGGAGTCGGCGCCCAGATCGTCCACGAACGAAGATTCGATTTTCACTTCGGCTTCGTTCACGCCCAGTTGTTCGGCAACGATCTTCTTAACGCGCGCTTCGATGTTTTCCATTTGTTTAAACCCTTGACCTTTCTGATTCGGGATAACAAAACCCCGGTATTCTACAAAAAAAAATTAGAGCAGCCTACCTAAATCTCCAGGCGGGCCGCAAGCTCGTTCACGGCATCAACATGCCGCCGTTGACATGCAGCGTCTGGCCGGTGATATAGCCAGCGCGATCCGACGCCAAAAAAGCGGTGGCGTCGGCGATATCCTTGGCGTCGCCCAGGCGGCCCAGGGCGATCTGCTCGACCAGCGCCGCGCGTTGCGCTTCCGGCAGCGCGCGGGTCATATCGGTGTCGATGAAGCCGGGGGCCACGCAGTTGACGGTGATGTTGCGGCTGCCCACCTCGCGCGCCATCGACTTGGTGAAGCCGATGATGCCGGCCTTGGCCGCCGAATAATTGGTCTGGCCCGGGTTGCCGGACACGCCCACCACTGAAGCGATATTGACGATGCGGCCGAAGCGCGCCTTCATCATGCCGCGCAACACGGCCTTGGACGCCTTGAACACCGATTTCAGATTGGTGTCCATGATGTCGTCCCAGTCCTCGTCCTTCATCCGCATCAGCAAGCCGTCGCGGGTGATGCCGGCATTATTGACCAGGATGGCGATCGCGCCGAATTCTTTTTCGATGGATTCGACCAGCGCGTCGATCGCGCCGGCCTCGGTCACATTCAACACCCGGCCGGCGCCGCCCTGTGCGGACAGGCGCTCGTGGATGCTCGCTGCGCCGGCCTCGCTGGTCGCGGTGCCGATCACCACGGCGCCTTCGGCCGCCAGCGCCGCGGCGATCGCCGCGCCGATGCCGCGCGATGCGCCGGTGACCAATGCCACTTTGCCTTGCAGGCTCATTGCAGTCTCCTTATCGTTATTCCGGCCCCGCCTTGACGCGGCCGCATTGCATTCAGTTCAGTTCGCCGCGAGCGGCTTCCAGCGCCGCCACATCGGTCAGCGCCAGGCATTTGATGTTGCCGTCGATGCGCTTGGCCAGGCCGGCCAGCACTCTGCCCGGCCCGCATTCCGCCATCTGCGTCACGCCGTCGGCGGCCAGCTTCTGGATGGTTTCGGTCCAGCGCACCGGCATGTACAGCTGACGGGTCAGCGCGTCGCGGATCTGCGCCGGCTCGTTGTAGCTGACGACGTCGGCGTTGTGCAGCACCGGAATGGCCGGCGCGCCGATATCCGCTTGCGCCAGCGCCGCGGCCAGTTGCTCCGCCGCGGGCCGCATCAACGCGCAATGCGAGGGCACCGATACCGGCAAAGGCAGCGCGCGCTTGGCGCCGCGGGCCTTGCACTGCTCCATGGCCCGCTCCACCGCGCCCTTATGGCCGGCGATCACCACCTGGCCCGGCGAATTGAAATTGACCGCTTCCACCACTTCGCCCTGAGCCGCTTCCGCGCAGGCGGCGCGGATGTCCTCGTCGGACAGGTTCAGGATGGCGGCCATCGCGCCGACGCCCACCGGCACCGCGGACTGCATCGCCTCGGCGCGCAGGCGCACCAGTTTCACCGCTTCGGCGAAGGGCAAGGCCGCCGCCGCCACCAGGGCGGTGTATTCGCCCAGGCTGTGGCCTGCCACCAGCGTCGGCTGGCGGCCGTTCAACTCCTGCCAGGCCAGATAAGTGGCGTAGCCGGCGGCCAGCATGATGGGCTGGGTATTGACGGTGGCGTTGATCTCGTCGGCCGAGTCCGCCTGCAGCATCGCCCACAGGTCGACGCTCAAGGCGTCCGATGCTTCGTCAAAAGTGTGTTTCACCACGGGCAGATCGGCAAAGCCGTCCATCATTTTCAAGCTTTGCGAGCCTTGGCCCGGGAACAGAAAAGCAAACGCCATAGTCGACTCCAGAGAATTCGACGCAAGAATGACGCAAACCGGCGACGTCTGCCAAGCCTAACGATCAAATATCGCTGAGGCTAGTGACCTCACGGTCAGCCGTCGGCGGCTTGCGCGCCAATGTTTCGGGTCAGATCTTCAACAATACAGCGCCCCAGGCGAAACCGCCGCCTATGCCTTCCAGCAATACGGTCTGGCCTGGACGAATGCGGCCGTCGCGCACCGCGCAGTCCAAGGCCAGCGGAATCGATGCGGCGGAGGTATTGCCCTGTTGCGGCAATGTGACGATCACGCGTTCCATCGGCAAGCCCAGATGCTTGGCGGTGGATTCTATGATGCGAAGATTGGCCTGATGCGGCACCAGCCAGTCCACTTCGCTCTTGTCGACGCCGGCTTCCGCCAGCGTCTTGGCCGCGATGTCGGACAAGGCTTTGACCGCGAATTTGAACACCGCCGGGCCGTCCATGTGCAGATAGGGCATGCCCTGAATCTTGCCGCCGGAAATCTGGGCCGGAGTGTTGAGAATGTCCTTGTAGCGGCCGTCCGCCGCCAGCTTGGCGTGCAGGATGCCCGGCTCCTCGGAGTCGCCGAGAATCACCGCGCCGGCGCCGTCGCCGAACAGCACGCAGGTGCGGCGGTCGTCCCAGTCCAGCACCCGCGACATGATTTCCGCGCCCACCACCAGGGCGCGGCGGGCCATGCCGCTCTTGATGTAGTTGTTGGCGGTCACCAGCGCGAACATGAAGCCGGCGCACACCGCCTGCACGTCGAACGCCGCGCAGCCGGGAATGCCCAGCTTTTCCTGCAACAGACAGGCGGTGCTGGGGAAGACCATATCGGGAGTGGTGGTGGCCACGATGATCAGATCGATCTCGTGCTTGTCGATGCCCGCGCTCTGAATCGCGGCTTCCGCCGCCTTGAGCGCGAGATCGCTGGTTTTGTGTTCCTCTGCGGCAATATGGCGCGCGTGGATGCCGGTGCGAGAGACTATCCACTCGTCGCTGGTATCCACGCGTTCAGCCAACTGCGCATTGGTGAGCACCTGCTCGGGCAGAAAGCTGCCGGTGCCTAGAATGCGGGAATAGCCCATGGTTGTCAGTTCGCTTCCGCCTCGGACTGCTTGAGATTGTTTAATTGGTGCGCAATCCGGTCGGCGATGTGACCAATCACGTCGGAACCGGCTTCCTCGCAAGCCTGCTCCAGCGCGTAACGGAATCCTGTGACATCGGTCCCGCCGTGGCTTTTCACCACGATGCCGCGCAGCCCCAGCAAGCTGGCGCCGTTGTAGCGGCGGGGATCGATGCGCCTCTTGAACAGTTTGAGCACCGGCAGCGCGGCCAGCGCGCACAAACGCGTCCACCAGCTGCGGCCAAACTCTTCGCGCAGGAACACGGCAAACATGTGAGCCAGCCCCTCAGCTGTCTTCAAAGCCACATTGCCGGTAAAACCGTCGCAGACTACCACATCCACCGTGCCTTTACAGATGTCGTCGCCCTCCACGTTGCCGTGGAAATTGAGCTCGGACTGGCGCAGCAGTTCGGCGGTCTTCTTGATATTGTCGTTGCCCTTGATGTCTTCCGAACCGATGTTCAGCAGGCCGACGCTAGGGCTGGCGTTGCCGCTGAGGCACACCACCAGTTCGGATCCCATGATGCCGAACTGCAACAGTTGTTCTGGGGTGCAATCGACGTTGGCGCCCAAATCCAACACGCAAGACGAGCCCTTGACGGTGGGCAGCATTTTGGCGATGGCGGGACGGTCGATGCCGGGAATGGTCTTGAGTACGAAACGCGCGGTCGCCATCAGCGCGCCGGTGTTGCCGGCGGACACGGCGGCCTGAGCTTCGCCTTCTTTGACCAGATTAATGGCCACCCGCATCGACGAATCTTTCTTGTTCTTCAAGGCGAGCTGAGGCGCCTCATCCATGCCCACCACTTGGGTGGCGTGCTGGATGCGGATGCGTTCACGCGCGACGCCTTGATGCGCGGCCAGTTCAGCCTCTAGGGCTGCTTGGTCGCCAACAAGAATCAAACGGGTGTCGGGATGGTTCTGCAGGAATTGGATCGATGCAGGGACGGTAACCTTGAGGCCAACGTCACCGCCCATTGCATCAACCGCGACGGTGATAGTCATCAACGAGTGCGGTAATAGTGCTGCCTAATCAGTGGGGAAAGTAGGAAAACGGGGAGATTACTCGCCCTTGGTCTTCACAACTTTGCGGCCGCGGTAGAAACCGTTCGGGCTGATGTGGTGGCGCAGGTGCGCTTCGCCGGTGCTGGCTTCAACTGCCAGAGCCGGAGCGGTCAGAAAATCGTGTGCACGATGCATGCCGCGCTTGGACGGGGACTTTTTGTTCTGTTGAACAGCCATGGTCGACTCCTAAGAAATTCAAGTAGATTCGGTTCGAATCCGGGTTTTACTCGGACTTGGGTCTCTTAAGCGCCGCCAGCACCGCAAACGGATTGGGCTTGTCAGCCTTGGCGAGCGAGAGAGTTTCCCTGCCGCAGTCGTCGTGTTTCGGCGACAGCGGCAAGCCCATAATGATTTCGTCTTCGATCAACGCCGTCAGGTTCAGTTCCGGCTCGGCGATGATAGCGTCCAGCTCCTCGTCCTGCTCGCAAGCCTCTTCCAGCTTGTCCGGATCGGTAAACAAGGTGACCACCGAATCGGTGTCCAGGCTGTACGGCATGCTTTCCATGCAGCGCTGGCAGGTCACTTTGAGTTCCCCGGACAAATGAAGACGCAGCGACAAACGGTTCAAGCTGTCGCGAAAACCGTCCAGGGCGTATTCCACGTTCCCGGAGGTGTCGGACAGGTCGCTGTGCACGCGCTCATCCAGCTCGCCAACCGGCAGTTTGCCGGCCTGCGAACGCCCTTCCCGGGCGAACTTGAGCGGATCGATCAAAATCGGTTTAGACATAAACCTCGCATGGTACAATCCATTCCCCTGATTTGTCAAAAGAAACAAGGAGCCCTCCGCGCGCGCCGCCAGGCCGCCCCGGCTCCGCAACAAGCGACGTCCACATCATGCAGATCGTACTGGCCTCCACCTCCCGCTACCGCCAAGAAATCATCGCCCGCCTGGGCCTGCCCTTCCACGCCGAACCGCCGGTGTGCGACGAAACCCCGCTGCCGGGCGAAACCGCGCTGGAAACCGCGGTCCGGCTGGCCCGCACCAAGGCGCAATCGCTGGCGGACAAGCATCCGCAAGCGCTGATCATAGGCTCCGATCAAGTGGCTTTGCTTGACGGACAGCAGATCGGCAAGCCAGGATCGTTCGAAAACGGCGTCAAGATGCTGCAATGGATGAGCGGCCGGACCGTGGTGTTTCATTCGGCGCTGGCCTTGTACAACAGCGCCGAGCGCCGGCTGCAAGAAGCGGTGGGCATCACCCGCGTCACCCTGCGCGCGCTGAGCGAAGCGCAAATCCGCAACTATCTGGAACGCGAGCCGGACGCGCTGCACTGCGCCGGCAGCGCCAAGAGCGAGGGCCTCGGAGGCGCGCTGCTGGAGCGCGTGGAGTCCGACGATCCCAATGCGCTGATCGGCGTGCCTCTGTTCAAACTGATTACGATGCTGGCCGATGAAGGCGTGGAGATTTTGCGATGAGCGGCACCCTGTTCCTGATCCCCGCCCCCTTGGGCGACGAATCCATCGCCTGGCTGCCCGAAGCCGAGCGCGCCAAAGTGCTGCACCTGACCCGTTTCGTGGTGGAAGCCGAAAAAACCGCGCGCAAACACCTGAAGGCGCTGGGCGTCAGCGCGCCCATCCGCGAACTCGCCATGAGCACGCTGAACGAACACACCCCGGCCGCCGACGTCGCCGCCTTGCTGCAACCGCTGCTGGACGGCCACGATCTGGGCCTGATCTCCGAAGCCGGCTGCCCGGCGGTGGCGGACCCCGGCGCGCAACTGGTGGCGCTGGCGCATGAGCGCGGCTTGCGGGTGGAGCCCTTGATCGGCCCCTCCTCCATTCTGCTGGCGCTGATGGCCAGCGGCGCCAACGGCCAGTGCTTCGCCTTCCACGGCTACCTGCCGGTGGACGCCGCCGACAAGGCAAAAATCGTCAAGGAGCTGGAGCTGCGTTCGCGCCAGCGCAACGAGACCCAGGTCTTCATCGAAACGCCGTACCGCAACAACGCGCTGCTGCAGCAATTGCGCGACACCCTGTCCCCGGCCACCCGGCTGGCGGTGGCCTGCGATCTGACCTTGCCGAGCCAGACCATCGTCAGCCGCCGGGTCAAGGACTGGCCCAAGGACGCGCCGGACCTGCACAAGCGCCCGGCCATTTTCATCATTCACGCCGCCTGAGCCCGCCATGGCCAAGATTCCGCCGCTGATCCATTCTCTGCTGGACACCGACCTTTACAAGTTCACCATGCTGCAAGTGGTGCTGCACCAGTTCCCGGCCTCGCACGGCGAGTACGAGTTCAAGTGCCGCAACCGCCCGGACATGCCCTTGACCCAGCTGAAGAAAGAGCTGGAAGCGCAATTGGACTGGCTGTGCCAGCTGCACTTCACCCAGGAAGAGCTGGCCCATCTGCGCACCCTGCGCTTCATCAAGAGCGATTTCGTCGATTATCTGGAGCTATTCCATCTGCAGCGGCGCTTCATCACCGTGTCCTGCCAGGACGAGGAGCTGGCGATCCGCATCAAGGGCCCGTTGGTTCAGGCGATGTTTTTTGAAATCTTCGTGCTCGCCATCGTCAACGAATTGTACTTCCGCCGTCTGGACAGCGCGGAAGTCCGCGCCGAGGGCCTGCGCCGGCTGGAAGCGAAAATCGCCGTGCTGGAACGCTTCCGCGACAGCGAGGCCGCGCAGCAGCGCTTTCCCTTGCTGATCGCCGATTTCGGCACCCGCCGCCGTTTCAGCCGGGACTGGCAGCAGCATGTGGTGGAGCGCCTGAACACCGCCTTGCCGGACATTTTCCGCGGCACCAGCAATGTTTACCTGGCCTGGAAGCTGGGCATCACTCCGATAGGCACCATGGCCCACGAGTTCTTCCAGGCCTTCCAGGCGCTGGGCGTGCGGCTGCGCGACTTCCAGAAGGCGGCGCTGGAATCCTGGGTCCAGGAATACCGCGGCGACCTCGGCATCGCGCTGACCGACGTGGTGGGCATGGACGCTTTCCTGGCGGACTTCGACCTCTACTTCGCCAAGCTGTTCGACGGTCTGCGCCACGACAGCGGCGATCCCTATCAATGGGGCGAAAAGGCGATCGCGCATTACCGCAAGCTGCGCATCGACCCCGCCACCAAGATGCTGACCTTCAGCGACGGCCTGAGCGTGGACAGCGCGCTGGACCTGCACCGCCATTTCAGCCCGCAGATCCAGGTCAGCTTCGGTATCGGCACTCATTTCACCAACGACATGGGACTGGAGCCGCTGCAAATCGTGCTCAAGCTGGTCAGCTGCAACGGCCAGCCGGTGGCCAAGCTGTCCGACAGCCCCGGCAAGACCATGTGCAGCGACGAAACCTTCCTCGCCTATCTGCGCCAGGTGTTCAAGGTGGCGCTAGCTGTCTGAGCCCTCCGCGGGCGCCAGCGCGCTCAGCACTTGCCGGCGCGCCTGCTCGGACAGGCGCTCGCCGGCCAGCGCCACCGTCTGCCGGCCCAAGGCCTGGTAGGCGGCGCGCAAATCGGCATCGTCCATCGCCTGCAAATGCAGGGCCACCGTCGAGGCGTCGCCACGCGCGATGGGCCCGGTCAAAGCCGCCTGCGGCCCCAGCGCCAAGGCATTGTCCAGCGTTTGCCGCATCAGACCGCCCAGCAAGGACGTCAGCAGCGCCTCGGGCACCCCGCCCTGGCCGGCCAGCCGCCGCGCGATGGCAGTCAGCGTCACCAGATAATTGGACGCCACCGACAAGGCCGCGTGATAGGCCGGTTTGCCGCCCTCGGCCAATTGAAACGGCCGCCCGCCTATGGCCTGCGCCAATTCCCTCAAGACAAGGCACGCTTCGGCGTCGCCCTCCAGCGCGCACAGCACGTCGGAAAACCCCTCAAGCGCGATGGCCGGATCGGCGAAGGAAAAAGCCGGATGCAGGCTGCCGACGTGCGCGCCGCGCGCCGCCGCCGGCCGCAACAGTTCGGATCCGCTGACGCCGCTGGCGTGAAACACCACCGCGCCGGCCGGCACCTCCGTCTCCGCCAGCCGCAAAGCGCAGTCGGCGATCGCCGCGTCCGGCACGGCCAGCAGGTACAGGTCGGCGGCGGCCAACTCCGCCCATGCGGTCACCGGACGCCCCGTGCCGATGAAGGTGCAGGCGGCGGCGGCGGAATCCGCGCCGCGCGTCATCACGTCCTGCACCCGGTAGCGGCCGGAACGCCGCGCCAGCGCCGCCAAGGTCTTGCCCAGACGCCCCGCGCCTATGATATTGATCCGAATCACGCTTCCTCCCGAAAACCTCAAGCCGCCCGCGCGTGCGCGAATCCGGGCGCAGACAAAAAAACAGCCTTGCACGATAATGCCGACATGGACGCCGCGCATCGGCGACGCCTATCCCGGAGAGACCCCATCATGAAGCTCGCCGTTTTCCTCGGCCTCATCGCCGTCGTCCTCTTCTACTTGATCACGCTATACAACGCGCTGATCAATTTGAAGCACCAGCTGACGCAAAGCTGGGCCAATATCGACGTCATCCTCAAACAACGCCACGACGAATTGCCCAAGCTGGTCGAAGTGTGCCGGCAATACGCCCAGTTCGAACAAGAAACCCTGACGCAAGTGATGGCCGCCCGCGGCGCGGTGGCCGACTCCGCCCGAGCGCGGGATCCGGAGGCCCTCGGCGCGGCCGAAGGACGCTTGCACGGCCTGATCGGCCAGCTATACGCGGTGGCCGAGGCGTATCCTGCGCTGCAGGCCGACCAGCAGTTCGCGCAATTGAGCGCGCGCATCACCCAGTTGGAGGAGGCGCTGGCCGATCGCCGCGAACTGTACAACGAGGCGGTCAAACTCCACAACGCCCGCATAGAGCAGTTCCCCGACGTGCTGCTGGCCCGCCTGTTTCATTTCCCGCCGGCCCGGCCGCTGCGCTTCGCCGCCGCGGAAACCCGCGACGTGGACATGAAAGCGCTGTTCGCGCGCAACTGACATGCCGGCGCTCGCCTCCCTGCTGCCGGGCCTGGGCTTGGCTCTGTACCTGCTTGCCGCCGCCTCATGGCTGCTTGGCGGCGAGGCCCGCCATGGCCTGCTGATCGCGGCGGTAGTCGGGCTGATAGGCTGGCGTCTGAATTACCGCCATTACCGCCAGGTGGCGGACACTCCGACATCTAGACTGGCCAGCGCGGCCTTGGGCCAAGTCGAATTATGCGGCCAGGCCCGCTGCCATCCGAACGCGCCCAATTACAGCCCCTTGAGCGGCCGACGCTGCGCCTGGTACCGCTGCTGGCGCATAGACGAGCGCGGCAAACTGGACTGGGAGGACTGGCTGACCTGGGCCATGCAACGCTCCAACCGGCTGGCGACCCGCGCCAACCCGCCGGAAGTCAGCAGCGACGACAGCTTCCTTCTGGTGGACGGCGACGCGGAAGCCACCATTCTCCCCGGCGGCGCCCAAGTGGTCGCCCGCCGCCGGCGTCGCTGGCATGAGGACGGCATGTTGCTGATAGAGGAATGGATAGACGAAGGCGACGCCATCTATGTACGCGGCCGGCTGCGACGGCTGGACGCGCGCGCCAGCGCGCTGGACCTTCGCCTGGATATCGGCGCCAAACTGGCCGAATGGAAAAACGACAGACAAGCCCTGCTGCGCCGCTTCGATCTGGACGGAGACGGGCAGCTCAGCGAGCAAGAATGGTCGCTGGCGCGCGCGGCGGCGCAGCGCGAAGTCGTCGCCCTGCAGCAGGAGCTCGCGCGACAGCCGGCGTCCTTATTGCTGCAGGGAGACGATCAAGACGCGCCCTTGATCCTCACCACCCTGTCTCCGCGGCAAAGCGCCCGGCTGTTCCGCCGCCGCGCCTGGCTTCACGCCGTCGTGGCGCTGGCCTGCTTATTGGGCTGGCTCAAGCTGGCTCGATTCTAAAGCGCTATACTGGAGCGAAAGCACTCGCCACACGGCAGGAGCGCAGATGATCCGCCTGATCTACAGCAGCGCAGCCCATCACCCGGTTTCCGCCGAAGCCATGCAAGCCCGCATTCGCCATTTCCGCGACTACAACCGGAGCCAGGACATCGTCAGCGTGCTGCTGATGCTGAACGACGACTTCCTGCAAATCCTGGAAGGCCCGGAGGACGCCATCGACGCGCTCTATCAACGCATCGCGCGCGACCCGCAGCACCATCAGCTGACCCTGTTATCTCGCGAGGAGATCGACCACCCCATGCTGGCCAATCACCCGCTGGAATACCTTGCCCCGGCGCCGCAGGCCGACGGCAAGCCTCTGTCCGCCTCAGCCATCGCCCGAGACGCCGGCTGGACCCTGCACGGCAAGGTCCAGCATGTGATCCAAAGCTTTCTCGACGGCAAATGGCATCATCACCTGCCCAACGGCATGAATCCGCAAGTGCTGCGCCGCGGCTGAGCTTATCTATATATGAGTGCGCTTCCTCGTCGGCGAGCCTGACCCGCTCAAGGTTCCGCCGCGGCCAGCGCCTGGTCGATATCGGCCAGGATGTCGTCGATATGCTCGATGCCTATCGACAAACGCACCATTTCCGGGCGCACGCCGGCGCGCAATTGCTCATCGGCCGACAGTTGGCGGTGGGTGGTGGTGGCCGGGTGGCAGGCCAGCGATTTGGCGTCGCCGATATTCACCAGCCGGGTCACCAGTTGCAAAGCGTCGATGAAGCGCCCGCCGGCCGCCGCGCCGCCGCGGATGCCGAAGGACAGCACACCGGAAGCCCGGCCGCCGAAGTAACGTCGCGCCAGAGCATGGTCCGGGTGATCCTCCAGGCCGGCGTACTCGACCCATTCCACCGCCGGGTGCGCGCGCAGATGCTGGGCCACGCGCAGCGCGTTGGCGCAGATGCGGTCCATGCGCAGCGCCAACGTCTCGATGCCCTGCAAAATAAGAAAGGCGTTGAACGGCGCCAGCGCCGCGCCCATATTGCGCAAGGGCACCACTCGCGCCCGCGCGATATAGGCCGCCGCGCCCAATGCTTCCACATAGTTGACGCCGTGGTAGCTAACGTCGGGCGTGTTCAAGCGCGCGAAGCGCTCGGCGTGCTCGGCCCAGGGAAAACGCCCGCTGTCGACAATGGCGCCGCCTATGCTATTGCCGTGTCCGCCCAGATACTTGGTCAGACTGTGCACCACGATATCGGCGCCGTGCTCGAAGGGCCGGCATAGATAAGGAGACGGCACCGTGTTGTCGACGATCAGCGGCAAACCGTGACGATGAGCGAGATCGGCGAAGGCGGCGAAGTCGACCACATTGCCCAGCGGATTGCCGATGGATTCGCAAAACACCGCCTTGGTGCGCGCGTCCGCCATGTCGCCGATCCGCTCCGGATGGCGATGGCTGACGAAACGCACCTCGATGCCCAGCTGCGGCAGCGTGTGGGCGAACAGATTGTACGTGCCGCCATACAAGGTGCTGGTGGCGATGATGTTGTCGCCGGCCTCGGTGATGGTTTGTATCGCGTACGTGATCGCCGCCATGCCGGAAGCCACCGCCAGCGCGCCTATCCCGCCCTCCAAAGCCGCCACCCGCTTCTCCAGCACATCGGTGGTCGGGTTCATGATGCGGGTGTAGATATTGCCCTGCACCTTGAGGTCGAACAGATCCGCCCCATGCTGGGTGCTGTCGAAAGCGTAGCTGGTGGTTTGGTACAAGGGCACCGCCACCGCCTTGGTCGTCGGATCCGGCGCATAGCCGGCATGCACCGCCAGGGTTTCCAGTTTCATCTCGTCAGTCCTTCCTTCTATATAAGGCGAGTCGCACAGCGCTCCTCTATGCCACTCGCCTACCTTAACCGGGAAGCGAAACCAGCGAAAGAAGCCAAATCTAAAACCGGAAAACCAAACAATCTATGCGGACGCACGTCCAGACCGTAAACCTCGCATAGGTTCAAAACAGACAAAACAAAACAAAATATATTTTACAAACAACAAGTTAACACTCACACCCATTAGCGCAACCTCAAGCAAATAGCCTCGCTTCAGCCTATTTACATAGACATCGCTTTCTATTATGATTCGATTGTGAATTCATTCTGGTGTGCGTCTTGCGGCATCGTGAATTCTCTTCAAGTCACGTTGATTTTTGAGCCCGCCCTCCGCGGGCTTATTTTTTTGCATTACCCTGAATCACCCTCCCCTTCCCCTTCCCGTTACTATCCTTATGGCATCAGGCTTTCGGCCAACAAGTGCATTTTTACAACACCCGTACGCAATGAGTCGATTTCATGATTTACCCCTTTATTTCATTGACTTAGCCAGACATTCCCATGTAAAACCACACACACAAAGCAACAATTGGTTGTTGATTTGCAACACCACATTTACCGAAAAGTTGCATTTACACAACTTAGCCAATAGCATTTGCTCACATTCCTAAACCCATATAAAAGGATGACTTGACCATGAAAAAGAGTCTGATCGCCCTGCTGGTAGCTACTCTGCCGGCTGCAGCTTTCGCTGACGTAACCATCTACGGCAAAATCAAAGGCGGCGTTGAATACGTTGACAATGGTTCCACCAAGATCACCAACATCGACGACCTGGGTTCCCGTATCGGCTTCAAAGGCAAGGAAGACCTGGGCAACGGTCTGAAGGCTATCTGGCAAGTTGAAACCGGCTTCAGCGTTGACGGCGCTTCCAAGTCCAGCTCCTCCACCGGCACCTTCGCTAACCGCAACTCCTTCATCGGCCTGCAAAGCGATCTGGGCACTCTGCGTCTGGGCAACGTGTCCAACTTCCTGGACAGCGACATGGGCATCGTTGACAGCTGGGAATACAGCAGCGACGCTCTGGGTCTGGGCATTTTCACCCGTGATGGCAAACGCCTGAAGAACTCCGTGCGTTACGATCTGCCGAGCATCGCTGGCTTCAGCGCCGCTCTGCAATACGGCACCAAAGAAGATAAGAGCAACAAGCTGGACGTGAACGGCAAGCCGGTCAACCAGAACCGTGAAACTGCTATCGTTGGCCTGGGCTACGAAAACAGCGGCTTCTTCGGTAAATACGCATACATCCACGAGAGCAAAGCGGCATCCTCCGCGAGCCTCGAGATTGATGGCGTATCCCTCAACAACGCAGCGAACGACAAACATCGCTTGGAAGTTGGCTACAACGCCAACAACCTGCTGGTTGCCTTCGGCTACCAGCAACAAAAAGGCGGCCTGGACATCGTTGGCGAGACTTGGGGCAATCTGGTTGGCGAGGGTTCCAACTACACCGGTAACATCGATGCCAACGGTAAAGTGAAAACCCGCGAATACGCTCTGACTGCCGCCTACACCATCGGCGCTTTCACCCCGAAATTCACCTACGCTCGTGGCGACAAGGTTGAAGTTGGTGGCGTCAAAGTAAATGACTCGCAGTACAACCAGTACGTGCTGGGCGTTGACTACGCGATCTCCAAGCGCACCACCTTCGGCGCGCAATACGGTCAGATCGACGTTAAAGGCGGCGAGAACAACGCCAACAAGGATCTGAAGGCCTTCGGCGTGAACATGATCCACGCATTCTAATTTGTCGGTTCGACGCAAGAACCTACGAACATGAATGAGAAAAAGGCCCGCGCAAGCGGGCCTTTTTCATTGCTTAGACGTTCTATTCACCATCAGATTAAACAATGGTGGCCAAAGGCACACAGTCTAAAACGCCATACCAAACCGAACCGGGACCACAACTCCGCCCCTAATCTCAACTCTGCTCAACAACTGGTGAAGCCCACCTGGCAGGGTTTCAACTCCCCCCCCAAACAAGCGGCCATGAAAAAGGGCAAGCCAAGCTTGCCCCCGACCGAACAAGCACACAGAACCTCTCAGGCCGAAGCGGCCTCGAACGCCCAGGTGTCCTCCAGCCCGAACTCCGCCCAGCACTCGCCGTTAGACCTAGCCTGCTGCCCAAAGGCGCGCAAGCGCAGGTCGCCGTGCTGCAACAGGTATTCCCAGCGATCCCCCAGATACATCGATGCGATCAGCCGCGCCGGCAAGCTGTTGCCGCCGGGCTCGTCTTGCACCCTCAGCCGCTCCAAGCGGATCACCGCCTCGGCCTGCTGCCCCACCTCCAGTGCCTGCCTCGCGGTGGCGCGCAGCTGCCAGCCCTCGCCCTGCAAGGTCACGCTGTCGCCGTTTCTGGCCGCCACCTTGGCCCGCAAAGTATTGTTGGCGCCCATGAATTGCGCGGTATAAAGGGAAGCCGGCGCGGAATACAAGTCGGTAGGACTGCCGGCCTGTTCGATGCGGCCGTTCTTCAACAACAAAATCTGGTCCGACATCGCCATCGCCTCGCCCTGGTCATGGGTGACGCACAAGGCGGACAGGTTCATCGACACGATCAGTTCGCGCAACCAGGCGCGCGCCTCTTCGCGCAGCTTGGCGTCCAGATTGGACAAGGGCTCGTCCAGCAGGATTACCGGCGGGTTGTAGACCAGCGCGCGGGCGATGGCCACGCGCTGCTGCTGACCGCCGGACAATTGATGCGGATAGCGCTCGGCCAAATGCCCCAGCCCCAGCTTGTCCAGGATCTGCCTCACCCTCGCGGCGATCTCCGCCGTCGGGGTCTGGCGCAGCTTCAAGCCATAGCCGACGTTCTGCGCCACGGTGCGGTGCGGCCACAGGGCGTAAGACTGGAACACCAGGCCCAGAGAACGCTGCTCCACCGCCAGGTTGCAACCGGCGGACGCGTCGTACAAGGGGCGGCCGTCCAACAGGATTTGACCGGCCGACGGCTGTTCCAGCCCGGCGATGGCGCGCAGCAAAGTGGTTTTGCCGCTGCCGGAAGCGCCAAGCAAGGACACCACCTGGCCGGCGGCCAGATCAAAGGAAACACCCTTCAAAATAGGATTCTGCTCATAATTCAGATGCAGATCGCGCACGCTCAGCTTAGTCATGCAGTTTCACTCCCAGACGCAAGGCCAGCGCCAAGCCGGCGCCCACCATCAGAATATTGATCACCGACAAGGCCGCCACCTGGTCCACCGCGCCGGTGGCCCACAAGGACACCAGCAAGGAACCGATCACCTCGGTGCCCGGCGACAGCAAATACACCGCGGTCGAATACTCCCGCTCGAAAATCATGAAGATCAGCAGCCAGCTGGACAGCAGGCCGAAACGGATCAAGGGCAAGGTCACGTCCAGACTGGTCCGCCGCTGGCTGGCCCCGGCGGTGCGGGCGGCCTCTTCCAGCTCCGGCCCCACTTGCAACAGGGCGCTCTGCACCAGACGCATGCCATAGGCCAGCCAGACCACGGTGTAAGCCAGCCAGATCGACAGCATGCTGTTCTTGGCGCCCTGCAGGCCGGGCACGAACAGGAACACCCACAGGAAGGCCAGGCCTGCCAGGATGCCCGGCACCGCGCGCGGCAGCAGCACCAGATAGTCCAACAGACGAGCGCCCCAATCATTGCGGCGATGTCCGGCGAAACCGACCAGGGTATAAAAGCCCACCGCCAGCGCGCCGCCGATGATGCCGACGCCCAGGGTGTTGACGATGGCGCGGACGATGTTGTCCTCCTCGAACACCAAGGCGTAATGATCCAGCGTCAAGGTCTCCAGCAAGGACACGCCCTCGCCCCAATGGCTGACCACCGAGCGCAGCGCGATGCCGGAAATCGGCACCACCACGGTGAGGAACAGCCACAGCAGCACGATGGCCAGCGCCAGATAGCGCCACGGCCCCAGCGACAGCGGATGCTGACGGCCGGCCTTGCCCTTGAGCGCGACGAAACGCTGAGCGCTGCGCAATAAGCGGCGCTGCAACAGGACCAGCGGGAAGGTGATGGCGATCAGGCACACCGCCACCGCCGCCATCAGATGATAGGACGGCACGCCGAGTTTATTGGTCAGCTTGTACAGATAAGTGGCCAACACCAGATGTCCCTCCGGGTCGCCCAACACCAGCGGCAAGCCGAAGACTTCAAACCCCAGAAAGACCACCAGCACGCCGGCGAACAGCATGGAGGGCATCACCATCGGCAGGCTGACGTCGCGCGCCACGCGAAAAGGACCGGCCCCGGCCACCCGCGCGGCCTCTTCCACGTCCGAGCCCAGATTGCGCAGCGCCGCCGACGCGTACAGATAGACATGCGGCACATGGGTCAGCCCCGCCACCACCGCGATGCTGAGCAGGGAATAAATATTCCACGGCACCTCTTCCACGCCGAACCACTGCTTGAACCACAGGGAGTAAAACCCCACCGGTCCGGCCGCCACCACGTAGCCGAAGGCCAATACCATCGGCGACACGAACACCGGCGTCAGCAACAAGGGCTCCAGCCAGCGCCGGCCGGGCAAATCGGTGCGCGCCATCAAGAAGGCCAGCACCCCGCCCAGCGGAATGGCGATCAGCGCCATGCCGGCGGCGATCACCAGCGAGTTGCCCAGCGCGGACCAGAAATCGGGATCTGTGAACACAAAGCGGTAGGCGGTCAGCCCCACATTCTTGTCCGCCATGAAGAAGGGCTGATCCAGCAGGCTTTGATAGACCACCAGCGATAGCGGGGCCAGCACCAGCAAGGCCAGCGCGCCCAAGACCAGCCAGCGGCTGGCGGCGCTCCAGCGCGGCCAGCCGCCGCGCGCGCGGGGCTGGGCGGCCGCGCCGGGGGCGGTCGGATTAATCGAGGAATTCATGCTTGCTCCCAGGCCTGCGCGCAGGCCTCTGCGCCGTCCGCGCGCGGCGGACGGCTGATTGAGTCATTGGAAACGTCGGCCACAACGGCCGGAAGGGGACGCTATTTCTTCAGCGCCTGCTGCCACTGACGCATGAAATCCAGCCGCTTGGCCTGGTCCAGATAGACCAGCAGGCCGGTACCCACCTGGATAGGCTTGGCGCTGCCGCCCAATTGCTGGTTCAAGGCGGCGATGGAAGCCGCGCCGCTCACGTCGCTGCGCAGCGAGAACAGCTCGGACTGGTTGGCCAGCACGCTCTGGCCGCGCTTGGACAGCAAATAGTCCAGCCACAGCCGCGCCGCGCCGGGATTGCGCGCCTTCTTGGAGATGATGGCCAGCCGGCTGACCACCTGGGTGTAATCCTTGGGATAGACATAGCCGATGGCCGGGTCCTTCTTCGCCTTGGCGTAAGCGTAGGAACCGAGGATGTTGTAGCCGATCAGGTTTTCGCCCGAGGAAATCCGCTCCATCATCGCGCCGGTGGAGGTTTGCAGCTTGACGCCGCTGGCGCCGAGCGCACGCGCCAGCTCCCAGGCGCCGTTGGCGTTATGGCGGACGTCCTGGGTCAGAAAGTTGAAGCCGACGCCGGACTTCTCCACATCGTACGTGGTGACCTTGCCCTTGAAGCGAGCCGGATTCGCCTTGAGGATGCGCACCAGATCGGCGCGGGTCTGCGGGATGTCCTCCGGCTTCAGCAAGCGCTTGTTGTAGACAATGGCCACCGGCTCGTAAGTGGTGCCGTAGGCCTGCTGCTGATAATGCGCCCAGGACGGCAGATTGGCCGCCTCCGGCGAAGCGTAGCTGGCGGCGTAGCCGTCATTGACGAACTTCACTTGCAGATCCATCGCCGAGCTCCACACCACGTCGGCGCTGGCGCTGCTGGCGGCGTTCTCGCTGATGAAGCGATTGTAGATCTCGGTGCTGTTCATATCGTGGTATTCCACCTTGACGCCGGGATACAAGGCCTGGAAATCCTTGATCAGGGGCCGCGCCGCGGCGCTGTCGGTGGCCGAATACACCACCACCTTGCCCTCCTTGACGGCGGCGTCCACCAGATTCTGATAACTGGCGGGATAGCCGGCGGGCACGGCCGCCCAGGCGGCGGCGGAACCCAGCGCGCAGCACAGCGCGGACAAGCTTCTGACTCTATTCATGGTGTTGCTCCTAGGTAGATGAAGATGTTCGCGACATCTTTCGAATCGCGCAGCTCTATTGGCTTCGCTTCCCCAGCCATGATATTAGAGTAAAGCTTTCAATCCGCTTTCAGTGACCCAACCATGCGCCTGCTCTTGGTGGAAGACAACCCGGCCCTGTCCGAATCACTGGCCCAGGCCTTGCGCCAGGCCGGTTTCGCCGTGGACTGCATGCTCAACGGCAGCGACGCCGATCATGTGCTGCGCACCCAGGATTACGCGCTGGCCATCCTGGACTTGGACCTGCCCAAGCTCAACGGCTGGGAGGTGCTGCGCCGGCTGCGCGGCCGCAAGCAAACGCTGCCGGTGCTGATCCTGACCGCGCACGGCTCGGTGGAAGAACGGGTGCGCGGGCTGGACCTGGGCGCCGACGACTATCTGGCCAAGCCCTTCGACCTCAACGAACTGGAAGCGCGGGTGCGCGCGCTGATCCGCCGCAGCCACGGCCGCGAAAGCCCGCTGCTGGAATTAGGCCCCCTCAGCTACGACAGCGTCGGCCGCCAGTTTCAGCTGAGCGGCGACGCGCTGCACCTGACGCCGCGCGAACACGCGGTGCTGGAAGTGCTGATGCTGCAAGGCGGCAAGGCCATAGGCAAAAGCCAGCTGTCGGAAAAGATTTTCGGCCTGGACGAAAGCGGCAGCGCCGAAGCCATCGAAATCTATGTGCACCGCTTGCGCAAGAAACTGGCCGGCCAGCCGGTTTCCATCGTCACCTTGCGCGGGCTGGGCTATCTATTGACCACACCGTAAATGCGACTCGCCCTCTCCCGCCTCAAACCCGCCAGCTTGCGCAAGCAATTGCTGCTCGGCCTGTCCGTTCCGCTGCTGCTGATGTTGGCGCTGGACGGCTGGATGACTTACGACCGCGCCTTGCAGGCGGCCAACACCGCCTTCGACCGCATGCTGCTCAGCTCCGGCCGCGCCATCGCCGACGGCGTCGCCGCCCACGACGGCGCCGTCAGCGTGGACATACCCTATTTCGCCTTGCAAATGTTCGAGTCCAACGCCTCCGGCAAGGTGTTCTACCGCGTCAGCCGCTCGGACGGCGCGCTGCTCACCGGTTACGACGACCTGCCGCTGCCGCCTCCGCGCCGGCGCGAGACCATCCGCTACCAGCCCGATTACATGGACATTTCCTACCACGGCGAAACGCTGCGCTTGCTGACCTTGAGGCTGTCGGTGCGCGACATGAGCACGCTGCGCAGCCAGGACGTGTGGATACAGGTGGCGGAAACCCCGGAGTCCAGGGAGCAGTTAGCGCGCACCCTGCTCATCGGCTCCCTGGCGCAGGAGGCGCTGCTCGGCGCCATCATGCTCGCCATCGTGCTGCTGGCGGTCGGCCATAGCCTGCGGCCCTTGCGCCGCTTGTCGCGCAATGTGGTGGCGCGCAAGGAAACCGATCTCAGCCCCCTGCCCAGCCGCGAGCTGCCCACCGAGTTGACGCCCTTGGTGGACGCGCTGAATCAGCAGGGCGTGCGCTGGCATAAATTGCAGGCGGCGCGCCGCCGCTTCATCGACGACGCCGCCCATCAGTTGAAGACGCCGCTGGCGGTGATGCGGACGCAGGCGGAGCTGGCGCGACGCCAGACGCTGGAAGCCTCATTGCGCCAGCAGTTGGACAAATTGCTCGCCTCGCTGGACAGCGCCAGCCACGGCGTGCACCAGCTATTGCAACTGGCGCGGGTGGAGCCGGACAACGGCCAGGCCATCGAACTGGACGATATGGACCTGGCCGCCTGGATCAGGGAATGGGCGCTGGAACAAGCGCCCTGGGCTCATGGCCAGGGCGCGGATCTGGGTTACGAAGGGGAGGAAACGGTATGGGTGCGCGGTAACGCCGGTCTGCTACGGGAATTGCTGGGCAATCTGCTGGACAACGCCATCCGCTATCATTCCGGCAACGGCGATGCGCGGATCACGATCGCGGCCGGGGCGCTGCCGGCGCCGTGGCTGCGTGTCGACGATAACGGCCCCGGCATCGCCGAGGCGGAACAAGACAAGGTATGGCTGCGTTTTTACCGCATCGCCGGCGCCGCCAGCAGCGGCAGCGGCCTGGGCCTGGCCATCGTCAGGGAGATCGCCCACCGGCATGGGGCGACCGTGGAGTTGAGCCGCAACGCCGGCGGCGGCCTCAGCGTCAAGCTTCAGTTTCCGCCGGCCGGCAGGGGATAGGCTTGAAGCCCGTTCACGGGCTCGCGAGCGGAGACGAAAACCGCCGAGAAAGCGCTATGCGCATACGCGCATCTGCGTTTCGAAACGGCGCTCGCCGCGTCGCGTCTCGCAGCGTGCGGCGGACTTTGAACAGCTTCTTAGAACGGCAGTTGGTATAAAGGATTTCGGCTGTCCGCGCCTTCGGCGCGAATGCGTTCCAGCTCGCTGCGCAGAGCGGTCTGCAACCACTGTTCCCGCATTTTGTCGCCTTCGGGATGCTCGTTCAGCATCCGGTACAAGGCCATGCCGTGGAAGGTGGTCATCATGGTCAGCAAGGTGGCGAAGAAGCCGGTGGAAATGGCGTAACGCGGAAACAGCGAGGCCATCATGGCGACGAAGCGGTCGCGGAAGTAGTTGCTGGAACTGGCCAGGAAGATTTCCCGCAGATCGGCGGTGGTTCGAGCCGCCATCAGCAGTTCCATCAGCACGATGTGACGCGGCGACAGCACCAGCGCCTTCATCAGCGCGACGATCCGTTCCTCCTCCGGCATCGTGCTGGACATTTCCGCCGCCAGCTTGAGGCCGGCCTCGAAAATATCGTCGACTACCTTGCGCCCTACCGGCAACATCAGTTCGTTCTTGGTGGCGAAATGGCGGAATAGGGCCCCCTGGGAGACGCCGGCCCGGCTGCAGATCAGCTGCACGCTGGTACCGTGATAGCCAAACTCCAGCAGACACTCGATGGCCGCTTCCACCAGTTTCCCAATGGTGGACTCCCTACGACTTTGTTGTGTTCGTCTAGTTTGCATTATATTCTTATGTCATGTTTATCCCAACCAAGGTCTGATGATACGCGAAACTTTTGCCATAAGCGAGGGCGAGCGCACGCTAAATAGGCCAGTGAGTAGTTTCAACTAGGGATAGCCGGAAAAATGCTGTTCTTTTTAAAGTTATTTCCCAATAACTCTTAAAAAGAGGTCGCAAATATTAAAATTACTATTATTAAATTGCGTAGTTTTGATGATTTGGAACATTTTGCGCGTCTTACTGTCTTGCCAGACGCCCCCAGCATGGACTCGCCGCCGGCGTGGCGTCCGCGCAACGCGCGAAAATAGCGGCAAGATCGCCGCGGATGTGAACAAAAACGCGCCATAGCAATGACGATGCTCGGCGACCGTCATCGACATCCTCACGCCCTCCCCGCCGGTCTTCTCTGCTTGACGATCCGCCTCAAGATAACAAGCAGACACTCAAGCAATGTCGCCCTTAGAAAGCAGCTAGTTTCTAATCGAAAAAATAAATACGTTAAAACAACATTTCAACAAAAATACGATGTTGAATTACTTAAAGCGGGGAAATATGCACAGGCAAGTTCGCATTCGAACATTAACCGGCATTTCCTCGCTTATGCTGACAAAGCCTGACGGGCCGGCCGTCGACAACCGGCCCGCCGGTCTCAATTCAACTGCGCTCGTCCAAAGTCCACCCGCCCGAACGGACTGACGGCGTAAGCGCTCAAATCCTTGCTCGCCAAGGCATACGCCGTGGGGTGGGCCAAGGGCAGCCACAAGGCCTGCTCCTGGATCAACTTCTGCGCCGCCAGATACAACTTGGCGCGCTGGGCGAAATCGCTGCTCTTCTTGCCGTCGCTGATCAGCTTGTCCAGCTTGGCGTCGCAGAAGCGCGCGAAATTGGTGCCGGACTGCACCGCCGAGCAGGAAAACTGCGGGGTCAGGAAGTTGTCGGGGTCGCCGTTGTCGCCGGCCCAGCCCATGAACAATAGCTCATGTTCGCCGGCCTTGGCGCGCTTGATCAGCTCCCCCCACTCAATCACCTTGATCTGCACCTTGACGCCGATCTTGGCCAGGTCGGACTGCAGCAGCTCCGCGCCCGCCTTGGGATTGGGATTCAGCGTGCTGCCGCTGGGCCGCACCCACACCGTGGTTTCGAAACCGTCGGGATAGCCGGCTTGGGCCAGCAGTTTCTTGGCGCGCGCCGGATCGTAAGGATAGGGCTTGGCCCCCTTGTTATAGCTCCAGGTATTCGGCGGATAAGGCAGGTCCGCCGCGGTGGCGGTATTGTCGAACACCGTTTTCAGATAAGAGTTCTTGTCGAAAGCCAGGTTGAGCGCTTGCCGCACCAAGGGGTTGTTCAACGGTTTTTTCTGGCTGTTGAAGGCGACGAAGGCGGTCATGAAGGCCGGCGTTTGCAGAACCCGCAGCTTGGGATCCGCCTTGGCCGCCAGCACGTCCTGCGGCTTGGGCGACAAGGCCAGCTGGCATTCGCCGGCCCTCAGCTTCTGCGCGCGCACCGCCGAATCCGGCGTGATCGCGTAAATCAGCGCGCCGACCTTGGGCTTGGCTCCCCAATAAGCCGGATTAGGCGCGTAGCGCACCACGGCGTCCTTCTGGAAGCTGCGGAAGACGAAGGGCCCGGTGCCGATTGGCTTGGCGTTCAAGTCCGCCTGGCGGCCGGCCGCCTGCAACTGCCCGGCGTACTCGGCTGAATAGATGGACGCGAAGCCCATGGTCAGGCTGGACAGGAAGGTGGCTTCCGGATAGTTGAGCTCGAAACGCACAGTATTGGCGTCCACCTTCTGCACCGCCTTGATCAGCTTGGGAAACTGCATGGATTGCGCATGCGGATAGCCGTTCGGCGCGCTCTTGTACCAAGGATGGGCCGGATTGAGCATGCGTTCGAAAGTGAACACCACGTCGTCGGCCGTCAGCTTGCGGCCAGGCTTGAAGTAATCGGTGGAGTGAAAGGCCACATTGGGCCGCAGCTTGAAGGTGTAACCGAGGCCGTCGTCGCTGACCTGCCAAGACGCGGCCAGGCCCGGCACCACTTTGCGGGCGGCCGGATCGTATTCGACCAGGCGGTTCATCAGCACGTCCGCCGACGCGTTGGTGGTGACCAGGGAGTTGTACTGCACCACGTCGAAACCTTCCGGATTGGCGTCGGTGCACACCGTCAACGGGCGCGCGGCCAGCGCCAGGGTAGGCGCCAGGGCCAGGGCCAACAGCGTCAATTGCTTGTTCATCGGCATTTCCTCATCAAACTGCATGGCATCTTCAGTATCAGAAACGAAGGTTAAGCGAATAAGCGAAAAAAACAAACCATCGATTATGCATATTCATATTCGCGACGCGGCCAAGGATGGAGTTTGAGCCCGGCGCAAATTGCCGCTACAGTCAAAGCGGACAGCCAGAATACAAAGCGCCATCGACATGAACCGCCGCCACTGCCTGCTTGCCCTGTTTTTGACCAGCTTTGCCGCCGCGCCGCTGCGCGCGGCGCCGGGCCCTGCGCTGGACATCCTGACCGAGGATGACCCACCGCTGACTTTCGAGCAAGACGGCAAGGCCGCCGGCCTGGTGGTGGAAGTGGTGCAAGGGATACAACGCCGCGTCGGCAACCACGACCCCATTGCCGTGGTGCCTTGGGCGCGCGGCTATCGCCAGGCGCAACAGCAGCCGAACACCGTGCTGTTCAACACCAACCGCACCCCGGAACGGGAGCGCATGTTCAAATGGGTGGGCCCGGTCACCGAAACCCTGGGCTGCCTGTTTGTGCGGCGCGACAGCCCGATCAAACTGCAAACGCTGGACGACGCCCGCAAACTGCCGCAAATCATGGTGGTGAGAGACTGGTATCTGCAACAGCTGCTGAGCGCGCAGAACTTCTCCAACCTGGCCACCGTGGCCACGCCGGACCAGTTGCTGACCATGTTGATGCGCAAGCGCGCCGACGTCATCGTCAGCGAAAACACCACCTTGCCGCATCAATTGCGCCAGCAGGGCTTCGACCCGGCCCAAGTGCGCAAGGCGCTGACCTTTTCCCACACCTACGGCTACATCGCCTTTTCCCGTCAGACCCCGGACGCGGTGATCAAGGCCTGGCAACAGGCGCTGGACGAGATGAAGCGCGACGGCAGTTTCGCCGCGCTGTACCGGCGCTGGCTGCCCGGCGAAACGGCGCCGGGCATCAATCCGCCCGCCCCGTGAAACACTCGAAACGGCCGCGCCACCAGGACACCAGCTCCTCGGGCGGCAAGGAGCGCGAATACAGATAGCCCTGGCCGCTATGGCAGCCGCGCGCCAGCAGCAAGGCGTGCTGGGATTCGGTTTCCACGCCCTCGGCCAGCACTTGCAGGCTCAGGCTTTCCGCCATGGACACAATGGCCGCCACCATGGCCAGATCGCGCTCGTCGCTGTCCAGCCGCATGATGAAGCTGCGATCTATCTTCAATTCATCGATGGGCAGCCGCTTGAGATAGGACAGCGAGGAAAAACCGGTGCCGAAGTCGTCCACGCTGATGTGAAAGCCCATGCGCTTGAGCGTCGGCAAGGCCTTCATCGCGCTGTCCGCGTCCATCAGCGTGCCCTCGGTGATTTCCAGGCACAGTTGCTCCGGCGGCGCGCCGCTTTCCTCGGCGATCGCGCGCAAACGCGCGACGGCGTCCGGCAAGCCGAAGAAGCGCGCCGACAGATTGACGCTGACGCGCCAGGGCGGCAGGCCCTGCCCTCTCCAGGCCATCACCTGGCTGCAGACATTGCGAAACACATACTCGTCGATATCGATGATCAGGCCGGTTTTTTCGGCGATGGCGATGAACTCCGCCGGCGACTGCTTGCGCCCGTCCAGCTCCCAACGCAACAGCGCCTCCATCCCCAGCATGTCCTGGCTGCGCAGCGTCATCTGCGGCTGGTACTCCAGCCGCAGCTCCCGTCGCTGCAAGGCCTGACGCAAGCCGGTCTCCACTTGCAGGCGCTGGCGCACGCCGTCCGCCATATCCTCGGAGAAGAAGCAATAACCGTTCTTGCCCGCGTACTTGGCGCGGTACATCGCCATATCCGCATCGCGCATCAGCCCTTCCGGCGTATCCGCGTCGCAGGGATAGCAGCTGATGCCGATGCTGGCGGACAGGAAATAGCGGTGGTCTCCGTCCTGGTACGGCGCCGCCAGCGCCGCCAGCACCTGCTCGGCCAGGCTGTCGGCCGCGCCGTCGGCGGCGTTCTCGGCCAAGGCGACGAATTCGTCGCCGCCGATGCGGAACAAAAGATCGTGGCCGCTCACGCAGGTGCGCAAGCGTTCAGCCACGATGCGCAACAGGCGGTCCCCCACCTCATGCCCAAGGTTGTCGTTGATGAAGCGGAAATCGTCCAGGTCCACCAAAAGCAGATACAGGCTCCGCCCTGAGCGCCGATGATTCCTCAAGCTCCATTGCAGCCGCTCGTTCAACTGCACGCGGTTGGGCAGTTGAGTCAGGCTGTCGTGCTTGGCGAGAAACTCGATATTGAGCTGCGAACGCTTCAGCGTGGACACGTCGCGGGCAAAGCCCATCGCGCGCCGCGGCCGCCCCTGTTCGTCCCGCCACAGGCTGGCGCTCACCTGCATCCAGACCTGCCCCGCCTCCGGCAGGGCGACGCGAAACTGACACTCGTGCAGGCTTTCTCCGGCCTCGGCCGGCAAGGCCTGCCAACGCCGGCGCAACTCGTCCAGGTCCTCCGGATGGATTTGCGCCAGCAAGGCGTCCAGACTGTCGTGACGATAATCCTCGGCCCGCCCGAAAATCCGCCCCACCGGCCCCTCTTCGTGCAAGACCCCGTCGCCCAGGTCCAGCTCCCAGGCGATTTGTTCCGCTGCGTACAGCGCCTGCTTCAAGCGCATCGCCGAGCGGCGGCGCTCGCCGATCAAGCGCCCCACCCGCGCCAGCAGCTCCGCCACCGAAAACGGCTTGAACAAGAACTCCTGCACGCTGTTCTGCAGCATACGCAGCCGCAGCGAATCGTCGGCGCGCGCCGACAGCATCACCACCGGGATGTCCTCGGTCTGGCGGTTGCCGCGCAAAGCCGACACAAACTCTTCTCCCCCCATTCCCGGCATCATCAGATCGCTGATGATCAGGTCCGGCTGCTCGCTCTGCGCCAAACGCAGGCCGCGGCCGCCCTCCGGCGCCGTCATCACCCGATAATGCTTGCCCAGCGCGCCGGCGATGAAGGCGCTCATATCGATGTTGTCCTCCACCAGCAGCACCAACGCCTGGGCGCCCTTGTCCGGCGCGGCGCCCCCCTCGGCCTGCGGCGACGCGGGCGCGGGCACCGCGCCGCCGGCCAGCAAATCGTCCAGACGCAAGTCTTCCGACTCTATCGGCGCACCCGCCGGCGCCAACAGAGGCAGGCTGAGGCGGAACAAAGCGCCGCCGCCCTCCGCGGCGAACAAGCTCACATTGCCATGGTGCAGCTCGATGAATTCTTTGACGATGGCCAGGCCAAGCCCGGTGCCGCCGTGCCGGCCGTAATCGCCGTCCTCCACTTGCACGAAGCGCTCGAACACCTTGTCGCGCATCTCGGCCGGCACGCCGGGCCCGTTATCCTGCACCCGGATGCCGGCCTGGCTTCCTCTCAGCTCCAGCGCAATCTGAATGCGGCCGCCGTCCGGCGTGAACTTGAAGGCGTTGGACAGCAGGTTCAGCAATACGCGCTGCAATTTGATCGCGTCCACCTGCGCCGACGCCGTTTTCGGCGCCGCCACTTGGTAGTCGATATGCCGGTCGCTGGCCAGCGAAGTAAAATAAGAGGCCACGTGACGCACCAGCTCGGCCAGGTCCAGCTGAGCGTAGCGCAGCTTCAGTTCCCCCGCGTCCAGCTTGGCCACGTCCAGCAAATCGTTGACCTGCTGCAGCAACATGCGCGCCTGCCGCTGGATCATCAGCAGATTGGGGCTCTCCTCCGGCTCGGCCTGGCCTGTCAAAAAGCGTTCTACCTGACCCAGAATCAGAGTCAGCGGCGTGCGCAACTCATGGCTGACATTGGCGAAGAAGCGGGTCTTCATCTGATCCAGCTCGCGCATCTGCTGATTCAAGCGGGCCAGTTCGTTATTGGATTCCTTCAGATCGGTGTTGGCCCGGGCGATTTGCGCATGCTGGTTCACCATTTCCGCTTCTAGCGCCGCCGCGTCCATTGCCCGCCATTCCGCCGGCTGACTCTGCTGCGGCTGGCTCCGTTTCAGGCGCACGAACTCGCTGACGTCCTGCGCGCTGTGAATGATGCAGGCCACGCTGCCGTCTGCGCGCTTCACCGGCCAGTTGGTCGGACTCCAATAGCGCTCTTCGAAACTGCCGTCCGGCCGAGGGATATCGTATTTCTGCATCGCCATGCTGTCCTCGACTCCGGTGGCCAGCACGCGCTGCAAAGAGATGCGCAGATTGCGCGAGCCCTCGCCTTCCGGCTCGGCGGGATTGACCGGAAAGATGTCGAACAGATTGCGCCCCAGGATGGACTCGCGCCGGGTCAAGGTCGTCTGCAGGTAAATATCGCTGGCGGCGATGACGTTGAAATCGGTATCCAGCACTAAATACAGGCCGGGGGCCCGTTCGAACAGCAGCTGGAAATCCGGTGCGGCAATCGCAACCTGCGCGTTCAACGCCAACGCAGCCTCCTATAGGTGGGATTCGCGGATCAAGGGCGGCAAGACTGCCGTCATATTCCTCATTAAATATGATAGTCGTATATCCACTCAACTCCAGTGCCGTATCGACGCGTCTATGCGTAAAAAAACCCCGGCCAGGGCCGGGGTGGTTTGGCGTCCGCCTGCACGGATCAGGCGTAGCTGTCGGTGGACGGGCAGCTGCACACCAGATTGCGGTCGCCGTATACGTCGTCGATGCGGTTGACGCTGGGCCAGAACTTGTTTTCCAGCACATAGTCCAGCGGGAAAAGACCGGTTTCGCGGCTGTACGGACGCTGCCAGTCGCCGGCGATGTCGGCCTTGCTGTGCGGCGCGTTGCACAGCGGATTGTTGTCCGCCGGCCACACGCCGTTCTGCACCTGGTCGATTTCCCGACGGATAGCCGCCATCGCCGCGATGAAGCGGTCCAGCTCGACCTTGGGCTCGGACTCGGTCGGCTCAATCATCAGCGTGCCCGGCACCGGGAAGCTCATGGTCGGCGCGTGGAAACCGTAATCCATCAGCCGCTTGGCCACGTCCACTTCGGTCACGCCGCTGGAGGCCTTGAGCGGACGCAGATCGATGATGCACTCATGAGCCACCCGGCCGTTGGCGCCGGTGTACAGCACCGGGAAATGCTCGGCCAGCCGCGTCGCCACGTAGTTGGCGGACAGCAAGGCGTTCTCCGTGGCTTGCTTCATGCCTTCCGCGCCCATCATCGCGATATACATATAGGAGATGGGCAGGATGGAGGCTGAGCCGAACGGCGCCGCCGACACCGCGGTCTGGCCCGGCTGGGCGGTGGGCACCGAGGCCACCACGTGGTTGGCGATGAAGGGCGCCAGATGCGCTTTCAGGCCAATGGGGCCCATGCCCGGGCCGCCGCCGCCGTGCGGGATGCAGAAGGTCTTGTGCAGGTTCATGTGCGACACGTCGGCGCCGATGTCGGCCGGACGGCACAAGCCCACCTGGGCGTTGAGGTTGGCGCCGTCCATATACACTTGGCCGCCGTGCTGATGGATGATCGCGCAGATTTCGCGGATAGGCTGCTCGAACACGCCGTGGGTGGACGGATAGGTGATCATCAGCGCCGCCAGCTGAGCCGAATGCTGCTCGGCCTTGGCTTTCAGATCCGCGACGTCGACGTTGCCGGCCTCGTCGCAATCCACCACCACCACCTGCATATTCATCATCTGCGCGGTGGCCGGATTGGTGCCGTGGGCGGAGCGCGGAATCAGGCAGATATTGCGTTGGCCGTCGCCGCGCGACTCATGGTAACGGCTGATCGCCAGCAGGCCGGCGTACTCGCCCTGGGCGCCGGAATTGGGCTGCATCGAAATGATGTCGAAACCGGTGATCGCGCGCAGCTGCGTTTCCAGGCCGGCGATCATTTCCAGATAGCCCACCGTCTGTTCGCGCGGGGCGAACGGATGCATATTGGCGAACTCCGGCCAGGTGATCGGGATCATTTCGCTGGTGGCGTTCAGCTTCATGGTGCAGCTGCCCAGCGAGATCATCGAATGATTCATCGCCAGATCGCGGCTTTCCAGCTTCTTCATATAGCGCAGCATCTCGTGCTCGCTATGATGGGTGTTGAACACCGGGTGGCTCATGAAGGCGGATTCGCGCTTCAGTCCGGCCGGAATCGCGTCGGCGGCCGCGGCGTCCAGCGCCGCGATGTCGGCGCTCTTGCCGGTGAAGATTTCGATCAGACGAGCCAGATCGGCCTCGCTGGCCGCCTCGTGGAAGGCGACGCCCAGCACATTGCCGCCGGCGCGGCGCAGATTGTAGCCGGCGGCCAGCGCCGCCTGATACACCGCCTCGGCCTTGGGCGCCTCAACCTGCACCGTGTCGAAGAAGCGGTCGAACACCAGCTTGCCGCCGGCGGCCTTGACCGCGTGGGCGAAAATGGCCGCCAGGCGGTGAATGCGGGCGGCGATGCGCTTGACGCCTTCCGGACCGTGGTACACCGCGTACATGCCGGCGATATTGGCCAGCAGCACCTGGCTGGTGCAGATATTGGAGTTGGCCTTTTCGCGGCGGATATGCTGCTCGCGGGTCTGCAGCGCCATGCGCAGCGCGGTCTTGCCCTTGGCGTCCACCGACACGCCGATGATGCGGCCCGGCGCAGAGCGCTTCATCTCGTCCTTGAAGGCGAAGTAAGCGGCGTGCGGGCCGCCGAAGCCCATGGGCACGCCGAAGCGCTGGGTATTGCCGATGGCCACGTCCGCGCCCATCTCGCCCGGCGATTTCAACGCCACCAAGGCCATGATGTCGGCGGCCACCACCGCCACCGCGCCCTTGGCCTTGACCGCGGCGATGTGCGGGGTCAGGTCGATCAGATCGCCGGCTTCGCCCGGATATTGGAACAGGGCGCCGAAGTATTCGCCCTTGCCCGCCTCTTCCGGATGGCCCTGCACCAGCTCGAAGCCGAAGTACTTGGCGCGGGTCCGCATCACGTCCAGGGTTTGCGGCAGCACGCGGCTGTCTACGAAGAACTGGCCGGACTTGGCCTTGGACACGCGGCGCGCCATCGCCATCGCCTCGGCGGCGGCGGTGGCCTCGTCCAGCAAGGAGGCGTTGGCCAGTTCCAGACCGGTCAGGTCTATCACCATTTGCTGGAAGTTCAGCAAGGCTTCGAGACGGCCCTGGGCGATCTCAGCCTGATACGGAGTGTAAGCGGTGTACCAGCCCGGGTTTTCCAGCAGATTGCGCAGGATCACCGTCGGGGTCAGCACCGGGTAATAGCCCTGGCCGATGAAGGATTTATTGACCACGTTCTTGGCGGCAACGGCCTTCAGTGCGGCCAGCGCCTCGGCTTCCGGCATCGGATCCGGCAGCTCCAGCTTGCGGTTCAGGTGAATGTCGGCCGGCAGCGTCTGCGCCACCAGTTCATCGATGGAGGCCACGCCGATGGCGGCCAGCATTTGCTCGCGCTCGGCGTCGGACGGGCCGATGTGGCGGGAGATGAATTCTTTGCGGTTGAAAAGTTCGGAGAGAGACATGAGTACGGGACCTTCTGTGCTTGCCGTCCGCGCCGCGGCTTGCGCGGCCAATCGGGTGTTGCTGGATAACCGGGCGAAAAAAACGCCTCGCGGCCGATTAGGACTGCGAGGCGGTTTTCACCATCAGGCGCCAATTTCCTTGGCGTAGGCGGCGGCGTCCATCAGGGCGTCCAGGTCCGCCGGATCCGCCGGCTTGATCTTGAAGAACCAGCCGGCGCCGTAGGGCTCGCCATTGGCCAGTTCCGGTTCGGCTTCCAGTTCCTCGTTGATGGCCAGCACTTCGCCGGCAATCGGACAGTAGATGTCGGAAGCGGCTTTCACCGACTCCACCACGCCGGCCTGCTCTTCCTTGGCGAGCTTGGCGCCCACTTTCGGCAATTCGACGAAAACGATGTCGCCCAGCAGTTCCTGCGCGTGCTCGGTAATGCCCACGGTCACGGAGCCGTCAGCTTCCAGGCGCAGCCATTCGTGGCTTTCAACGTATTTGAGTTCGGCGGGGATGTTGCTCATGAGTGTCTCCAGTCAAATCCAGGTCTTAAACGATATTCCCGGCCGCGTCGCGCGGCCTGCCCAAGCACGCCGCTCAGGCGAAAACTTTTTTGCCGTTGCGCACAAACGGCATTTTGACCACGCGCACCTCGGTCAAGGTTCCGCGCAGGTCCACCAGCGCCGTATCGCCGGTGCCGGCCGGCACGCGCGCGATCGCGATGGAGTGTTTGAGGGTGGGCGAGAAGGTGCCGCTGGTGATCACGCCCTCGCCTACGCCTTCCACCACCACTTTCAGGCCTTCGCGCAGCACGCCGCGGCCTTCCAGCACCAGGCCCACTTGTCTGGTTTTCAGGCCGGCGGCTTTCTGCGCCTCCAGCGCCTTGCGGCCGATGAAATCACGCTCCGCCGGTTCCCAGGCGATGGTCCAGCCCATGCCGGCCTCCAGCGGGGAAACGGTTTCATCCATATCGTGGCCGTAGAGATTCATGCCGGCTTCCAGGCGCAGCGTGTCGCGCGCGCCCAGGCCTATCGGCGCCACGCCGGCGGCCTGCAGTTGCTGGAAAAAGGCCGCGGCCTCAACGCCGGGCAGCATCACTTCCAGGCCGTCTTCCCCGGTGTAGCCGGTGCGGGCATAGAACCAATCGCCGGCGGGCTGGCCTTGGAAGGGCTTCAAGGCCTGGATGACGTCGGCGAGCTCGGGCTTGACCGCGCAGACCTTGGCGATGGCCTGCGGGCCCTGCACCGCCAGGATGGACAGATCGCGGCGCACCTTGATGTCCACGTCGAAATCCGCCTTGCGCCCTTCCATCCAGGCCAGGTCCTTGTCGGTGGTGCCGGCGTTGATCACCATGCGGTAGCCGTAGGAGGTCAGATAGACGATCAGATCGTCCACCACGGTGCCGTCGGGGGTGAGCATGCCGGAATACAGCGCCTTGCCTTCGAAGCCGAGCTTGGCCACGTCGTTGGCGATCAAGCGCTGCAGCCAGACTTTGGCGTCCGGGCCGCTGATGTCCAGCACCGTCATATGGGAAACGTCGAACATGCCGGCGTCGCTGCGCACGATCTCATGTTCCTTGAGTTGGGAGCCGTAATGGATGGGCATTTCCCAGCCGGCGAAATCGACCATCTTGGCGCCGGCGGCGATATGGGATTCAAACAGGGGGGTGCGTTTCGGGGCCGTCATCGGTGCGTCCTTAGCAAAAGCGTGTAGTGTTGCTCTATTCCCTACACCCCTCTGTCCCTGCACCTGAGATTTTCCGGCCTTGCGGCCGTTAGCCCCTTCGGTGGGCATCCGCGGATGCCGCTCTCCAGATTCGGCGAACTGGCTGCGGCCAGTCCGATGATGCAGTCCTTTTGCCTGAGCGATTGCGGGTGCGCTTGCGCCTTCGGCGGTGGCGCGGACGGCCACTCTCTCCTGCATGACGAGCCAGATTATGGTTGCTGGGCCGGGGCTTGGCAAGCCGTGTTTATCTTCAACTTAAACAATGACTTAAAATATTCGAAACCGCAAAACATTGAACCGGCATTGCTTCGTTTAAGATCGATTACGAACATATTTCATTTCCTTATCGATCAAAAAATAGATGCCCCCCCCATTGCGCCGCCGCTGATCGTAAGATGACATCCATCTTGACCAAGCACGATCTCTATCCGATCTGGAAAGGAAACCGCGATGCGAAAACTGATCAACGATCCGCGCCATGTGGCGCGGGAGATGCTGGAAGGCCTGGCCGACACCCTGCCCGGCCTGGCGCTGCTCGAGGAAGAAAACGTCTTGCTGCGGGCGGACCTTCCCGCCGGCGGCCTGCGCGACAAGGTGGCGCTGATTTCCGGCGGCGGCAGCGGCCACGAACCGGCCCACGCCGGCTACATCGGCCACGGCATGCTGGACGCCGCCGCGGTGGGCGACGTATTCACCTCTCCCAGCGTAGACACCGTGCTGGCGGCGATCCGCGCCGTCGCCGGCCCCAAGGGCGTGCTGCTCATCGTCAAGAACTACACCGGCGACCGGCTCAACTTCGGCCTGGCGGCGGAACTGGCTCGCGCCGAGGGCATCGCCGTCGACAGCGTGGTGGTGGCCGACGACGTGGCGCTGCGCGACACCGTGGAGCCGGCGCGCAGGCGCGGCATCGCCGGCACGGTGCTGGTGCACAAGATCGCCGGCGCGGCGGCCGCCTCCGGCGCCGGCCTGGCCGAGGTCGCCGCCGCGGCGCGGCAGGCTGCAGAACAGGTGGCCACCATGGGCGTGGGCCTGGGCGCCTGCACGGTGCCGGCCACCGGCCGCCCGGGCTTTCAACTGGACAGCGGGGAGGCGGAACTGGGCCTGGGCATACACGGCGAAGCCGGCGTGCGCCGCGTGGCGACGCCATCGGCCGCCGATTTGTGCGCGACGCTGCTGGACGCCATCTTGCAAGACCGCGGCTGGCGTTCGGGACACAGGGTGGCGCTGCTGGTCAACGGCCTGGGCGGCACGCCGCCGATGGAGCTGGCCATCGTCGCCCGCGCCGCGCTGGCTCATCTGCGCCTGCGCGGCCTACAGGTGGAACGCGCCTGGAGCGGCAACTTCATGACCGCGCTGGAAATGCCCGGCTGCTCCTTGTCCCTGATGGCGCTGGACGATCAGCGGCTCGCCAGGCTGGACCAGGCCACTCTGGCGCCGGCCTGGCCCGGTTCAGGCCGTCTGCCGGCGCAACGCCAGCTGCGCGCCGCGCCGCCGCGCGACGCTTTCACGCCCTCGGCCGCCGCGGCCGATCCCCGTTTGCGCGCCGCGGCCTGGGCCGCGGCCGACGCGCTGGACGCCGCCGAGCCGCTGTTGACCGAACTGGACGGCGCGGCCGGGGATGGAGATCTGGGCGTCAGCATGCAGCGCGGCGCGGCCGCGATCCGGGCCTTGCCCGACAGCGCATGGAGCGACCCCGCCACGGCGCTGCGCGCGGTCGGCCAGGCCTTGCGCCAAGCCATCGCCGGCAGCTCCGGGCCTTTCTACTCCACCGCCCTGCTGCGCGCGGCGCGGCGGCTGGACACGACGACCCCGCCCACCCCGAAGGACTGGGCGGCCGCCTTTCTGGACGGCGTCGCCGCCGTCGCGGAACTGGGCGGCGCGCAAGTGGGCGACCGCACCATGCTGGACGCCTTGTCCCCCGCCGCCGACGCTTTCGCCTCCGCCCTGGACGCCGGACAGGCTCCGGAGACGGCCTGGCGTTCGGCGCTGACAGCGGCGGAGCGCGGCTGCGCGGCAACCGCCGCCATGCGGCCGCGCCTGGGCCGGGCCAGCTATCTGGGCGAACGGGCGCTGGGCGTGCCGGACGCGGGCGCCAGCGCCGCGCTGGTCTGGTTGAAGGCGCTGACCGGCTAGCGCCAGGCCATGGGCCGCCGCGCCCGCGCGGCGGCCCTGGCGATCAGGCCGGCCTCTCCGGCTCGGTCTCCATCGACGGATAGATCCAATCCACGCCCAGCGCCTGCCCCCACAGGCAGTCGCCCAGATCGTAATGCCACCATTCCTCGGCATAATTGCTGAAGCCGGCCTGCTTCATCAGATTGAACAAGACGCGGCGATTGTGACGCACCGTCAGCCAGTGCTCGGAGGAAAAACCCAGGGCCGGATCATGCGGCGCTTCGAAGAAATCGGTGCGCGACGCCGGCTCCGCCGCGTCGAAGGCCGTGCCGAAATCGCAGATCTCGCCCGTGTCCATCCGGCAGATCGCCAGGTCCACGGCGCCGCCGGAATTGTGCGGCAACACCGCGAAACGGGCGGTGTCGTCCGGGTGGGCGGCGAACAGTCGCGCCTGCCGCTCCACCGCCGCCGCGTCCCAGTCCGGGTGCGCGGCGCGCACATCGTCCAGCACCATCTGAAACAGATCCGCCTGGGTTTCGCGGCTGCGGTAGGCGTCGAACAGCAGCAAACCGTACTCCGGCGCCAGCCGCGCCGCCGTCTCGCGCAAACGGCGCGCGACAAAGGACCGCGCCGACATGCCTTCGGCGCAGCCTTTGCGGCCGGCGCGGTAATAGCTGTTTTCCGGAAACAGGCCGTCCGCGCGCTCAAGCGCGCAAGGCGCGTTCTCCGCCCGCATCCGCGCCAGCGTCTGCGCGTCCGGCAGCGGATAGGTGAAATCGATGGCGACGAGCGCGTGATCGGCGGCGCTTATCCTCATGGCAACTCCCGGTCTGAAAGCAAAGCGCCCTAGTAGGCCACCAGCCGGCGGCATAGGCAAGCCCGTTGACTCATGACGATAGGCTTGCGCAAAAAGAAAACGCGGCCTAAGCCGCGTTTGGGATCCGACATCGCCTCTCCTTCATGAAGGATCGGCGTAACGCTCCTTCACCTGCCAGACATAGACCGGCAAGCCCAGCAGCAGCAGAATCATGCCCCACATCACGATGTCGGCGCCGGAGCCGTACAAGGCCCAGACCGAATAGGCGAAACCCACGCCGGCGAAGCACAGCGGCGCCAGGAAGTCCTTGCGCTGGAACTGCTGGGGGCGCATCAGCATGATGGCGAGCAAGGCCATCGAGCAAAAGGCGTAGGGCAGCAAAGTGGTGGCGGTGGCCAGCAGGATGATGAACTCGAAAATCTTGACGCCGCCGTCGCCGCCGGCGTACTTCATCGCCATCAGCACCGTCACCAGCCCGCTGGACAGCAGCAGGCCGAAAATGGGCACGCCTTCGCGGTTCATCTGGGCGAAACGACGGGGAAACAGGCCGTCGTGCGCAGCCGCGGCCGGCACGTGCGCCTGCATCAGGCTCCAGCCGTTGAGCGCGCCGAAGCAGGACACGATGGCGCCGAAACCCACCAGATAATAGCCCCAATCGCCCCACATCAGCCGGGCGGCGTCGGCGAAGGGCGCCTGGGAGGCGGCCAGCATCGCCGGCGGCATCAAGCCCATCAAGGCCACCGTGGACAGGATGTAGAGCACGGTGGCGATCAGAGTGCCCAGCACCGTGGCGCGCGGAATGTTTTTTTCCGGCTCGATCACGTCGCCTGCCGGCACCGACGCCGATTCCAGCCCCAGGAAGGCCCACAGGGTCAGCGCCATGGTGGCGGACACCGAACTGAGCAGCGGCTTGTCGTGAGGGTTGAACACGATATTGTCCGGCTGCATGTGGAAAAAGCCGATGAAGGTGACGGCGGCCAGCGGCAACAGTTTAAGCAAGGTGGTCGTCACCGCCACCAGGCCGGAACTGCGCGCGCCGCGGCTGTTGATCCAGGTGACGATCCAGATCAGGCTGATGGCGAACACGCCGGCCAACACATTATTGTGGCCCAGCGCCGGAACGAATACCTGCATATAGCTGGTGGCGGCCACCGCCAGGGCCGCATTGCCGGCCCACAGCGCAATCCAGTAGCCCCAGGCGATCCAGAAACCGGCGAAACCGCCGAAGGCTTCATGAATATAGGCGTACGGCCCGCCTTCCTTGGGCAGGATGGCCGCCAGCCGGGCGAACACCAAGGCCAGGCAGATCGCGCCGGCGGCGGTGAGCAGCCAGCCTATCATCGACACGCCGCCGAACGGCGCCAGCGACGCGGGCAGCAGGAACACGCCGGAGCCGATCATATTGCCCACCACCAAGGCGGTGCACATCCATACGCCCAGCGCCCGGGTCTTGGTCTTGCTGTCTAAATTGGTATTGCTCAAGGCTTGGTCTCCATCGGGCCTGCCGATTGACGGGCGCGCCGCGCGCGCATGTTTACGTTCATGCGATGGCGCCGGCGGAATTGGCCTGGCCAGTTCCGTTCGCATTCAGACTGATACGGCTGAAAAAGCGCCCATGATAGAGGGCCTCGCCCGCAAGCTGGGCATGCTTTCTTCAAACCGCTTGACCGGAGTCAACTGAAGCGGGACTTTGCGCCAGTGCGCGCGCATGAAAAAAAGGCGGCATTAGAACACAAATTCGACATAAAAACATGTCGCATTTTCCGCATATCAAGGAGAAGACGATGGCGACCCGCTTGCCGCGGCCGATGATGCGCAACAAGCGCGTGCGCAGATGCCAATATAGGCCAGCCGGGATGGAAAAAAAGACGTCAAACGCATAATTTTGGCATAAAACGGCGCAATTCAGCCGGCAAGCACCGGTCCGACTGGCACGCGCGCCAGCGACCAATGCGCTCGCGCCCACTGCCACAACTCGGCCAGGCTGCCGCACTCCTCCGGCGGAACATGCCCCAGGCGGCTTAAGGCCAGGCGCAAGGCCGCGGCGGCGTCCTCAGCCGCCACCGCCGGCGCCAGCGTCTGCTTGGACAGCTTCTCCCCCGCGGCGTTGACCAGCACCGGCAGATGACAATAACCCGGCGTCGCCACGCCCAGCGCCTGCTGCACCACCACTTGACGCGGCGTGGACACCAGCAGGTCGGCGCCGCGCACCACATCGTTCACCCCTTGTTCCGCGTCGTCCACCACCACGGCCAATTGATAGGCCCAAAAGCCGTCCGCGCGCAGCAAGACGAAATCGCCGATGTCGGCCGTCAGATTCTGACGGTAGGGCCCTTGCAGGCGGTCCGCCACCACGGTGTCGCCGGGCGCCGCCCGCAAGCGCCAGGCGCGGCCGCCTTCTTCCGGACGCCGCCGCCGGCAATGGCCGGGATAGACGTAACCGTCCAGGCCGCGCCGCGCGGTCTTGGCGATCTCCTTGCGCGTGCAATTGCACGGATAGGCGTGGCCGGAGGCGATCAACTGCTCCAGCGCTTGACGGTACAGCCCGTGGCGACGGCTTTGATACACCACTTCGCCGTCCCATTCGAAGCCATAGGCGTCCAGCGTGCGCAGGATGGCGTCGGCGGCCCCGGCCACCTCGCGCGGCGGGTCCAGATCCTCCATCCGCAGCAGCCACTCGCCGCCGCGCGCGCGCGCCTCCAGATAACTGCCGACGGCGGTGCACAAGGAGCCGGCGTGCAGCAAGCCGGTGGGACTGGGGGCAAAACGCCCGCGATAGCGAGAAGAGTTCATGACGGATAGGAAATTTACGGCGGCAATGCGTTGTGAAGGGAATTTCTGGCTAATAATGTTGACTGATACGCTCGAATCATCGCCCCGCCGCCGCGCCAAACGGCGCCGGCCGGCTTTCGACGACCAAGGAGCTGAACATGGCCTACGTTGTAACCGATGCCTGCATCAAATGCAAATACACCGATTGCGTCGATGTCTGCCCGGTGGACTGCTTTCACGAAGGCCCCAATTTTCTGGCGATCGACCCCGAGGAATGCATCGATTGCACGCTGTGCGTGGCGGAATGCCCGGTGAACGCGATCTACGCGGAAGACGACGTTCCGCCGGGACAAGAAGGTTTCGTCGCGCTCAACGCCGAATTGTCCAGGCTCTGGCCCACCATCACGGAGAAGAAGGACCCGCTGCCGGACCATGAGGACTGGGCGGAAGTCGAAGGCAAGCTGCAACACCTGGAGCGCTGAGAAGCACGCCCGGTCTCGCGAAGCGCGAGACCGGGCGAAACGCTTGGAAACGAGGAAGGCAAGCGCATTGCGTCTCACGACGCGCGGCGGACGTTGAGCCGCATCAGATAAACAGCTCGATATCGCCGGACCTGCCGGCCACCTCCGGCTGCATCACCTGCTGACGATAGCGGGTCTCCTCGCTGATCAGGCTGCGGCTGCGCTTGAGCTTCTTGACCAGCACCTTGCCGCTGTCGGTGAAGAAATACACTTTGCGCGCGCAGTCGCCCAGCAGGTCCTCGGCCAGAATGGGAATCCTTTCCGCATCCAGGTAGCCGTGGATGAAGCGGCGATTGCGCTCGCCCACGTTCATCACCGACATGCCCTCCAGCACATTGCCGCCGCCGAAGACCTTGGCTTCCATCCGATGGCGCATCGCGCCCAGTTTCTGCATTTCGGTAATCATCAACTCCATCGCGTGCACGCCGAAACGGGCGGCGGACGCGCCCTCGCCCACCTCGATGCTGCCCTCGGGCAACAGGAAATGGTTCATGCCGGCCACATTGGCTGTCCGGTCCAGCATGCATACGGCCACGCAGGAGCCCAACAAGGTCACCAGCAGCTGCGGCTGGCCGGTGACGTAGAAGCCGCCGGGAAACACCTTCACCGCCTGGCTTTGAAAATGCTTGTCGAAATACGAATGGCTGCTGAAATGCACCGCGCCGTTCTTCATAACATCGCCTTTTCCGCCTTGCCGTACAGGCAGGCCATGATTTTGGAGGGCAGCGCGTCCAGCGGCCACTCCTGTTGCACGCCGCCGGCCTTCATCGCTTCCCGCGGCATGCCGTACACCACGCAACTGGCCTCGTTCTGACCGAAGGTGACCGCGCCGGCGTCGCGCATCCTGCGCAGGCCGTCCGCGCCGTCCCGCCCCATGCCGGTCAGGATCACGCCGATGGCGCGCTTGCCCAGGCAGCGCGCGGCGGAGTCGAACAGCACGTCCACCGACGGCCGGTGCCGGTTCACCTTGTCGCTCTGATCCAATTCGATGCGAAAACCGTCCGCGGCGGCCTGCACCCGCATATGCCAATCGCCCGGCGCGATATAGGCCACGCCCTGCCGCACCGGCTCGCCCGCCTCCGCCTCCTTCACCCGCATCGGACAGCTGGCATTCAAGCGCGCGGCGAAGCTGGCGGTGAAATGCTCGGGCATATGCTGCACCACCAAGATGGGCGGGCATGTCGCGGGCAGGCCGCTCAGCAGCGCGCGGATCGCCTCGGTGCCGCCGGTGGAGGCGCCGATGAACAACATCGCCTGCTGCGCGCCGGTGCCCAAGAGCGGCGCCGGCGGCGGAACATCGGCCGGGCGATGAAAACGATGCGGCGCCCGCACCCTGGCCGCGGCCGCGGCCCGTATCTTGTCCCGGATCTCATCGGCGTAATCGCCCATGCGCCTGGCGATATCGTGCGCCGGCTTGGACAGAAAGTCGATGGCGCCCAGCTCCAGCGCCGTCAGCGTCGCCTCCGAACCCTGCTGCGTCAGCGAGGAGATCATCAGCACCGGCGTTGGCCGCAGCCGCATCAGCCGGCGCAGGAACTCCAGGCCGTCCATCCGCGGCATTTCAACGTCCAGCGTGATCACGTCCGGATCCAGCGCGCGGATGCGCTCGCGCGCGATCAGCGGATCGGAGGCGGTGGCCACCACTTCCATGTCCGGCGCTTCGTCGATGATGGAGGTCAGCAGATTGCGGATCAGGGCCGAGTCGTCCACCACGATTACCCGAATTTTCTTTTCCAGCGCCATCCACGCTCCCGGATCGATAAACAAGGCTCATAAACTCGCGCCGCAGCGCGACGGCCGGACGCACGGAACGCCTGATCAGGCCAGCCGGTAGCTGGTCTTGCCGCAGGGGACGAAGGCGTCGCTCAGGTGCAGGATGTTTTCCGAATGCCCCAGCAGCAGCAGTCCGTCCGGAGCCAGATGCCGCGCCATATGATTGAGTATGGCCGCCTGCGTCGGCTTATCAAAATAGATCAGCACATTGCGACAGAAAATGACGTCGAACTCCCCCAGCGGCGGCCATTCCTCCGCCACCAGATTCATCTGGAAAAACGTCATCGCCTCGCGCACGCGTTTCTTCAGGCGCACCTTGCCCTCATTGGCGCCTACGCCCTTGTCGAAAAAACGCCGCAGCTGCGGCTCCGGCAACTGGCTGACGCGCTCGCGCAGATACACGCCGCGCATCGCCTGTTGCAGCACATGGGTGTCGATGTCGGACGCCAGCAACTCGCAGGGGAAGGGCCGCAAGCTCTCCGCCAGTTCCGCCATGGTGATGGCGATGGAGTAAGGCTCCTCGCCGGTCGAGGACGCCGCGCTCCAGACCCGGTACGGCCGGCCGCGCTTGCGCCAGCGCTCGGCGTGGGCGCGCAGCATGTCGAAATGATGCGGCTCCCGAAAAAACGAGGTCAGATTGGTGGTCAGCGCGTTGATGAAATTCTGCCATTCCTCCGACAAGGCGTCCTGATCCAAGCGGTCCAGATACTCGGCGAAGCTTTTCAGGCTCAAAGCCCGCACCCGCTTGGCCAAGCGCGCGTAGGCCATATGCGTCTTGCTGTCGTTGAGGGCGATGCCGACCCGCTGGTACACCATGTCGCGGATGCGGCGAAAATCCTCGGGCGTGAACGTGATGTCCAATTCCAAGCCCGCCAACACGGCCCCTCCGGACCTGTGCCTCAAAACTCCTCCCACTCGCCGTCGCTCAGATCCACCTGCGGATGCAGCCGCGCCGGCACCACGATCTTGCCCGCCGGCTTAGCCGGCGCCGGATTGACGCCGCCGGCATGGGCGGCCGGCTCCGCCGCCGACGCGACGCGCGTCGGCGCTTGCCGCAGACGCGGGCCATGTTCTCCCAACTTGAACACCTGCACCGCGTCGTCCAGATAGCGCGCCTGCTCTTCCAGCGACTCCGCCGCCGCCGCGGCCTGTTCCACCAGCGCGGCGTTCTTCTGCGTGTTCTCGTCCATCTGCGTCACCGCCAGATTGACCTGTTCAATGCCCGAGCTCTGCTCGATCGACGCGGCGGAGATATCGCTCATGATGTCGGCGACGCGGCGGATGGAGATCACGATCTCGTCCATGGTGCTGCCGGCCTCGTCCACCAGCTTGGAGCCGGACTCGACCTTGGCCACCGAGTTGCCGATCAAGCCCTTGATCTCCTTGGCGGCGGCGGCGGAGCGCTGCGCCAGATTGCGCACCTCGCTGGCCACCACGGCGAAGCCGCGCCCTTGCTCGCCGGCCCGCGCCGCCTCCACCGCGGCGTTGAGCGCCAGGATATTGGTCTGGAAGGCGATGCCGTCTATCACGCTGATGATGTCGACGATCTTGCGCGCGCTATCGTTGATCTCGTTCATGGTGGCCACCACGTCGCCCACCACCTTGCCGCCGCGCGCGGCGATGTCGGAGGCGCCGGTGGCCAGCGTATTGGCCTTCTTGGCGTTCTCCGCGTTCTGCCGCACCGTGCTGGTGATTTCCTCCATGCTGGAAGCGGTTTCCTCCAGGCTGGCGGCTTGCTGCTCGGTGCGGCTGGACAGATTGGCGTTGCCGGAGGCGATCTCGCGCGCGGCGGTGTTGATCGCGTCGGTGGACTCCTTGATGTTGGACACGATTTCCTTCAGCCGCATCACCGTGGTATTGGTATCGTTCTGCAACTGGCTGAACAAGCCCTGGTAATCGCCCTTGATCGCATGGGTGAGATCGCCCTTGGCCAGAGCCGCCAGCACGGTGGCGATATCGCCCAGGCCCTGGCTGGTCACCGCCAGCAATTGGTTGACGCTTTCGCCCAGCTGGCGGAAAAAGCCGTCCTTGCCTTCCAGATTGATGCGCCGGTCGAAATCGCCGGCCGCGGCGGCGGAGATGATGCTGGCCACCTCTTTCTCTATCTCCACCTCCCCGGTACGGTCCTTCCATTCCACCACCGTGCCCAAACGGGAACCGTCGGTGCCGAACACCGGATTGGCCACCAGGCCGAAAATGCGCGTGCCTATATTGATCTGCGCGCGATAAGTGGCGCTCAGATTGGCCAACAGATCGCGCTGATGCGCCGGATTGCTGTGGAAAACATCCATATTGGCGCCCAGCATCGCGCGCGCGTCGAAATTGGGCAAGGCCTTGCGCAGATCGGCCTCGGCGCGACGCATCATCTCCAGCACGCTGTGATTGGTGTAGATGATGTTGCGCTCGTTGTCGGCGATCATCACATTGGTGGAGGCGTTGTCCAGCGCGTTGCGCACCCGGATGTTCTCGATCGCCTTCTCGGCCAGCAAGCTCATCGACGCGAACAGGCTGTGCTGGTCGCCCGGTTTGACCTTGATTTCGGAGCGCACCTGGCCTTCGGTCAACTCCCGCATCACTTTGACCAGTTCCGCCGGCTCCCCGCCCAGTTGGCGCATCAGCGAGCGGATGATGAAGACGCCGAAGCCGACGCCGATGAGCAGGGCCAGCAGAGTAAAGGCGAACAGCAGTTTGTAGGCCTGCCGGGAGTTGTCGCTGGCGTCCTGTCCCGCCTTGCGCATCAGGTTCTCTTCAAACGCGATGTAGCGGTCGATCGAAGCCATGTATTTGAGCTGGGTGTCGCGCAGGGTGACGAACAGATAATCGCGGGCCTGCACATCGCGCCCCTGCGCCTGCATGCGCCGGAACACGTTCAGCTCGGAGCGGAAACTGGCCTCGTCGGAGCGCATCGCCTCGAAAAGCGGCCGCCCGGCGCTGCCGACATTCGGCTCCAAAGCCGTCATCCGCTGCGTCAGACTGGCCAGGCTCTCGTCGATCTGCTGGTTGAACTCCTTGACCAGTTGGGCATCCTTGCTCAGCAGCAGATTGCGCACGTCCCGAGACGCCAGGTCGACATTGGCGGCGATCTTGTGCGCGGCGCTGACCTGCGGGATATGCACGCCGGAAATATTGACCAGATCATCGGCCAGTCCCTGCAGCTGTCTGACCGCCAGCGTCATCGCCACCGCCAGCAACAGGATCAGCAGACCGAAGCCCAGGATCAGTCTATGGATCACTTTCATATTGTTCATGCTTCGCCCCCTAATTCGCTTGCACTCGAGCCGCGGCATCAGTCAACGCCATTTCCTCGCTGCCCATCAGCCTCTCGATATCGACCACGATGATCATGCGCTCGTCCAGCGTGCCCAGTCCTTCGATATAGGCGGTGTCCACCGCCGCGCCAAACTCCGGCGCGGCGCGCAGCGCATCGCTCTCCAGCTGAATCACGTCCGACACGCCGTCCACCACCGCGCCGATGACCCGCCCGCACACATTCAGCACGATCACCACGGTGAACGCGTTGTACACCGGTTCGCCTATGCCGAACTTCAGGCGCAAATCCACGATGGGCACGATATGGCCGCGTAGATTGACCACGCCCTTGATGAAGTCCGGCGCGTTGGCGATGCGGGTCACCGCGTCGTAACCGCGGATCTCCTGCACCTTCAAAATATCGATGCCGTATTCTTCCGTCCCCAGCGTGAACACCAGCAGCTCATTGCCCGAGCGTCTCTGCGCCAGGCCCGGACCATCCCGTTCCGCCACCATTTCTTTATCCTTGTTGTTTCATGCGTCCAGCGCCATACGCTGGTTGTGCCGCGCAATCGCGGCGATGTCCAAGATCATGGCCACCTGACCGTCGCCCAGGATCGTGGCGCCGGAAATGCCGTCCACCTTGCGGTAATTGGTTTCCAGATTCTTCACCACGAACTGCTGCTGGCCGATCAGGTCGTCCACCAGCAGCGCCAGCCGGCTATTGCCGGCCTCCACGATCACCAGGATGGCCTCGCTCGGCGTCCGCCTCGCGTCCGGAATGGAGAAAAACCGGCCCAGCGGCACAATCGGCAGGTACTCGCCGCGAATGGCCACCACCTGGCCGCGAGCGGCCACTGTCTTGATTTCGCTCGGCGCCGGCTGCAAGGACTCCAATACCGCGCCCAAGGGCATCACATAGGTTTCCGCGCCGATGCGCACCGACATGCCGTCCATGATCGCCAGCGTCAGCGGCAGATGAATGCTGATGGTGGTGCCGATGCCGGCCATGGAGTCGATCTCCACCCGGCCGCCCATGCTCTGGATGTTGCGCTTGACCACGTCCATGCCCACGCCGCGGCCGGACACTTCGGTCACCTCGGCGGCGGTGGAGAAGCCGGCTTCGAAAATCAGATTCCACACCTCGGCGTCGCAAAGCGAGGCCGGCGCCGCCAAACCGCCTTGCCGCGCCTTGGCCAGAATCCGCTCCCGGTTCAGCCCGGCGCCATCATCGCTGACTTCGATGACGATATTGCTGCCCTGATGGAAGGCGCGCAGCGTCAGCCGTCCCACCGGGTCCTTGCCGGCCGCCTGCCGCGCTTCCGGGGCCTCGATGCCGTGGTCCAGGCTATTGCGCACCAGGTGAGTCAGCGGATCGGACAGCTTCTCGATGAAGCCCTTGTCCAGCTCGGTGCCCTCGCCCATCATCGTGAGCTCCACCTTCTTGCCCAGACGGCCGGCCAGATCGCGCACCACGCGCGGGAAGCGGTTGAACACGAAGGCGATCGGCGTCATCCGGATGGACATCACCGCCTCCTGCAGTTCCCGCGCGTTGCGCTGCAAGGCGCCGATGCCGCCTAGCAGGCGCTCGTGCGCCACCGGGTCCAGGCCCGCGCCGGACTGCGTCAGCATGGACTGGGTGATCACCAGCTCTCCCACCAGGTTGAGCAGCAAATCCACCTTGTCGATATTGACCCGGATCGAATTCTCGCCCACCGCGCCGCCGCGCGCCGCCGGCTTGGCCGCGTCGGGGTCCAAGGCCGGCGCCTCGTCCTGCGGCGCCGTCTCGGCTGGCGGCGGCTCGAACAGGCCGAAGCCGTCGCCCTCCAGCCAGACCGAAGCGTCCGGCTCCGGCGCCGCCTCGAGAAACAGCCCGAAGCTGCCCTCCTCCTCCACCCCATGATCGACGTTGATGCGGAAGCTGTCCTGCGGCAAGGCGAAGGCCAGCGACTCCGCCACCTCGGCAGCGTCCAGCGGCGAGGTGAACACCGCCACCCAGGGCAGCTTGTCGGCGTCCTCGCCGTGCTGCACCACGCTCAAGTCCCCGTGCTCGGCCAGCGACTCCAGCAAGGCGTCGATATCGACGCCGTCCACCACGTCGATTTCCAGGTACAGCGTCCAGTGCCGCGTCTCCTCCGGCGTCGCCCGCCGCGTCGCGGCCTCCGCCGGCGCGGCGGCCAGCGCCTCCAGCTGCGCCTTGAGTTCGCCGGCCAGCGCCGCGTCGGCCTCGCCCTTGCCCTTGTGCGCCGCCAGCATCCCGTACAGCACGTCCTTGGCCCGCAGCACCAAATCCACCAGATCCGAACTCAAGGCGCGCGCGCCGCGCCTCACCTCGTCCAGCAAGCCTTCGAGCACATGGGTCAGATCCGCCATATCGGCGAAACCGAAGGTGGCGGCGCCGCCCTTGATCGAATGCGCGGCGCGGAACACCGCATGCAAATCCTCCTGCTGCGGACAGGACTGGTCCATGCCCAGCAGCAGGCTCTCCATGCTGGACAAGTGTTCATCCGCCTCATCAAAAAACACTTGATGAAACTGCGACATGTCGATTGCCAAAAGCTCGCTCCTCGCCGTGCCCAAGATCAGCCGATTCAGCCGATCACGCGCTTGACCACATCCAGCAGCTTCTGCGGATCAAAAGGCTTGACCAGCCAGCCGGTGGCGCCGGCCGCGCGGCCAAGCGCCTTCATCTGATCGCTGGACTCCGTGGTCAACATCAGGATAGGCGTCGTCGTATACGCCGGCAGCTTGCGCAAGGAGCGGATCAAGGTCAGCCCGTCCATGCCCGGCATGTTCTGGTCGGTCAGCACCAGATTGAACTGTCCTCCCTGCGCCTTGGCCAGGCCGGCGTTGCCGTCCCCGGCCTCCACCACCTCGTAGCCGGCGCTTTTCAAGGTGAACGACACCATCTGTCGAATCGAAGCGGAATCGTCAACCGTCAGTATTTTTTTGTGCATAACATCCCCGTTTCAGGAAACCGCCCGCCGCTCGTCCGACGCAGTCCGCGCCGGGTCCGTTTCCCATTCTTTACCTTGCTCGCTCGTCGTCTCGCGCCGCGGCGGCGAGACGACCGATTCGCCCAAGCGCTGAAATTCGCGCAGATATTAATGATTGATCAACTAAAAAGCCCGCCGATTCAAGCCGGAATCCGCGCGGAACCGGCGCACGCGGCCAATGGACATTCTTCAAGCCGGCCGTGGCGGCGCCGACGACGGCACGGCGAAAGCCAGCGACGACATGTCGTCATTGTATGGGCTGCTGAAGCCTAGCGGAATTGACGGCAAGGGGCCATAGCCGAAACCGTCGGTCGAGGAAATGCTGGACAAGCGCAGCAAACGCGACAGCAGATACGGCAGGTCCGACTCCTCCATGCCGTCGCTGTGCGCCAGGAAGTGCTGGCCTTCCGCCCAGGGCAGCGCCAGCGGCTCCAGCGGTTCGATGTCGGCTCGCAGGCCCAGCGGACTGCACATGGAAGAAAAGCGCTGTTCCAGCCTGGTGGACAGGAACAACAGAATGTCCGGCATGCCGGCGTTGACCAGCCTCACCATGCGGGCGGCCCAATCGATCTCCAGCAAAGCGCTGCCGACGTAGCGTCCATCGGCCACATGGCTATGCATGAAGGCGTTGAGCTCCCGCAGGGCGGACAAGGACAGAGGCTGCTCCAGCAGCACCCGCGACGCGCCCAGCGCCAACAGCGCGGCGTCCAGCGCCGAACCCTGGCCGTGACCGGACGCGTCGCCCAGGATCAGCAAGGTCCGCTCCGGCAAATCCGCGCGCAGCACCACGTCGCCGCCCACCGCGTCCACCGGCTTGACCGACACTTCCAGGGGAAACACGCGGCCCGACGCCTGTCCCGACGGACGGTACAGGGACATGGCGCCGTTGATGATGTCGAACGCCGCCGCGCCGAACAAGCGCGGGCAGAGCGCATGTTGCTGCCAATGCCAGGCCAGCAGGCGGCTGCGCAGCAAATCCGCGTCGAAGTCGCCGCGCAGAAAATGAATACTGGGCGTGGCCAGCCAGGGCGCCGCGCGCCCCGAGGAAAACACCCACAAGGACTTGTCGCCCTCCCACTGCTCGAACAGCTCGGCCGGAGCGTCCGCCAGATTCGTCAGCCAAAGATCCTGCTTGCCGCCCACCGCGAAGTCGGCGCCACCGCAAAACCACCAATCCAGCGCCGACAACCAAGGATCGCCACGAACCCGTGCCTCGGCATCAGCGGACAACCAGGCCCGGATGCGCACAGACGCTCCAATGCTTGAACTTACTTAATGGTGAACATCTTGTTGAAGCAGGCGATTTCGAACACCTGCATCACCGCCTCGCGGCAATTGATCAAGGTCATGCTCTTCTTCTGCCCCGCCGCGCGCTCCTTCAGCAACAACAGCATGCCCAGCGCGGAACTGTCCAGGAAGGGCACCTGATCGAAATCGATCTCGATCTCCTGCACCTCCGGATTGTCCAGCAACTCCTGGCTGGCCTGCCGGAATTCCCGATGCAAGTTGAAGTCGAATTGCCCGATCAGGATCATCTTTCCAACTCTGCCCTCGACTTTGACAATGGGTCTCATGCGGCGTCCTCTGCTTTCTTCTGAATAAACGGCACATCCATCACGATTGCATCATCGGAAGGCTGAGCTCGAAACAGGCCCCGCCCTCCCCCTTGTTGAAACAACGCACTTGCCCGCCCAGTTCGTCCACCACTTTCTTGACGATGGCCAAGCCCAGGCCGGTGCCGCCGGGGCGGGTGGTGAAAAAGGGCTCGAACATCTTCTCCAGCTCCTCCGGGTTAAACCCGGGACCCGAGTCCTCCACCCGAAACAGCAAGGCCGTCTCGCCTTCCTCCACCGATAGCCGCACCACATCGCCGCTTCCTGAAAAGTGCCAGGCATTCTCCAAGAGATTCACCAAGGCCCCCTGCAACGCTTTGCGGTCCACCAAAACCTTTATGGCAGATGACACCACCACATTGCAATCAAAAAGCACGCCTTTTTCATGACATTGTGGTTGCATGACGGCGCGCAAATCCTCCAGCAGACCCTCCAGATCCAAAGGCTCCAGCGTCGTCACCTGGCCGCGGACAAAACTCAGCATGTTCTGGATCAAGCTCTCCAGCGCCCGCATCCGGGCCAGGCTCTTGTCGACGAAGCGCGCGCGATCCTCCGCCCGCGGGATATCCTGCTTCAGATTGGCCGTATACAGCATCGCCGTGGCCAGCGGCGTGCGCAGCTGGTGCGCCAATGCCGCCGCCATGCCGCCCATGGACGCCAACTTCTGCTGACGCGCCAATTCTCCGGTCAATTGATGCAAACGCGATACATCGTGAATAAGCACAATCTGTCCTCCGACAGACGGCAGATCCTGGCATTGCATGGTCAACACCAGACCCGGCTCGCCATGCCGATGGCAATAGGTGTCGTCCAGTTCCGAACGCTGCAACCCCGCCAGCATGTCCCGCCATAAAGCGCCGACAGAACAGCCATTTAGCATCCGGCTGGCGGCCGGATTCACCGCCGTGACCGCGCCTTCGGCCGAGACTTGCACCACGCCCGCGGGCAGCGCCTCCAGCAGCAAACCCAGGCGCTCGGCCAGCATTGCGTTCTCATCGCGCTGTTTGCGCAGCTGATTATTGGCTTCGTCCAGCTGCGCGTTGAGAACTGTCACCTGGCTCTCAAGTTGTCTATACGCATCAATGAGTTGGCCGGACACCGCATTGAATTGCTCGAAAGCGGCTTCCAGTTGCTGCTGATCTTTGAGGCTTGAAACCATATGCCGAATCGCTTGCGAGTTATTTGTAAAAACCACTTAAACAGTATGATAATGAATGGGTATCGCTGAGCCAAGCTGTTATCTGGCATGCAGCTCAGCAAAAAAAACCGGGCAAAACCGATATCTGGCGTATAAAGGGTAGTAGTACGCCACTTCAAAAGAATGCAGCGGAGGTTTCTGTGTCAGAGCTTCTCAAAAAAATCGACGCCAGGACGAAACTGGCCGGCACCAACAAGCTGGAAATCCTGCTGTTCTCGTTGGGCCAGGATCAGCGCACGGGGCGCAAGGAAATCTTCGGGATCAACGTGTTCAAGGTGCGCGAGGTCATGCGCACGCCGGAAATCACTTCCGCGCCTGAAATGCCCTCCTCGGTGGAAGGCATGGTCAGCCTGCGCGGCGCGCTGGTGCCGGTCATCGACCTGGCCAAATACACCGGCGTCGTGACCAGCAACAAGCCGGAAATCATGATCGTCACCGAGTACAACGCCCACACCCAGGGCTTCCTGGTGGAGGCGGTGGACACCATCCTGCGTCTGGACTGGTCCGCGATGCGCGTGCCGCCGGAAATGATCACCAACCGCATGGCCGGGCTGGTGACGGCCGTGACCGAGCTGGACAACGGCACGCTGGTGATGATGATGGACGTGGAAAAAGTGCTGGCGGAAACCACCATCGTCGACGACGGCCACACCTTCCTCGGCATCGAGCCAGTCAAGGAACCGCGCCGGATCTTCTTCGCCGACGACTCCGCCGTGGCGCGCAAGCAGATCGAACGCACGCTGGAAGTGATGAACATCCAGTACACCTCCGCCATCAACGGCATGCGCGGATGGGAAGAATTGCAGAAAATGGCCAATCAGGCCGATCTGGCCGGCAAGAAGCTGTCGGATTCACTGCACTTGGTGCTGACCGACGTGGAAATGCCGGAAATGGACGGCTATATGCTGACCAAGATGATCAAGAGCGATCCGCGTTTCAACGGCATTCCGGTGTTGATGCACTCCTCCCTTTCCGGTTCCTCGAATCAGAAGCTGGGCGAATCGGTCGGCGTGGATTCCTACGTCGCCAAATTCGAACCGCAGAAGCTGTCGATGAAACTGCGCCAGATGCTGAATCTGGAACCCAAAGACTAAAGATCAAGTAAGCAAAAGCATTAAGGGAGAGGGACAGATATGGCAGCCACAGACGCCTCCTTGCTTGCAACCGTTGACGCCAGGACCAAACTGGCGGGTTCCAACAAAATGGAGATTCTGCTGTTTTCGCTTGGAACGCGGGAAACCTTCGGCATTAACGTTTTCAAAGTGCGCGAGGTGTCGCAGACCCCCGCCATCACCAAAACCCCGAACATGCCGTTTGGCGTGGAAGGCGTGCTGTCGCTGCGCGGCAATATCATCCCGGTCATCTCGCTTGGCAAGTTCATCGGCGCCGATCAAACCCGCAGCTACGAAACCATGATCGTCACCGAGTTCAACAAGAGCACCCAGGCCTTCCTGGTCGACTCTGTGGACCGCATCATCCGCGTGGACTGGGACAAGGTGCGCGCGCCGGAAAACATGATGGCGGCGAGCGGCACCAACCAGAACCTGATCACCGCGATCACCGAACTGGAAAACGGCAAGCTGGTATCCATCCTGGACGTGGAGCAGATCCTGGCCAGCGTGGTCGGCGAGCCCCGCCTGCCGGACGTGCCCACCGCCCAGCTGGAAAACGACCAATACCTCTTCTTCGTCGACGACTCGGTCGTCGCCCGCAAGGAAATCACCGGCGTGCTGGAGAAGATGGGCATCAAATTTCAGCAAGCCACCAACGGCCGCGAAGCCTGGGACCGGCTGCAGACCCTGGCCGGCCGCAATTTCGGCGAGGACGAGTGCCTGCACGACCACCTGAAAATCATCCTCGTGGACGCCGAAATGCCGGAAATGGACGGCTATGTGCTGACCAAGCTGATCAAGTCCGATCAGCGTTTCCGTGGCATTCCGGTCGTGATGCACTCCTCGCTGTCCTCCAACGCCAACCGCGCGATGGGCTCCAGCGTGGGCGTGGACGCCTATGTCGCCAAGTTCGACCCCGGCGTGCTGGCCGAAACTTTGATTCCATTCCTGCAGAGGTAGTCGCTACAATATGCGGCTCGATGAATTTCAGATAAATCAGGACACACCTCAATGGCAGACAAGAATATTCGCTTCCTAGTCGTAGACGATTTCTCCACCATGCGGAGAATCGTGCGCAACCTTTTGAAAGAGCTAGGATTCACCAACGTCGACGAAGCCGAAGACGGCATGGTTGCGCTGCATAAGCTGAAAACCCAGCACTTCGACTTCATCGTTTCCGACTGGAACATGCCCAATATGACCGGCATCGAACTGCTCAAGGCAGTCCGCGCCGACGCCCAGCTCAAGCACTTGCCCTTCATGATGATCACCGCGGAAGCCAAACGGGAAAACATCATCGAAGCGGCCATGGCCGGAGCCAGCGGTTACATCGTGAAACCCTTCACTGCCGCCACCATGGAAGAAAAAATGAACAAGATCTTCCAAAACCTGAATAAACCAGCCTGAGTGCCGAAAAAAAACGGTCTGCGTCAGTATTGAGGAGGATTTATCGTGTCCAATCACATCCTGGAGAGCGGGGACAACCCGGATCTTGAAGCTCTGTTCGACAGCATTGCGACGCAGCAAAGCGAGGCCGCGCCGCCTGAAGCCGCCGCGCCCGAAGCCGTCGCAGCGTCCCAGCCCGCCGGAGCCGCCGGCAGCCCTACCTCGATGTATGAACAAATTGGTCAGTTAACCCGCAAAATGCATGATGCGCTACGCGATCTAGGCTACGACAAATCCCTGGGAAAAATGGCGGACGCGATTCCGGACGCCAAGGACAGGCTGACTTACATCGCCACCCTGACGGAAAATTCGGCCGAACGCGTGCTCAACGCCACGGATCTGGCCAAGCCGTATCAGGACCAGCTGGAAAGCAAGGCGCTGGAGCTGTCCTCGCGCTGGGAACGGCTGTACGCCAATCTGTTGAGCGTGGAAGAGTTCCAACAACTTGCGGCCGACACGCGCGGCTACTTAAATGAAGTGCCGGCCCAGACCCAGGCGACCAGCACCCAGTTGCTGGAAATCGTCATGGCCCAGGACTTTCAGGATCTGACCGGCCAAGTCATCAAGAAGATGATGGGCATGGTCCAACTGCTGGAAAGCGAGCTGGTCAACTTCCTGATCGAATTTTCGCCGGAGGCGAAAAAAGAAGAATTGGGCATGGGCACCAATCTGCTGAATGGCCCGGTCATCAATCCGGAAGGCCGCACCGACGTGGTCAGCAGCCAGCAACAGGTCGACGACCTGCTGGAAAGCCTGGGCTTCTAACGAACAACACGCAGAACAGAGCACGCGAGCAAGGCGTGGCGGGAGTGGAAAATGAGCGAATTCGCCGGCATGGAAGAGCTGCTGCAAGACTTCTTGATGGAGTCTACGGACCTCCTTTCCGATGTAGACAATAAACTGGTCGAACTGGAAAAGCGCCCGGAAGACAAAGCGCTGCTGAACGACATTTTCAGAGGCTTCCACACCATCAAGGGCGGCGCGGGCTTTCTCAATGTCGGCCCGATGATCAATCTATGCCATCGCACCGAAAACCTGTTCGACAAACTCCGCAACGGCCAGCTGCACATCACCGCCGGCATCATGGACGTGATTCTTGACGCCACCGGCATCGTGCGCGATATGTTCGGCACCATGGGCCAGGGCCTGATGCCCAGCGAAGCCGACCCGCGCATCCTGGCGGCCTTGGACGCCGCGCTGGCGGGCGAGACGCTGTCCGAAGAGACCGCGGCGGCCGAACCGGCCCCAGCGGCAGCTCCCGCTCCGGTTGCAACGCCGGCGCCCGCTGCGGCCGCGCCGCAGCCCGCAAGCAATGGTCAAGGCCCGGACTGGAATCAGCTCTATCAAGCCGTCACCCCCGGCGGCGCGCCCGCCGCCCCTGCGGCGGCGCCCGCGCCCCAAGCGGCGGCGGCGCCTCC
>NZ_JBMDJX010000018.1:0-96815 GCF_057809415.1 Chromobacterium sp. FG22 | reverse complement strand
ACTGACCCTGCCCGCCCAAGGCCGCCAACGAACTGTTCTGCAAACCCAAACCCACACCCGCCACCACTGCAACCATGCTGACCCCCGGAAATTGGACTGTTCGGAGAGTCTTATCTAGGCGATCGATAAAAAGTTTAGGTGGCCAATGAAAAAAATTTCAGCGAAGGTCTACACCGCCTCACCTCACCCCCTCAGCCGGCCGCTGACGCCGCCGGGCGGGTTCAGGCTCCATTCGCTGATCAGCACCATGCCGTCGGCGGCGGCCACCAGGAGGCTCAGCGCATTGGACAGGATCAAGGAGCCCGGCGGGTAAGCGTGGCTCTCTCGCCAGCCTTGCGCGCGGTGCACGTGCACGGTGACGCCGTTGACTGCGGCCAGGCATTCGAAGTCGCCGAAGGCGCGCACTCGGCGCATGACGTCCTCCACCGGCAGGCTGAAATCCAACACCCGTTCTTCGTCCCGCCACAGCGGCCAATAGCTGCTGTTTTCGCCTTGCGGCTGGGCCAGATCCCATAAAGAGGCGAAGTCGCCGGCCACTCGCCCCGCCAGCCGGTACAACGCCAGTTGCAGTTTCGCGTCCAGCGATTCATGGGTTTCATCCGGCCTCAGCGCGAACTGCTCCTGCGCCAGCACATCGCCGGCGTCCATTTCCCGGGTCAATTGGTGACAGCTGCAGCCCCATTGCCTATGGCCGTCCAGGATCGCCTTCACCATGGGGTAAGGCCCGCGGCCGATGGGCAGCGGCGACGGATGGAAGTTGACCGCGTAATTCAGATAAGGCTCCCAGTCCGGCACCCGCCAGTTGTAGCTGGCCACCAGCAGGACTTCGCAATCCTGCTCCGCCAGCTCCAGCAAGTCGCGCTCGCGCATCCGCGACAGCTGCACCGGCACGCCCAGGCGCTCCGCCGCCGCCAGCGACTCCTTGTGGTGATGCATGCGATGGTCCACCGGGGTGCAGAACAACTTCAACGGCTGCCAGCCGGCGTGCAGGAACACGTCCAGCACCGGCTTGAAGCGATCGGACAAGGTAATGGCAAAACGCATGACGGCATCCCGGCGGTTCAGAGGGCTGACTTGTTTATAACAAGACCATCCGAACGAGACTGATTGTCTCACGGAAATTAACAGAATCTCTCCGCAAGGCTGGCACGCCGTTTGCAACTGGCAACGGGTCAAGTCCTTGTTCTGACGCGAAAACAGGCCAAACTCGCCGCCAGACGGCAATTCTCTCCGCCACGGCGGCATGGATTGCCGCCCGCGCCGGCAAAACGTCAGAACCAGGCCGGCAATGGAAGTCGAGCTGCTCCGTGAGGCTCACGACCGACAACTCCATCATGACTTTGCGGGAGAACATTCATGTCAGTCAGCAATACCAGCGGCATCGACGCCGGCGGCAACGCCTGGCAACAACGTAAAGCCGTTCACCAGCAGCGCCGCCAGGATTTCCAGACCATGATCAACGACGTGCGGCAAGGCGATCTGGGCGGCGCGCAGCAAGCCCTCGCCAGCCTGCAGTCCGCGGCGTCCGGCGGCGCGACAAGCGGCTCAAACGCCGCCAACGCCGGCGGCCAGGACTTCGCCAGCCTGATCAACTCCATGCAGACCGACGGCAGCGTCGCCGCCGCCGGCGACGCGTCAGCCAGCAATGCCGGCGGCAACGGCGATCTGGCCGTGCTGTTCCAGCAGATGCTGAGCCAGTTGCAGGCGGCCAGCTTCGGCGGTTCGGGCAATAGCGACGCCGACGACGCCTTAAGCGCGCTGAGCGGCGCTTCCTCGGCCTCATCGCCCAACTCGCTGTTCAATAACCTGGGCCAGGATCTGGGCAGCGGCAACCTTAAGCAGGCGCAGCAGGATTACCAGCAGTTGCAGCAAAGCTTGCAGACGGCGGCGCAAAACCAGCCGCCTCACCATCGCCACCATCACCATGGCGGCGCTCAGGTTCAGGCGGCGCTGGCCGCCTACCAGGCCAATAGCGGCGACGCCGGCCAGACTCAAGCTTCCGCAGGCTGAGCGCCCTTTTCCCGCCGGACCTCGGTTTAAGCCGGGTCCGGCTAATTATTTTTACCGTTGAAATGAAAATCCATTCCACGCCGATAACGCCGCCCGCCCTCTCTCCAAGGCCCCGCGCCGCAGACGCCGCCGCCTTCGACCCCGAGCTTGCGCCGGCCGCCCCGGAGCCGACGCCGGAGCCCGCTCAAACCAGCCGTCCACGCCTGGACATGGCGACGCTGGTCCGGCTGCTGCTGATGCAAATGCAGCTCAAGCTCAGCCAGTCCGGCGACGCCGCCGAGGACACGCTCAAACTCGCCACCGGACAAGACGCGCCGGCGTCTTCGTCCGGCTCGCTGATAGACGACGCCGGCCAGGCCGCCGCCGCCGACGCGCAAGCCGCCGCAGTTCAAGCCGGCGGCGAAGCCATGCCGCAGACGGCCGCGTCCAGCGCCGCCCTGCAGGCCTACGCCGGCGCGGGCGCCCCGCCCGGCAAGCCGCTGAGCAGCGCCTGAGCGCGCGCCTGTACCTCTATCTACGCCACTGTGCTAACCTGCCTTATTGGCGGCGACGCCCCGTCCGCGCTTCCGCGCGCGCGGCCCGCCGCCCGACCGCCGGCCCGATAGCGGGCCGCTTGTTTACGCAGGATCTGGCGCGCCAATGAAATTGCACTTCACCAAAATGCACGGCCTCGGCAACGACTTCATGGTTGTCGACGGCGTGAGTCAAACCATTCCCCTGAGCGCGGAGCGCATCCGTCAGCTGGGGGATCGCCACTTCGGCATCGGCTTCGATCAATTACTGCTGGTGGAGCCCCCGCGCTCTCCGGACAACGATTTCCGCTACCGCATCTTCAATAACGACGGCGGCGAGGTGGAGCAATGCGGCAACGGCGCGCGCTGCTTCGCCAAATTCGTGTCCGACCGCGGCCTCACCGCCAAATCGCGGATCCGGGTGGAAACCGCCAAGGGCGTGATCGCGCCGGAGTATCTGGGCGACGGCCAGGCCCGGGTGGACATGGGCCGGCCGCGCTTCACTCCGGACGAGATTCCGTTCCAGGCCGAGCGCGAGGCGGTATGCCACGATTTGCAAGTCGAGGATGCGACCTTGTCGGTCAGCGTGGTGTCGATGGGGAACCCCCACGCGGTGCAGGTAGTCGCAGATGTAGCCTTGGCTCCGGTGACGCGCGTCGGCGCGGCCATCGAAAACCATCCCCGCTTCCCGGAACGGGTCAACGCCGGCTTCATGCAGGTAGTAGCCCGCGATGAAATCCGTCTGCGCGTGTTCGAACGCGGCGCCGGCGAAACACTGGCCTGCGGCACCGGCGCCTGCGCGGCGGTGGTGGCCGGCATCCGCCGCGGCCTGCTGGACCGGCGCGTGCGGGTGCACACCCGCGGCGGCGAACTGACGGTGGAATGGCCGGCCGACGACGCCGCGGTCACCATGACCGGCCCCGCCGTCACCGTGTTCCAGGGCGAAATCGAGATTTAACGGCCCGCCGCCGGTAAACGGCGGCGGGCTCGCAACAACAACACAGCCGTATAGGGGGTTATGAATCATGCAGACAGATGATGTGCTGGCGTTTTTGGACCAACACCCGGACTTTCTCGCCCACCATGCCGAAAGACTCGGCCTGAAGCCGGGCGGCGCGCCGCAAGACCGCGTGGTGGTCTCGCTGGCGGAACGCCAAATGCTGGACCTGAAGGACCGCAACCGCCAGTTGGAATCGCGTTTGCAGCAGTTGATCCGCCACAGCGAAGCCAACGACCGCATCATCGCCAGCGCCCATCAATTGGCGCTGACGCTGCAAGCCTGCCTGAGCCTGCAAGACGTGCTGAACGCGCTGCCCGCCTGCTTCGCCGAGCATTTCAAGCTGAAGCGCGTGGCGCTGCGGCTGTGGCATCCGGCGGCGGAGTCCGCCGGCCCGGCCTACGACGCCCGCAGCGAGGTGGCTGCGCTGGCGCGCAATCTGTCCGCGCCCTATTGTGGCCCCTACGTCAACGACGACGTGCTGGCCTGGTTCCCGGCCGCGCCGGTATTGCAGTCCTTCGCCCAACTGGCGCTGCGCGACGGCAAGGGCCAGGCCTTCGGCCTGCTGGCGCTGGCGTCGGACGATCCGCAACGCTTCACCTTCGACATGCACACCCACTACCTGGCCCAGATAGGCGAGCAGGTGTCCGCCGTCCTGGTCCGCGTACTGGAGGCTCAATGACGGCGACGCCCACCGGTTGGTTCCTGCTCGTTCTGGTCGCGCTGTTCTACCTGCACATTCTGTGGCGCTTGATCGCCAGCCGCGACGGCATCGCCCAGCTATGCTTCGCGGCGTCCTTCTTCATCCTGGCGCTGATCTTCCGCGCGGACCCCTTCCTCACCGTGCTGTCGCCGGTGTTGCTGCCCTTCTGTTACGCCTACGCCTGGCTGGGCATCGCCGCCGTGCTGTGGTCCGCCAGCAGCTTGCGGGTCAGCCGGCTTGGCCTGGCCTTCCCTGAACGCCAGCCGCAGCTGGCGGCGCTGATGGCCAGCCAGCTCAGCCTACATCTGGGCATCGTCGCTTTTTCACGCTTGCTGGACTGGCGGCCGCTGCTGTCCTACCTGATGGCTCCGCCGCTGATCATGGTCGTCAGCTACGCCTGTTACCGCGCGCTCTTGTACGTGATGCGCCGTCAGCCGGAAGCGCGTCTGCCCTGGACGGTGTTCGGCGGCATGACCGTGATCAGCCCCCTGCTGGTGATGTGGCTGTCCGATTGGCTGGCCCCCATCGTGCTGGGCCTGACCTGATCCCCCGCAACGGCGTCCATAAAAAAACCCGAGTCTTTCGACTCGGGTTTTTTTGACGCCGGACAAGCTCTCCGGCGCTTTATCGAACCCGCTTACTTCTTGCCGGCTTCGATGGTGATGTTCAGCTGCAGATCGTCGCCCACCGCCGGCGCGTAAGCGCCCACGCCGAACTCGCTGCGCTTGATGGTGGCGGTGGCGTCGGCGCCGCACCACGGCTTCTTGGCCATCGGATGGGAATCCACGCACTTGAAGTTGGTCACCGTCAGCGTCACCGGCTTGGTCACGCCGTGCAGGCTCAGTTGACCGTCCACCGCCGCCAGCTTGTCGCCGTTGAAGGTGAATTTGTCGGATTTGAACGTGATGGTCGGGTACTTCTCAACGTCCAGGAAGTCCGGGCTGGCGATGTGCTTGTCGCGCGCCGCCCAGCCGCTGTCGTGGCTGGCGGTCTTGATCACGATGTCCACCGAGCCGGTTTTCTTGGCCTGGTCCAGCACCACGGTGCCCTTGGTGTCGTTGAAACGGCCGCTCAGCGTGGAAAAGCCCAGGTGGCTCAGCGAATAGCCGGCATGGGTGTGCGAGCTGTCCACTTCGTAAGTGACCGGGGCGGCTTGCGCGCTGCCCAGCACGCCCAGCGTCATCACGGCGGCAAACAGAGTCTTCATTTTGGTCGTCACGTCGGTTTTCTCCAGGGTAAAGAAAGGCAAGATCACTTGCCGGTCAGAACGAATTTGTATTTGACGGTCACCAGATCGGCGATCGCCTCGGTGTCGTCCCAAGCGCCGTCGCCCACCTTGAACTGCAGGCGTTGCAGCGGGAAGCTGCCTTGCAGCGTGGTTTCATTGCCCGCGCTGGCGGCGGTGAAGGTGGACACCACCTCGCGGCTGACGCCCTTCAGGCTCAGGGTGCCGCGGGTTTCGAACTTGCCGCCGCCCAGGGCCTTCACCGATTTGGCGGTGAAGGTGGCCTTGGGCAGGCTGGCGATATTGAAGAAGGACGCGCCGCGCACCGTGGTGTTGCCGTCGGCGCTGCCCACGTCCACGCTGCCCAGGTCCACGGTGAACACCGCCTTGGTGGCCTCCGGCTTGGCGGCGTCGAAGCTGACGTTGGCGGCGAAGCTCTTGAAGCGGCCTTCGGTGGGCACGTTCATCTGCTTGAAGGTAAAGCCCAGCGTGCTCTTGGCTGCGTTCAGCGTTTGCGCGGCCTGGGCCGGCGCCATGGCCAGCGCCACGGCGGCGCTCAGGGCGAGGGAAGTCAGAAATTTCATGCTTGAGGATCTCCTTTGCGACAGGACGGCAACATCCGCGCCAGTGTGGCGTCGCGATCGATAAAGTGATGTTTCAATGCCGCCAGCGCGTGCAGGCCGACGATGGCGACGATGGCGTAAGCCATCAGCGCGTGGCTCCAGCCCAGCACATGGCCCAGCGCTTCGTTCTTGTCCACCAGGTCCGGCAATTGCACCAGGTTGAACCATACCACCGGGTAGCCCTTGGCCGAGCTCATCAGCCAGCCCACCAAGGGCATGGCCAACATCAGCGCGTACAGCAGCACGTGGATCAGACCGGCGGCCTTGAGCTGCCAGGCCGGCTGCCCGGGCAAAGGCGCCGGCGCGCCGCGGCGCGCGCGCCAGACCAGGCGCAGCACGGCCAGCGCCAGCACGCTGATGCCCACCCATTTGTGCCAGGCGATCAAAGAGGCTTTCAGTTTGAAACTGGCCGGCGAAGTGATTTGCATGCTGTTGAAATACCAGCCCATGATCAGGGCGGCAATGATCAACAGCGCAATCAGCCAGTGCAGGGCTATCTGTGTCGGACTGTAGCGTTGCATCGAATTCCTTATTACAAATGAGCGGCAGATTAAAACTTATCATGCCCGTTAATCATAAAAGCGCGCCCATTGCCGTCATAGCGAAATTATTAGCGCAAAAGATTCAAATTTTCTGAACAACCACCTGGCGACGCAATGGCAGTTGAGATTGGGAATCACTATGAATAACAAACGACGGCAAGGTTCCCGTATGCGATATAAAACAAAAAACCGCCAGGGGCAAAGCCCGCTGGCGGTTTCCGACCTGGCTCAAAAGCCGGTCAACGGCTCTTGACGAAGGGAATGCCTATCGCTTTGGGCGCCACCGCGCGGCCGACGAAGCCCGCCAGCAGCAAGACGGTCAGCACATAGGGAATCACCGCGATGGCCTGGGACGGGATCTGGCCGATGCCCGGCAGCGCCACGCCTTCCAGACGGATCTGGATGGCGTCGGCGAAAGCGAACACCAGGCAGCCCAGCACCGCCGGCAGCGGCTTCCATTTGCCGAAAATCAACGCGGCCAGCGCCAGGAAGCCCTTGCCCGCCGTCATTTCCTTGATGAAGCTGCCGGTCTGGTACACGGACAGATAGGTGCCGGCGATGCCGCACAACACGCCGCCCCAGAACAAGGCGGTGTAGCGCACCCTGGCCACCGAAATGCCGGCGGTGTCCGCCGCGTGCGGGTTCTCGCCCACGGCGCGCAGACGCAGGCCGAAGCGGCTCTTGTACAACACCCAGGCCACCAGCGGCACGATCAGGAACAGAGTCAGATACACCAGGATGCTGTGGCCGGACAGCAGCTTGCTGTACAGCTGGCCCAGCAGCGGCACCTCGCGCAGCTCATGGGCGAACGGCAGCGCGATCTCGTGGAAGCGGCCCTCGTCCGGCAGCTGCGGGGTGTTGCCGCCCTGCTGGAACCAGGCCAGGCCCAGCACCGGGGTGATGCCGGAAGCGACGGTGTTGAGCGCCATGCCGGAAATCAGCTGATTGCCGTTGTAGGTGACGGACACGAAGGCGTGGATCATCGCCATCGCCACCGAGGCGGCGATGCCGCAGGCCATGCCTATCCACGGGTTCTGAGTGGCGAAGGCCGCGGCGGCCGCGGCAAAGGCCGCCACCAGCATCTTGCCTTCCAGGCTGATGTCCACCACGCCGGAACGTTCGGAGAACATGCCGGCCATCGCGGCCAGGATCAGCGGCGTGGCCACGCGCAGCGTGGAATCGAGCAGACTGAAGAAGATTTCCATTATTTGTCGTCCTTGCGCTTGAACAGGCCGGCGATGAACGGCTCGAACAGGTTTTCCAGCGCGCCGCAGAACAGGATGATCAGACCCTGGATGAAGATGATCATCTCGCGGGTGATCATCGGCTTCTCGAAGGACAGGTCGGAGCCGCCCTGGGTCAAGGCGCCGAACAACAGCGCGGACAGGATGATGCCCACCGGGTGGTTGCGCCCCATCAGCGCCACGGCGATGCCGACAAAGCCCACGCCGTTGGTGAACATCACGTTCATGCGGTGGGCGGAGCCCATCAGCTCGTTGACCGCGGCCAGACCGGACAGCGCGCCGGACACGCACATGGCGAGGATGATGACGCGGCTGACGCTCATGCCGGCGTAGCGGGCGGCCGGTTCGCTGGTGCCCACGGTGCGCAGTTCGAAGCCCCAACGGCTATGCCACACCACCAGGTAGAACAGCGCGGCGGCCAGCAAGGACATCACGAAGCTCAGGTTCAGCGGCGAGGTGGGAATCTCCACGCCAAAGCGCGCCGCCACTTCATGGATGGCGGGAATCCAGGCCGCCTGGCCGAATTCGCGCGTGGTCGGATTCTGCGAGCCGGCCTCGATCAAGTGATGGCTGATCAGGTACAACATCAAGGAGTAAGCGATGAAGTTGAACATGATGGTGGTCACCACGATGTGGCTGCCCCGCTTGGCCTGCAACCAGCCCGGCACGAAGGCCCAGGCCGCGCCGAAGCCCATCGCCGCCAGAATGGCCAGCGGCACCAGCACCGCCGGCGGCAGGCTGTGGTCGAAGCCCAGCACCACCAGGGTGACGCCCAGGCCGGCCAGATAGGTCTGGCCTTCGCCGCCGATATTGAACAGGCCGGCGTGGAAGGCGGTGGCCACCGCGAGGCCGGTGAAGATGAAGCCGGTGGTGTAGAACAGGGTGTAGCCTATGCCCTCGCCGTAGCCGAAGGCGCCGTTGATCAGCAGCTTCAGGCATTCCCAAGGGTCTTCGCCTATCAGCCAGGTGACCAGGCCGGTCACCAGCAGCGCCGCCATCAGATTAAGCGCCGGCAGCACCGTCAGCTGCGCCCAGCGCGGCAAGGTGGAAGGTTGTCCGAATTTCAATGCTTGTGCCCCCCCATCAGCAGGCCCAGCGAAATGGTGTCAGCGTCCTTGGCCGCCACTTCGCCGGAGATCTGTCCGCCGGCCATGACCAGGATGCGGTCGGCCAGCGCCAGGATTTCTTCTAATTCAACCGAGACCAGCAAAATGGCCTTGCCCTCGTCGCGCAGTTCCACCAGCCGCTTGTGAATGAACTCGATCGCGCCGATGTCGACGCCGCGCGTCGGCTGGCCGATCAGCAGCAGATCCGGATTGGCGTGGATTTCACGCGCCAGCACCACTTTCTGCTGATTGCCGCCGGAGAGCAGGCCCACGCGCAGCAGCGGATTGCCCGGACGGATGTCGAATTGCTGGATGAAGTCGCGAGTGCGCGCCAACAGCCGCTTGCGCGAATACCACGGGCCGCGGCCCAGGCCGGTTTCGCCGTGGTAGCCGAGAATGGCGTTTTCATAGCTGGAGAAGGCCTTGACCAGGCCCTCGCGCGAGCGGTCTTCCGGCACGTGGGCGATGCCCAGCTTGCGGTAGAGCGCGGCGCGCGGCTCGCCGCCGCAACGGCGGCGCAGCAGGTCCTCGCCCTTGTAGACCATCTCGCCGGCGCTGGGCTCCAGCATGCCGGCCAGCACTTCCAACAGTTCCGACTGGCCGTTGCCGGACACGCCGGCGATGCCGACGATCTCGCCGGCGCGCACTTCGAAATTCAGCTGGTCCAGCAGCTTGACCGCGCGCGCGTCGGTCAGGCACAGATTCTTGACGCTGAGCACCGCCGCGCCCGGCTCGCGCTCGGCCTTGTCCACTTTCAGGCTGACCTTGCGGCCCACCATCAAGTCCGCCAGCTTTTCCTTGTCCACGTCGCAGGTGGCGACATTGGCCACCACGGTGCCGGCGCGCATCACGCTGACGCCGTCGGTGATGTCCATCACCTCGCGCAGCTTGTGGGTGATCAGGATCACGGTCTTGCCCTGCGCCTTCAGCGAACGCAGGATGTGGAACAGGTGATCGGCTTCCTGCGGCGTCAGCACCGCGGTGGGCTCGTCCAGAATCAGCACGTCGGCGCCGCGGTACAGCGCCTTGAGGATTTCCACCCTTTGCTGCAGGCCCACGCCCAGATCGCCCACCAGCGCGTCCGGATCCACCTCCAGCGAGTAATTGCGGTTGAGCTCTTTCAGATGCTCGCGGGCCTCGTCCAGCCCCTTTTTCAGCACCAGGCCGCCTTCGGCGCCCAGCACGATGTTTTCCAGCACGGTAAAGGTGTCCACCAGCATGAAATGCTGATGCACCATGCCGATTCCCAGCGCGATGGCTTCCTGGCTGTTGCGGATCGGCGCTTCCTTGCCGTTCACCCGGATGGCGCCGCTGTCGGCCTGGTAATAGCCGTACAGAATGCTCATCAACGTGGATTTACCGGCCCCGTTTTCGCCGATGACGCCATGGACGGTGCCCTTGGCGATTTTCATCGAGACGTCGCGGTTGGCTTTGACGGCACCAAAACTCTTGTTGATGCCCGCCAGCTCAATGGCAAACTCGGTCATGCTTATTCATATTCCCTGGTTAGGGTCAACCTGATTCCGCTCCGGCATGAACAAACAGGCACGATGGAATGCATCGTGCCTGCGTCCCCGAAACGGATCAGGGAAAACTCAGCTCAGCTTATTGCATCGGGCAACTGTTGTTGGCGCGGTAATCCACCACCTTGATCTTGCCGCCGATGATGTCCGCCTTGGCCGCGTTGATCTTCTTCTCCATCGCCGGAGTGATCACTTTGCGGTTGTTGGCGTCCAGCGCCCAATCCACGCCGGCCTCCTTCAGGCCCAGCACCTTGACTTCCGGCTTCCAGGAACCGTTCTTGGCGTCCTTGAAGGTGTTGAACACCGCCACGTCCACGCGCTTGACCATGGAGGTCAGCACCGAACCCGGGTACAGATGGTTCTGGTTGCTGTCCACGCCGATGGAGTACTTGCCGGCGGCCTTGGCGGCTTGCAGCACGCCCAGGCCGGTGCCGCCGGCGGCGGCGAACACCACGTCCACGCCGCGGTCGAACTGGCTCTTGGCCAGCTCAGTGCCACGCGCCGGGTCGTTGAAGGCCTGCGGAGTGGTGCCGGTCATGTTCTGGATCACGCTGGCGTTCTTGTTGGTGAACTTCACGCCCTGCACATAGCCACAGCCGAAGGCGCGGATCAGCGGCACGTCCATGCCGCCGACAAAGCCCACCTTGCCGCTCTTGGAGGCCATCGCCGCGGCCACGCCGGTCAGGAAGGCGCCTTCTTGTTCCTTGAACACGATGCTCTGAACGTTGGAACCTTTTGCCACGGCGTCGATCAGAGTGAACTTGACCTTGGGGAACTCCTTGGCCACGGTTTCCACCGCCTGGGTGAAAGAGAAGCCGATGGCCACCACGATGTCGGCGTCGCGGCGCGCCATATTGCGCAGCAGCTGTTCTTTCTGGGCTTCGGACGCGATCTGGCCGTCGCGGTAGTTGATCTTGAATTCCTTCTTGAAACGCTCGGCGCCGTTGTACGCGGACTCGTTGAAGCTCTTGTCAAACTTGCCGGCCATGTCGTAGACCACGGCGGGCGAGAATTCTTTGGCGAAGGCGGAAGTGGACAACACCGCGGCCGCTACGGCAAAGCTCATTCGTTTCAGCTGGATTTTCATCTCTATGACTCTATGGAGTTTGTTGGTCAACCCGCACGTCGATCACCCCCTGTGGTTCCCGTGTCGTGCAGCGAAGCAAAGCGCCCGCCAACCCTTTGTCATGTAGCGTCGCAACTACACGCCTGGTTGCGCGGATGCGGTCCTGCCGCCATCCCGTGGCAAACGGGATCGCAATCGGCACAGACGCCGCCCTGTCATTCTTGTTTGAGCGCGGCGAATTGTAATGACGCACCCATGGCCTGTAAACAACTTCCTCTCTACTTTGAAATATCATGTCGCAACGAAAGCCGGCAAAGCCCGACTCCGCGCACAAAAACGCCAACAGCATGACAAAACGCTGTTGTTTTCGCGTAATGGAAGCGTAAGACATAAAACTACAGCACAAGGGCATCGCCCGTCGCCCGCGCGCCTTCCAAAGCCGGCCGGCAACGCCTACAATGCCGGCCTTCCCCACCCGCTTCAAGCCGCCCCATGCTGCCCATTCTTTACCGCGACGACCGGCTGATCGCCATCCACAAGCCCTCCGGCCTGCTGGTGCACCGCACCGCGCTGGACCGCAACGAAACCCGCTTCGCCGTGCAGCTGCTGCGCGACCAGATCGGCCAGCGGGTCTACCCGGTGCACCGGCTGGACAAGGGCACTTCCGGCGTGCTGCTGTTCGCGCTGGACAAGGACATGTGCCGCGAAATGAGCTGGCAGTTCGAACGCCAGCAAGTGGACAAACGCTATATCGCCGTGGTCCGCGGCCACGCCGACGACGCCGGCCGCATCGACTACCCCTTGAGCCGGCGCCCGGACGATCTGGAATGGATAGGCGAAACCGTGGACACCGCGCCGCAGGCCGCCGTCACCGATTACCGCACGCTGGCGCGCATCGAGCTGCCGATCGAGGTCGAACGCTACCCCAGCAGCCGCTACAGCCTGCTGGAGCTGACGCCTCACACCGGCCGCCGCCACCAGCTGCGCCGTCATCTGAAGCACATCGCCCACCCCATCATCGGCGACGCCACCCACGGCAAGGGCCGCCACAATCGCATGTTCGCCGAGCATTTCGGCAGCCGGCGCCTGCTGCTGGCCTGCGTCGCGATGCGGCTGAGCCACCCTGACAACGGGCAGCCGCTCTGGCTGCAAGCGCCGCCGGCCGACGATTTCATGCAGCTTGCGGAACAACTGGGCTGGCGCGCCGCGCTGGAGGACGCGCTGCGCGGCCACGCCGAATCCGGTACAATTCGCGGCTGACGAACGCCATATCCCGCAGCCATGCTCAGTTACCGCCACGCCTTCCACGCCGGCAACCACGCCGACGTGCTCAAGCATCTGATCCAGATCGAACTCCTGAACTACCTGGGCCAGAAAGCCAAGCCCTACTGGTATATCGACACCCATGCCGGCGCCGGCGCCTACTCGCTGGTGGAAGGTTACGCCACCAAGAACGCCGAATTCGAATCCGGCATCGCCCGCCTGTGGCGGCGCGAGGACCTGCCGGAAGCCGTCGCCAACTACGTCGACGTGGTGCGCAGCCTGAACGCCGACGGCGAACTCAAGCTCTACCCCGGCTCGCCCTGGTGCGCGGCGGAAGTGATGCCGGCCAGCGACAAGCTGCGCCTGTTCGAGCTGCACCCCACCGACCACCAACTGCTGGCGGACACCTTCGCCGACGCCGGCCGCCGCGTGCAAATCCAGCAGGCCAACGGCTTCGAGGCGATCAAGGCGATTCTGCCGCCGCCGCCGCGCCGCGCGCTGGTGCTGATCGACCCGCCCTACGAGGACAAGCGCGATTACCAGCACGTGATCACCGCGCTGAAGGAAAGCCTGAAACGCTTCGCCACCGGCGTCTACGCGGTCTGGTATCCCTGCCTGCAGCGCGCCGAGATGAAGGAACTGCCCAAGGAAATGAAGAAGCTGGGCGCCAAGAACTGGCTGCGCGCCGAATTGCATGTGCAAAAGCCGTCCAGCGACGGCTTCGGCATGCACGGCAGCGGCATGTTCATCCTCAACGCGCCGTGGACGCTGCCGCAGACGCTGCGCGAAGTGCTGCCCTACCTCGCCCAGCATCTGGCGCAGGACGCCGGCGCCAGCTATGTGCTGGAAACCGGCGGTGACCTTTAAAGAACCTATTTACGATCTGCTGCGCGTCGTGGAGTGTTACACGGTGAGTACGGCTTCAGAATGCTCATGTACCTCTTGTACACTCCGCTTCTTCAACCGTTTTCGCCTTGTCTCTCCTTAGCTCGCGAGATCGTAAACAGGCCCTAAGCCCCAGCGAGAACCCATCGATGGCAAAACTCTTTTTCCGCTACGCCGCGATGAACAGCGGCAAGAGCACCCAGCTGCTGCAAATCGCCAACAACTACGAATCCATGGGCAAGACCGTGGCGCTGTTCACCAGCGCGATGGACGACCGCTACGGCTTCGGCAAGATCACCTCCCGCCTCAATCTGCAGCGCGACGCCCGCACCTTCTCGCCGGAGCTGAACTTCCTGGCCGAGGATTTCGGCCAGACCGCCTGCATCCTGATCGACGAAGCCCAGTTCATCACCCCGGAGCAGGTGCACCAGTTGCATGAGCTGGCCCATACCCGCAACATCCCGGTGATCTGCTTCGGCCTGCGCACCGATTTCCGCGGCGAGCCCTTCATCGGCTCCGGCATGCTGCTGGCGCTGGCCGACGAAATCGAAGAGATCAAGACCATTTGCGAATGTGGCAAAAAAGCCACCATGCACATTCGCATCGACGCCGACGGCCGCCGCGTCAAGGAAGGCCCGCAGGTGGAAATCGGCGGCAACGCCCGCTACCGCGCGGTTTGCGCCCGCTGCTTCTACCGGCTCTGAAGCCGCCGCCCACCCGCCGAAACCCGCCCGCCTCAGCGGGCTTTTTTGCGCCCGCCGCCGGCGCGCTCAAAAAAAACTTGCCCTGGGCTTTGATAATGTACACAATCAAATCTGCTTGCATTACAGAGGATTAGCCAATGAGCCATGGGGGCAAACGCAGCGGCGCCGGCCGCAAATCCAGCTACGGCGGCGACAAGACCGTCGCCCTCCGCGTGCCGGAACCGTTGAAACCGGTGCTGGAAGACTGGCTGCGCGACTACCGCAGCTGGCGCACCGCCCACAACGCCCAGGCCGACGACGTGCGCACCCTGGCGCGCCACCTCAGCGAGTTGTCGCTGCCGCTGTTCGCCAACAGCGTGCCGGCCGGCTCGCCGGTGGCGGCGGACGATCTCAAGGAAGACGACGTGGACCTCAACGCCAGGCTGGCGCCGCGGCCGGGCAGCACCTTCCTCGTCACGGTCAAGGGCGAATCCATGTTGGGCGCCGGCATCCACGACGGCGACCTGCTGGTGGTGGACCGCGCGACGGAGGCGCGCAACGGCAAGGTTGTGGTGGCGGCGCTCAATGGCGAACTGACGGTGAAGCGGCTGGAAAAAACCGCCAAGGGCATCCGCCTGCTGCCGGAAAACCCGGAATTTCAGCCGATTCCGGTGCCGGAAGACGCCGCCTTCCATATCTGGGGCGTCGTCACCAACGTCATCCACAAAGTGGACTGAACCTTCGGGAGAACACCATGGAACACACTCAAGCGCAGTACGACAGCATCAAGATGAAGTTCATGGACTGGCGCCGGCTGCCGCGCGCCTTCCGCGCGGTGATCCAGGGCCAGCCGCAAGTGCTGGTCAGCCGCCCGGGGCGAGACTTCTACGTGCCGGTGCAGTTTGTTTAGCCACCTTTATTAGCCACGGAAACACACGGAAGACACGGCAAAAGACAACTCCTTCGGCCAGGAGGCCCACGAAACCTTCTACCGTCTTTGGTCCGTGTTTTTCCGTGTGCTTCCGTGGCAAAAGAAACCACAGACCTTGCCTGCTCCCGTGGCCTTCCGTGGCAAAAAACGTTTTCCGCTCCCCTTTAAGAGCGGCTAACATTGTCAGTTTCACGGCTGAGGCAAGGCGCGCCGACGCAGGCAGTACTTGAGTACGACAAGTCGGCGCAACGCAGCATCAGGGGTTTGTTAGCCGCTCTAAGCAAGCGTCACGCTTAATTGGCCTCACCCACGTCCGGCCCGCGCATCGCGTCCGCCGGCATGTTCAAACGTTCCACCTGGACGCGCGCCGCGGCGAAGGCCGGGCCGGCCAGCTCCGCCGCCCAATCCGCCGCCCGGCCTGCCATGCGCTCCAGCCGCCGCGCCAGTTCCGGCTGCGCCGGCGGCCGCAGATGGGCCAGGATCAGATCGGTCTGCCGGGGATCGTTGCAGACCAGCACCATATCGCAACCAGCGGCCAAGGCCGCGTCGGCGCGCTGCACGAAGTCGCCGGCACCGGCCGCGCCCTCCATGTCCAAGGCGTCGGAGAAGATCACGCCGTCAAAACCCAGCCGGCCGCGCAGCACCTGCTGCAGCCACACCGGCGAGAAACCGGCCGGCTGCGCGTCCACCGCCGGGTACAGAACATGCGCCGGCATCACCGAGCCCATGCCGGCGGCCGCCAGGCGGCCGAAGGGCACCAGATCGTCCGCCTCCAGCTCGGCCAGGCTGCGGCCGTCCTCCGGCATCAGATGATGGCTGTCGCCCTCGACAAAGCCATGGCCGGGGAAGTGCTTGCCGCAAGTGGACATGCCGCCGCGCGCCAGGCCGCGCTGCAAGGCTTCGGCCAGTTCCGCCACAATGACCGGATCGCGGTGGAAGCTGCGGTTGCCTATCACCGCGCAGCGCCCCCAATCCAGGTCCAGCACCGGGGTGAAGGACAGGTCGACGCCGCAGGCGGACAGCTCGGCGGCCAACACATAGCCCACGTTCTCCGCCTGCTCCAAGGCCGCCGCGCGGTCCTGCTCCCACATCCTGCCCAGCACCTGCATCGGCGGCAGACGGGTGAAGCCGTCGAGGAAGCGCTGCACCCGGCCGCCCTCGTGATCCACCGCAATCAGCAAATGCGGGCTGCGCAAGGCGCGGATTTCCGCGGTCAGCGCCTTCAGCTGTTCGATGTCCTGGAAATTGCGGCGAAACAGGATCACCCCGCCCACCAGCGGATGCGCCAAGCGCTGTTTCTCTTCGTCCGTCAGCCGCAGGCCGGCCACGCCCGCCATTACCGGCCCGCGCGGCAAGGCCGCGCTCTGTTGAGTCTGCTGCATCGGTTTGCTTTCTCTCTTAGAACCTGTTTACGATCCGCAACGCCTTGTGGAGCGTTACACGGTGAGCACGTCTTCAAAATGCTCATGTACCGTGTGTACACTCCCCTTTTTCAGCCGCAACGCCTTGTCTCGCCCTTGCTCGCGAGATCGTAAACACGTTCTTAGCCGGGCGCGGAGCGCTCCAGCACCACAAAAGCCAGCGCGTGGCCGCGTTCGTCGCTGATGGACAGATGACGCGCGCCCACGCCGCGCCGGCTTAAAAATTCTTCCAATTCAGGGCTTAGCGCCAATAGCGGCTTACCCCATTCATCATGCTCGACCCAGATCGCCGTCAGCAACACCGGCGCGCGCACCCCGGTGCCCAGCGCCTTGGCCAGAGCCTCCTTGACCGCGAAGCGCTTGGCCAGAAAGCGCGCCGGATCGGCGCTGTCGGCGAAAGCCCGCTGCTCGGCCGGGGCCAGCATGTGCCGCCCCAGCTTGAAGCCCCAGCGCTGGAACATCCCCCGCATGCGCTCGATGTCCACCAGATCGGTGCCGATGCCGTAAATCATCGTCCGCCCTCCCCGCGTCCGCGCAGCCAAAAAGCGCGGGACAGCCACAGCAGCAGACAGGGCAGCCAGACGTAAAGCAACTCCGAGCTCAGCACCCGCAGCCCCTTGGGGCCCAGCCAGCGGCCGGGCGTCAACGGCGAGCCTTCGATAGGCCGCCAATCAAACAAGAAGCGCCCCGGATGCCAGGGCATCGCCAAAGCCGGGCCATGGGTGGCGTCGGTCCACATGTCCAGCAAGGCGTGGGAGGCCACAGCCAGGCTCAGCACGACAAAAGCGCGTAGCGGCCCCAGACCCAGCCGCGACCACCAGCGGCGCCCGAGCGCGGCCAGCGCGCCGCCGGCGATCAAGGCCAGCGTCAGCGAATGAGAGACGCCGCGATGCCCCCAGGGGCTGGCGTAGGGAATGCCCAACTTGAAAGTGATCACGTCCAGATCCGGCAACATCGCCGCCGCGCCGCACAGCAGCAGCCAGCCGGCCATACCGGGCGCGCGCAGCGGACGCGGCGCGCACAGGCCGGCCAGCGTCGCGCCGGCCAGGGCGTGGGTGACGACGGTGGGCACCGGACTTAGCCGCGCGCGGCCGCCATCAGCGCCTTCATCTCCTTTACCGCCTCGGCGAAGCCGACGAACAGCGCCTGGGCGACGATGGCGTGACCGATATTCAGTTCCGCGATCTGCGGAATCGCGGCGATCGGCTGCACATTGTGGTAGTTGAGACCGTGGCCGGCGTTGACCACCATGCCCAGCTCGGCGGCGAAGGCGGCGGCGTCGCGGATGCGCGCCAGCTCGGCGTCGCGCGCCGCGGCGTCATGGGCGTCGGCGTAAGCGCCGGTGTGCAATTCCACCACGCGCGCGCCGGCGTCCCAGGCGCGCTGGATCTGCGTGCGGTCCGGATCGATGAAGATGGACACGCGGATACCGGCGTCCAGCAGGCTGCGGGTGTAGCGGCTGACATCGGCGAAATGGCCGATGGCGTCCAGGCCGCCCTCGGTGGTGACTTCCTCGCGCTTTTCCGGCACCAGACACACGTCTTCCGGCTTCACCGCCAGCGCATTGGCCAGCATTTCCTCGGTCATCGCCATTTCCAGGTTGACCCGGGTCTTGACCACCTGGCGCATCGCCACCACGTCGGCGTCCTGAATGTGACGGCGATCCTCGCGCAGATGCAGGGTGATCAGGTCGGCGCCGGCGGTTTCCGCCACCAGCGCGGCCTCCACCGGGCTGGGATAACGGGTGCCGCGCGCCTGGCGCAAGGTGGCGACGTGATCGATGTTTACGCCCAACAGAATCATATTCACTCCCGATAGCTTGGCCTCAATCCGACAGCGAATTGACGGCCTGTAACAGTTCGCGCGAAGCCAGCGGCTCCTCGCCCAATAAAGCGGTCAACCATACTCGCATCAGCGCCCGCGCTTCAAGCCGGGTGGCCGCAGCCGCGTAATCGTCGGCCTCTATCGCCAGCAGGCTGGCGCCGCTGAGCCGCAGCCCGCGCTCCAGGCTCTGGCCGGCGTCGCGCTCCGGCGCGGCGTTGCCCTGGCACCAATAATCAAGTCCGGCGTCCACGTCCGCGCCGTCGCCGTCGCGCAGCAGGCTGGGCGCGTAGCCCAACACCTGGATCAGCCGCAATTCGTAGCGGCGCAGCACCGCGGCCAGACCGCCTTGCCGCGCCAGGCCGCGCACCGCCGCGTCGTAAACGGCGAAGGCGCGCGGTTCGGGGTCGTCGCGCGCGGTCAGCTTCATCATCAATTCGTTCAGATAAAAGCCGCAGATCAGCGGCAGGCCGGACAGCTGCGGCACGCCGCCGTCCCAGTCCGCGCTGTGCAGGGTGCGCAGTTCGGCCTTGCCGAACCAGGACAGGGTCAAGGGCTGGAAAGGCAGCAGCAGGCCGCGCAGATCGGCCCGCGGCCGCCGCGCGCCGCGCGCCACCACCGAAAAACGGCCGTGATCGCGGCTGAGCACCTCCACCAGCAAACTGGTTTCCCGGTAGGGCTGCGCGTGCAGCACATAGGCCGGCTGGCGATCCACCCTTCCCGGCTGGCTCATCCGGCGCCCCCGGCCGCCGGCCGCGGGCACACCGCGGCCGCGCTCACATTGAAAGCGAACACCCGATACCAGGCTTCCGGTCCGTAGCGCTGGGCGATCAGGCGCTCCGCGCACTGACGCCAGGCGGCGATGGCCTCGACGCTGTCCCAGTAGGACACCGTGTCCCGTCCCGGCTCTCCGCGCTCCAGGCCCAGGAAGCCGGCCTGACAGGCCGCCAGCCGGGCGATGCGCTCCAGCAAGTCGCGGCTGCCGGGCAAGTCCTGCCCTTGCTGCAGAGAAAAAATCACCGTCCAACAGGACGGCGCCAAATGATAGTGCATGAGGGCTTCAGTCCAGGCCGAATTCCCGCAGGAAGCGGACGTCGTCGGCCCAGCCGGATTTGACCTTGACCCAGACCTGCAGGAAGACCTTGCCGTCGAACAATTTTTCCATGTCCATCCGCGCCTCGGTGGAGATTTTCTTCAGCTTCTCCCCGCCGCGGCCGATGACGATGGGCTTCTGGTTTTCCTTGTCCACCAGCACGCCGATATGGATGCGGCGCAGCTCGCCGTCCATTTCGAACATTTCCACTTCCACGTTCATTTCGTACGGCAGCTCTTCGCCCAGGTAGCGGAACAGCTTCTCGCGCACGATCTCGGCGGCCAGGAAGCGTTCGCTCTTGTCGGTGACCATGTCTTCCGGATACAGCGGCATCGATTCCGGCAGATGCGGACGCACTTGCTCCAGCAGCTCGCTCAGGCGTTGGCCGTGCTTGGCGCTGACCACCTCCACGCCGGCGAAGGCGAATTCCGCCTGCACCTCGGCGATGAAGGCCTGCAGCGCGTCGCGGTCCTTGGCCTTGTCCAGTTTGTTCACCACCAGGATCACCGGGGTGCGCTTGGGCAGCAAGGCCATCACTTCGCGGTCCGCGCCGGTGAAGCGCATCGCCTCCAGCACGAACAGCACGCAATCGACGCTGCCCAGCGAGTCCTTGACGCTCTTGTTCAGGGTTTCGTTGAGCGCGCCCTTGTGAAAGGTCTGGAAACCCGGGGTGTCGACGAAGACGAACTGGGCGTTGTTCTCGGTGTGGATGCCGGTGACGCGGTGACGCGTGGTTTGCGCCTTCTTGGACGTGATGCTGATCTTCTGGCCGATCAGATGGTTCATCAGCGTGGACTTGCCGACGTTGGGACGGCCGACGATGGCGACGAAGCCGCAGTGATATTGGATGTCAGTCATATACGTTTCTTGCTCGCAGCGAGTTTTTGTTCCAGCAGGATCAGCGCCGCTTCGGCGGCCTGCTGTTCGGCGGCGCGGCGGCTGCCGCCTTCGCCGGTGGAGCCTATCGCCAGCTCGCCCAGGTCGCATTCCACGCGGAACCATTGCTCATGGGCTTCGCCGCTTTGCGACAGTATCCGGTATTTGGGCAAGGCCAGCTTGCGCGCCTGCAGCGCTTCTTGCAAACGGGTCTTGGCGTCCTTGGCCTGGCGGCTGGTGTCGATGGAGGACACGCGTTCGGCGTAGAGCCTGCGCACCACTTGCTCGGCGCGCAGAAAATCGGAGTCGAAGCTGACCGCGGCGAAAGTGGCTTCCAGCGCGTCGGCGAGGATGGACGGACGGTTGAAACCGCCGCTTTTCAGCTCGCCCTCGCCCAGGTACAGGTAATCGCCCAGCTTCAGCTCGTGGGCGATCTCGGCCAGGGTGTTCTGGTTGACCAGATTGGCGCGCAGCCGCGACAGCTCGCCCTCGGTCAGCTTGGGAAATTGATCGAACAGCATGCGGGCGACGGTGTAATTGAGGATGCTGTCGCCCACGAATTCGAAACGCTCGTTGTTGCCGGCGCCGTAACTGCGATGCGTCAAGGCTTGACGCAGCAACTCCGGCTTCTGAAATGCGTAATCCAGCGCCTGACTCAGGCGCCGGAATCTATTGTCGGTTGGTATCACTTGGCTTATTGCGGGGGCTGGCCCGCTTGGGTATCGAATTTGAACAGCAGACTGACATTGGAGAACAAGGGCACTTCGCGCTGATAAGCGGCGCGGATGTACACGTAATTGCCGCCGGTCACCACCACCAGGTTTTCACCCTTGATCGAGGCGATGCCGGCCACGGCGGCCCGCTGGTTGAAATCCCGGCGAACGGATAGCTCGCCGACATTGCTTTGAGCGGACAAGGCGGTGATCGCCTGGCGCACCTCGGCGTACTCCGAGTACACCGGCATCACCTTCATGCCCAGCACGAGGACCGCGCCCAGCACGATCATCACCAGCAGTACGGAAAACAGCGACAGGCCCTTCTGACGACTGAAATGCATAATGCGCTCCGAGCTTGCGATCTTGCGTTTATCAGTGAATGGTTTTGCCGATGCGGGACAGGTCGCCAAAGTTCATCCAGATCATGAAGGCCTTGCCCACCATCAGCTTGTCGTTGACGAAGCCCCAGTAACGGCCGTCCAGGCTGTTGTCGCGGTTGTCGCCCAGCATGAAGTAATGGCCGGCCGGCACCTTGCAGACAAAACCATTGTCATCATAGCGGCAGTTGTCGCGGAACGGGAAGTCCTGCACCTGGCTCAAAGCCACAGTGGGCGAACCGTCGTTGTTCAGCACCGAGTACGTGCGCGACCCCATGGTTTCCTTGTAGCGCTTGGCGTTGATCATCATCAAGCCCTGCTCCAGGTATTCATAGTTGCCGTCGTCGGCGTCCGGCAGCGGCTTGCCGTTGACGCTCAGGCGCTTGTCGCGGTACTCGACCACGTCGCCCGGCAGGCCGATGGCGCGCTTGATGTAGTTGACCTTGGGGTTGGGCGGGAAGTTGAACACCACCACGTCGCCGCGCTCCACCTTGTCCACCGGCGCGAACACGGTGTTCAGCACCGGCACGCGCAGGCCGTAGGTGAATTTGTTTACCAGGATGAAATCGCCCACCACCAGGCCCGGACGCATCGAGCTGCTGGGAATCTGGAACGGCTCGGCGATGAAGGAACGCAGCAGGAACACCACCAGGATCACCGGGAAGAAGCCGCGAGAATAGTCGACGAAATGGCCGGCCGGGGTCTCCGCCGCGCGGCGCTTGGCCAGCACCAGCTTGTCCGCCAGCCATACCGCGCCGGTGATCAGCACGAAGACCAGCATCACCGCGGTGAAGCTCATATAGTTGGACAGCAGGCCGAAGCCGCCGATCAGCACCGCCAGGTAGCCCCACTGCACCGCCTGCGGCCAATCCTTGGCGCCCTCTTGCTTCTTGCCGCCAAAAGCGATCAGCATGCCGCCGATCGCCACCGCCACGACAAACACCCAGAACAGATTTCCGCCCACTTATTTGTCCCCTACTTGAAGGATTGCCAGGAATGCTTCCTGCGGAATTTCCACATTGCCCACCTGCTTCATGCGCTTCTTGCCCGCCTTCTGCTTCTCCAGCAGTTTTTTCTTACGGGTGATGTCGCCGCCGTAGCACTTGGCCAACACGTTCTTGCGCAAGGCCTTGACCGTCTCGCGCGCGATGATGTGGCCGCCGATGGCCGCCTGCACCGCGATATCGAACATCTGACGCGGAATCAGTTCGCGCATCTTGGACACCAGTTCGCGGCCGCGGTAGACGCTGGAGGCGCGGTGCACGATCAGCGACAGCGCGTCGACCTTCTCGCCATTGACCAGCACATCCAGCTTGACCAGATCGGCGCTCTGGAATTCCTTGAATTCGTAATCCAGCGAGGCGTAGCCGCGGCTGGTGGACTTCAGCTTGTCGAAGAAGTCCATCACCACTTCGTTCATCGGCAGATCGTAGGTGAGCATCACCTGACGGCCCATGTACTGCATATTGCGCTGTACGCCGCGCTTCTGGTTGCACAGCGTCATCACCGCGCCGACATAGTCTTGCGGCACCAGGATGGTGGAGGTGATGATGGGTTCGCGCAACTCGTCGTACTTGCCGGCGTCCGGCATCCGCGACGGGTTGGACACCACTTCCACCACGCCGTCCTTCATCACCACTTCGTAGTTCACCGTGGGCGCGGTGGTGATCAGGTCCATGTCGAACTCGCGCTCCAGGCGCTCCTGCACGATCTCCAGGTGCAGGAGGCCGAGGAAGCCGCAGCGGAAGCCGAAGCCCAGCGCCTGCGACACTTCCGGCTCGTACTTCAGCGAAGCGTCGTTCAGCTGCAGTTTTTCCAGCGCGTCGCGCAGCGCTTCGTAGTCGTGGCTTTCCACCGGATACAGGCCGGCGAATACCTGGGACTGCACTTCCTTGAAGCCCGGCAGCGCCTCGGTGGCCGGCTTGGACACCAGGGTGATGGTGTCGCCGACCTTGGCCGATTTCAATTCCTTGATGCCGGCGATGACGAAGCCCACCTCGCCCGCGTTCAGATTCGGACGCTGGACGGATTTGGGCGTGAACACGCCCACCTGCTCGCACAGATGCTCGGCGCCGGTGGCCATGAACTTGATCTTGTCCTTGGGCTTCAGCGAACCGTCGATCACGCGCACCAGCATCACCACACCGACGTAGTTGTCGAACCAGGAGTCGACGATCAAAGCCTTCAGAGGGCCGCCCGCATCGCCCTTTGGCGGCGGAACCTTGCTGACCACTTCTTCCAGAATGTCCTCGATGCCGATGCCGGACTTGGCCGAAGCGCGCACCGCGTCCGCCGCCTCGATGCCGATAATGTCTTCGATTTCCTGGCTGACGCGCTCCGGCTCGGCGGCCGGCAGGTCGATCTTGTTCAGCACCGGCACCACTTCCACGCCCAGCTCGATAGCGGTGTAGCAGTTGGCCACGGTCTGCGCTTCCACGCCTTGCGAGGCGTCCACCACCAGCAGCGCGCCTTCGCAGGCGGACAGCGAGCGCGACACTTCATAGGAGAAGTCCACGTGTCCGGGGGTGTCGATCAGGTTCAGGTTATAGACCTGACCGTCGCGCGCCTTGTAGCTCAAGGCCGCGGTCTGCGCCTTGATGGTGATGCCGCGCTCTTTCTCGATGTCCATCGAGTCCAGCACCTGGGCGCTCATTTCGCGCATTTCCAGGCCGCCACAGAATTGAATGAAGCGGTCGGCCAGGGTCGATTTGCCATGGTCGATATGGGCAATGATCGAGAAATTTCGAATGTTTTTCATGATATCCAGCAAAAGATAAGGGCACGCTAGCGTGCCCGGAACTGCCGATGGAAGCCGCGGGCCTGATGAAAGCGGCTCATCATCAGGATTGCGACCTCTAAAGCCGTTAACAGCCCATCCAGCAAGCGGGGGCACCCAAGTGCCCCCGATATAAACTCACACTGGCGCGGATTTTAGCCGATTTCGCCCAAATGTGCAGCCAATGCGGCCTGATCCAGGCGCCAATGGCAGATTTCGGTCTCATCCGCCATCAGAACCGGCACCAGTTCGTTGAAGCGGCGCTCCAGCTCCGGGTCGGCGTCGACATCGACGACGTCCAGCTCGAAGCCGTAGCGCTCGCGCCAGGGCTGCAGCTCGGCCAGCATCTGATGGCACAAGCTGCAGTATTCGCGGAAATACAGCGTCAGTCTCACTTGCCGTCGCCCACCGGCAACGGGATAAACTGGGTAATCCCCTGACGCAGCACTTGCAGCGCGATCGACGAGCCCTTCTTGGCCGCGGACAAGGCGGACTTCAGCTGCTCAACATTGGCCAGCGGCTCGCTGCCGATGCCCACGATCACGTCGCCCGGCTGAATGCCCGCGCGCATCGCCACATTATTGGCGCCGCGCACCAGCAGGCCGTACTTGATGCCGGCGCGCTGCAACTGCGCCGGATTCAGCACCTGCAGCCGCAAGCCGATCTGCGAGAAGCTCTGCTCGGCCGGACGCTCCTGCTGCGAGCCGCGGTATTCGCGCTGCGCCAGCCTCGGGTCCTGATCCTGCTGCTCCACCGGCACCACCTTGGCCGACACCGCGGCGCGAGCGCGCCACAGGCCCAAGGTCACCGGCTTGCCGGGCGGAATGCTGCCGATCAGCCGCTGCAGATCGGAGCCGGATTCAACCAGCTTGCCGTCCACTTGCTGGATGATGTCGCCGGGCTTGACGCCGGCCTTGGCCGCCGGGCCGCCCGGCTCCACCGCGTTGATCAACGCGCCGGCCGGCTTGGCCAGACCGAAGGAGGCGGCCAGATCCTGGCTCAACTCCTGGATCACCACGCCGATCTTGCCGCGGCTGACATGGCCCTTGGCCTTCAGCTGAGCCACCACGTCCATCGCCACATCAATGGGAATGGCAAAGGAAATGCCCATGAAACCGCCGGAACGGCTGAAGATCTGGGAATTGACGCCCACCACTTCGCCCCTGGCGTTGAACAGCGGGCCGCCGGAATTGCCGGGGTTGATCGCGGCGTCGGTCTGAATGAAGGGCACGAAGGTTTCATCCGGCAGCATGCGGTTCTTGCCGGAGACGATGCCGGAAGTGGCGGTGTTCTCGAAGCCGAACGGCGAGCCGATGGCCAACACGCCTTCACCCACCTTCAAGGCGTTGGCGTCGCCGCGGCGCACCACCGGCAGCTTGTCGGCCTCAATCTTCAGCAGCGCCACGTCGGTACGGGCGTCGGAGCCTATCACCTTGGCCTTGTACTCGCGCTTGTCCGTCAGCTTGACGGTGATTTCATCGGCGCGGGCCACCACGTGCGCGTTGGTCAGCACATAGCCGTCGGCGGAAATGATGAAGCCGGAACCCAGCGACGACTCTTGCCGCTCCTGGGCGCGCGGCGGCGCGAAACGACGGAAGAATTCAAAGAAGGGGTCGCCGCTCATGCCCTCGGGCAGATCGTTGCTGACCTCGCGCACCGTGGACTTGGTGCTGATGTTGACGACGGCCTTGCCCTCGTTAGAGACAATCTGGCTGAAGTCCGGCAGTTCCGCGGCCATTGCAGCGGGCACCGCGCCCGCCATAATAGAGGCCGCCAGCATGGCGGAAACAATCAGTTTTTTAACCGGCATGAGCGCTCCATCTTGATATGTTGTGTTTGAGACGCGCCGGCGGAAGCCGGCTGGGGAATTTCAGCGTCGAACCGGCCGCGCGCCAGGCGCCCGGCCGCGGCGTTCGCCGCCGAGAAAAACAGGAAAGCCGGCGTCAAGGCGCCGGCGCCGCCCGGTCCGTTCCGCGCAAGCGCGCCGCCGGAGGCCGGGCCTCCGGACGGGCTTGCAGGAACGTCCACGAGCTTGGCCGTCATGGCTTGAGGCTGACTTTCAACCCTTTCAGCAGCCCCATCATCGCCGGCTCGGGCATATCGCCCACCGCGGTCAGCTGATAGCTGCCTTGCGGACCGGTGGCCATATTGATGGCGCCGTGCAGATTGCTGCTGCGTTCCAGCCGCGCGCCTTCCGGCTGCGTCTCGACGAACAGCGACAGCATCACCAAGCCGTCGGAATACACCATGTGGCGCACCGACTTGCCCGCCTGGCCCGGCAGACTGCGCTGCACCGAGCGCAGCAGATGGAAGCCGTTGGGCAGCCCGGACACATCGTTGTCCACTTGCGCGCCGGCCTGCGGCGTCGACGCGCCGCCGGAGCGCAGCAGGAACTTCTGCGCGAACTTGGGCCGATAGGCTCGCTTGTCCTTGGGGCCGTTCAGGTCGATGTCGGTGAAGGTGAACTGCTCCACCGCCTCGCCCTTGGGCGACAAGGTCACCATCTTCAAAGGCAGCGAGGTCAGCGGCTCCACGCACATGCGCAGGCTGTAGCGCTGCCTGTCCTTGGGCCGCAGCTCCAGCAGATTGCAATCGCGCTGAGCCACCCGGTCGCTGCCCACGTGCTTGAGCGCATACGACTGGTTGATCTCGCTCATGTCCTCCGGCAGCAAGGCCGGAAACAGGCGCATCGCGCTGATCTTGGCCGCGTTCAAGGCTTTCTTGTCCGGCGCGAAACAGGCCAGCTCATTGCCTTTGCGGACAATTTCGCGGGAAGGCCCGTCCAAGGACGTCCGCTTTTCCCGCATGGCTTCGCCTTGGCCTTCCCTGACGATGTGGAAGGTTTCCAGCGTGCCGTTCATCTGGTGCAGATAGGTGCCGTTCAGCGCCTGCTGGCGTCCGGCAGCCGCCACATTGCGCAGCAGCTGCCAGTCATCCTCTGCATGGGCGGCAGGCGCGGCCGCCACAACCATCAAACTGATCAGAGGAATTACACGCATTTAACGGCGAGCTCCGTTTCCGTAGGATACTTTCATATTGCCTTGTTCGGAGGTCACTTCCTGATGAGCCAGCAGATAGGGGTCGTCGCGCTCGGGCTGGCTGGCTTGCGCCGGCTGGGCCACTTGCACCGGCACGCCCTTGTCCGCCACCAGCGAGGCCGGCTCGCCGCGATGCGAGAGCTGCTGCCAGCCCACCACGGCGGCGAAGCTCACGCTGGCGGCCAGCGCCACCGCGCCTGCGGTGCGGACGCTGGCGACCAAGGCCACCCCGCCTGCGGCGCGGCCGCGCGCCGGGCGCAACCAGCGCCGCGGCGCAAGCACCGTGGGCTCGTCCGCCAGCCGGCTGGCGACCTGCTCTCGCACATTGAGCGCAACCATGCGGTTGGCGCGCATCGCGTCGCCAATCAAGTGATACTCGCCCCAGGCGGCATCCAGTTGCTTGTCAGATGAAATGGAGGCGATGGCTCTGCCTATGTCAGAGTCGTCCAGTTCGCCATCCATCATCGCGGATATCGTTTCTTTCATACCTACCACCTTCTGTTCTTGGCCGTATCCAGCAAAGGCCTGAGCTCGGCAGCAATCGCCTCGCGCGCCCGGAAAATCCGCGAGCGCACGGTGCCTATCGGGCAATCCATCACCTTGGCGATTTCATCGTAGGATAGACCGTCCATTTCCCTGAGCGAAATTGCGGTTCTTAGTTCCTCCGGCAAAGCCTCCACGGCGGCATTGACCGTTGCCAGAATCTCCTTGTTCATCAGCTCGGTTTCGGGCGTGTTCAGGTCGGGCAGCTGCGACGCCATGTCGAAGCTCTCGCCGTCCTCGTCCTCTATCTCGCTGTTGACCACCGGACGACGTCCGGAGGCGCTAAGGAAATTCTTGGCAGTATTGATGCCGATTCTGTACAGCCATGTGTAAAACGCGCTCTCGCCACGAAACGACGGCAAGGCACGATACGCTTTGACAAACGCCTCTTGCGTCACATCCTCGATGTCTGCGCCGTCGCGGATAAACCGCGACAACAACCTGGCGAGACGTCGCTGATACTTGGCAACAAGCAGATCGAAAGCTCTTTTTTCACCTCGCTGGGCACGCTCCACCAACTGTTGATCGAGATCCCGATCACTCATGTCGTTGTTATGCTCCCTGATTTGCCCACTAGTCGTGTTTGTGGTCGTTGTATGTGGACTGTGACTAGACCACCGCGCTTGCGATGAGTTCCCCCACGCGATTCAGCTGCGAAACATAACAGACCTCGAACAAAACTTGAACATTTGTTTTAACCGTATTGCCAGCGCTCAAACCAGCCCTTACACTCCTACCAAGCACTTGCTTGAATGACATAGAGATAACAATGCAAAGCCAAATAGTTTCCGACCTCACGGCTTTGCCGTTTCTCCGCAACTTTTAGGAATCCAACGCGATGAGCACTCCCGGCCAACGCTTCCGTCTGGCGGTAGCACAAGAACAGCCCTTGCAGGTGGTGGGCGCGGTCAACGCCTACGCCGCCCGGCTGGCCGAGCACTCCGGCTTCAAGGCGCTGTATCTGTCCGGCGGCGGCGTGGCCGCCTGCTCCTGCGGCATTCCGGACCTGGGCATCACCACGCTGGAAGACGTGCTGATCGACGTGCGCCGCATCACCGACGTCACCGAACTGCCGCTCCTGGTGGACATCGACACCGGCTGGGGCGGTGCCTTCAATATCGCCCGCGCGGTCCGCAGCCTGGAGAAGGCCGGCGCCGCCGCGGTGCATATCGAGGACCAGGTGCAGCAAAAACGCTGCGGCCATCGCCCCAACAAGGCCATCGTCAGCCAGGAGGAAATGGCGGACCGCGTCAAGGCGGCGGTGGACGCGCGCCGCGACGACGGCTTCGTGATCATGGCGCGCACCGACGCGCTGGCGGTGGAGGGCCTGGACGCCGCCATCGCGCGCGCCGTCGCCTGCGTCGAGGCAGGCGCAGACATGATCTTCCCGGAGGCGATGACCGATCTGGCCATGTACCGCCGCTTCGCCGAGGCGGTGAAAGTGCCGGTGCTGGCCAATATCACCGAGTTCGGCGCCACCCCGCTGTTCAATACCCGCGAGCTGGGCGAACACGGCGTCGGCCTGGTGCTCTATCCCTTGTCCGCCTTCCGCGCGATGAGCCAGGCCGCGCTCGACGTCTACGGCGCGATCCGCCGCGACGGCGGCCAACAGGCGGTGCTGGACACCATGCAGACGCGCGCCGATCTGTACAGCCATCTGGACTACCACGCCTACGAACAAAAGCTGGACGCGCTGTTCCGCCAGGAAGGCCATGGTGCCGAATAATCTGTTTGGCGACATCCCGGCGCAGTTGCCGGAAGAGTTGCTGCAGACTTTATTCAGCGGCGCGAAAGGCTTTCGCGTCGAGCGCATCGTCTCGCGCGGCCATGCTTCGCCGGAGGGATTCTGGTACGAACAGGACGAAGATGAATGGGTGCTGCTGTTGTCCGGCGCGGCGGAACTGGAATACCAGGACCCGCCCCGGCGTCTCAGGCTGAAACCGGGCGATTGCGTGGCCATCCCCGCGCGTCGCCGGCACCGGGTGGCCTGGACCGAGCCGGAGCGGGACAGCGTCTGGCTGGCCGTTTTCTACGAAAAATAATCATTCCGCAGGTCTGCGATCAGGAGAAAAGCATGAGCGAAACCGTTGTTGGCATCAAACCCAAGAAATCCGTAGCCCTGTCCGGCGTCGCCGCCGGCAATACCGCGCTGTGCACCGTGGGCCGCAGCGGCAACGACCTACACTACCGCGGCTACGACATCCTCGACCTCGCCGGCCGTTGCGAATTCGAGGAAGTGGCCTATCTGCTGGTTCACGGCAAGCTGCCGAACAAGGCCGAGCTGGTCGGCTACAAGAAAAAGCTGAAATCGCTGCGCGGCCTGCCGGCGGCGGTGAAGGCGGTACTGGAGGCGCTGCCGGCCAGCGCCCATCCCATGGACGTGATGCGCAGCGGCGTGTCCGCGCTGGGCTGCGCGCTGCCGGAGAAGGACGATCACAACCAGGCCGGCGCGCGCGACATCGCCGACCGGCTGATGGCCAGCCTGGGCTCGATGCTGCTGTACTGGCATCATTTCAGCCACAACGGCAAGCGCATCGAGGTGGAAACCGACGACGACAGCATAGGCGGCCACTTCCTGCACCTGCTGCACGGCGAAAAACCGTCTCAGGAATGGGTGCGCGCGATGCACACCTCGCTCAATCTATACGCCGAGCATGAATTCAACGCCTCCACCTTCGCCGCCCGCGTCATCGCCGGCACCGGTTCGGACATGCACAGCGCCATCGCCGGCGCCATCGGCGCCTTGCGCGGCCCCAAGCACGGCGGCGCCAACGAAGTGGCCTTCGACATTCAGCAACGCTATGAAAGCCCGGCCGAGGCCGAGGCCGACATCCGCGAGCGCGTGGAGCGCAAGGAAGTGGTGATCGGCTTCGGCCACCCGGTCTACACCATCTCCGATCCGCGCAACAAGGTGATCAAGGACGTGGCGCGCGAACTGTCCAAGTCCGCCGGCAACAGCAAGATGTTCGACATCGCCGAACGGCTGGAAACCGTGATGTGGGACATCAAGAAGATGTTCCCCAATCTGGACTGGTTTTCCGCGGTCAGTTACCACATGATGGGCGTGCCCACCGCCATGTTCACCCCGCTGTTCGTCATCGCCCGCACCAGCGGCTGGAGCGCGCACGTGATCGAGCAGCGCCAGGACGGCAAGATCATCCGCCCCAGCGCCAATTATGTCGGCCCGGAAGACCAGGTCTTCGTGCCGCTGGAACAGCGCTGACCGGACCGGGGGCCGCTGCGCCCCCGCCCCTGATTTTCAAATTGGCCAAGACATGATGAATTCCGCTTACCGCATTCCCCTGCCCGGCACCGGGCTCGACTATTTCGACGCCCGCGCCGCCGTCGACGCCATCCGCCCCGGCGCCTGGGAGCAACTGCCCTACACCGGCCGCGTCCACGCCGAAAACCTGGTGCGCCGCTGCGAACCGGCGCTGTTGGGCGACTGCCTGGAGCAAATCGCCCATCGCAAGCGCGAGCGCGATTTCCCCTGGTTTCCGGCGCGCGTGGTCTGTCACGACATCCTGGGCCAGACCGCCCTGGTGGACCTGGCCGGCCTGCGCGACGCCATCGCCGATCAGGGCGGCGACCCGGCCCAGGTCAATCCGGTGGTGCCGGTGCAGTTGATCGTCGACCATTCGCTGGCAGTGGAGTGCGGCGGCTTCGACCCGCAGGCTTTCGAAAAGAACCGCGCAATCGAAGACCGGCGCAACGAAGACCGCTTCCATTTCATTGAGTGGACCAAGAGCGCCTTCGACAATGTCGACGTGATCCCCGCCGGCAACGGCATCATGCACCAGATCAATCTGGAGAAAATGTCGCCGGTGATCCACGCCGACCACGGCGTGGCCTACCCGGACACCTGTGTCGGCACCGACAGCCACACCCCGCACGTGGACGCGCTGGGCGTGATCGCCGTCGGCGTCGGCGGCCTGGAAGCGGAAAACGTGATGCTGGGCCGCGCCTCCTGGATGCGGCTGCCGGACATCGTCGGCGTGGAACTGTCCGGCAAGCCCGGCCCAGGCATCACCGCCACCGACGTGGTGCTGGCGCTGACCGAATTCCTGCGCCAGCAGAAAGTGGTGGGCGCATATCTGGAGTTCTACGGCCCGGGCGCCGCGGCGCTGACCCTGGGCGACCGCGCCACCATCTCCAATATGGCGCCGGAGTACGGCGCCACCGCGGCCTTGTTCTTCATCGACGAGCAGACCCTCTCCTATCTGAAGCTGACCGGCCGCAGCGATGAGCAGGTCCGGCTGGTGGAAAGCTACGCCAAAACCGCCGGCCTGTGGGCCGACACGCTGCAAAACGTCGTGTACGAGCGAGTGCTACGCTTCGACCTGTCCAGCGTGGGCCGCAACCTGGCCGGCCCGTCCAACCCGCACAAGCGGCTGCCGGTGTCGGCGCTGGCCGAACGCGGCATCGCCGTCAATCTGGCGCAGGCGCGCGCGCAGGAAGCCCAGGGCCTGATGCCGGACGGCGCGGTAATCATCGCCGCCATCACCAGCTGCACCAATACCTCCAACCCGCGCAATGTGATCGCCGCCGGCCTGCTGGCGCGCAACGCCAACCGGCTGGGCCTCGTCCGCAAACCCTGGGTCAAGTCCTCGCTGGCGCCCGGCTCCAAGGCGGTTGAGCTCTATCTGAAGGAAGCCGGCCTGCTGTCCGAGCTGGAACAGCTGGGCTTCGGCATCGTCGCCTTCGCCTGCACCACCTGCAACGGCATGTCCGGCGCGCTGGAGCCCAAGATCCAACAGGAGATCGTGGAACGCGATCTGTACGCGACGGCGGTATTGTCCGGCAACCGCAACTTCGACGGACGCATCCACCCCTACGCCAAACAGGCCTTCCTGGCCTCGCCGCCGCTGGTGATCGCCTACGCCATCGCCGGCACCATGCGCTTCGATATCGAGAAAGACGTGCTCGGCGTCGCCGACGGCAAGGAGATCCGGCTCAAGGACATCTGGCCGGACGACGCGGAGATAGACGCGGTGCTGCGCCGGGCGGTCAAGCCCGAACACTTCCGCCAGGTCTACGAGCCGATGTTCGCCATCCGGCGCGACGGCGCCGCCAAGGCCAGCCCGCTGTACGCCTGGCGGCAGCAGTCCACCTATATCCGCCGCCCGCCGTACTGGGAGGGCGCGCTGGCCGGCGAGCGCACGCTGCGCGGCATGCGTCCGCTGGCCCTGCTGCCGGACAATATCACCACCGACCACCTGTCGCCTTCCAACGCCATTCTGCTGGACTCGGCGGCCGGCGAATACCTGGCGAAAATGGGCCTGCCGGAGGAGGACTTCAACTCCTACGCCACCCACCGCGGCGATCACCTGACCGCGCAGCGCGCCACCTTCGCCAACCCCAAGCTGTTCAATGAAATGGTGTTGAACGAAGACGGCTCGGTGCGCCAGGGCTCGCTGGCGCGCGTGGAGCCGGAAGGCGAGACGATGCGGATGTGGGAGGCGATCGAAACCTATATGCGGCGCAAGCAGCCGCTGATCATCGTCGCCGGCGCCGACTACGGCCAGGGCAGTTCGCGCGACTGGGCGGCCAAGGGCGTGCGCCTGGCCGGCGTCGAGGCCATCGTCGCCGAAGGCTTCGAACGCATCCACCGCACCAATCTGATCGGCATGGGCGTGCTGCCGCTGGAGTTCAAGCCCGGCGTCAACCGCAAGACGCTGGCGCTGGACGGCAGCGAGACTTACGACGTGATCGGCCAGCGCCAGCCGCGCGCCGAGCTGACGCTGCTGATCCACCGCAAGGACGGCCGCACGGAGCAAGCGCCGGTGACCTGTAGGCTGGACACCGCGGAAGAAGTGTCGATCTACGAGGCAGGCGGCGTGCTGCAGCGTTTCGCGCAGGACTTTTTGGAGGGGGCGGGAGGCTGAACCCCTCTCCCCCGGCCCCTCTCCCTCAAGGGGAGAGGGGAGATACCACAAGACGGTTTTACTATCGGTATTTGTAGGGATGTCGCCGTTTAATGTAAGGCGCAAACACTTCAATCCTCTCTTGCAGGAGAGAAAAAACGCCACGAAATCGCTTTGCCGCCTGCAGCTGAGATGACAGCTTAGTTGCGGCAGAAATAGCGGCAGAGTATTAACGACTCAGCAAGCCCCTCTCCCCCTGCGGGAGAGGGGTTGGGGAGAGGGGTATGCGCCAGCTCGATTTCGCCAAGTCCTTACGGCGCAATATGACCGATGCCGAACAGCGACTCTGGAAGCAGCTCCGCGCCCACCGGCTGAACGGCGAGAAATTCCGCCGCCAACAGCCGATCGGCCCCTACATCGTCGATTTCGTCCACTTCGGCTCGCGGCTAATCATAGAGGCGGACGGCGGCCAGCATCATGAAAGCCGCGGCGACGCCGCTCGCGACGCTTGGCTGCAGGCGCAGGGCTTCAGAGTCATGCGCTTCTGGAACAACGATATTCTGCACAATCAGGACGCGGTCCTAGAAGCGATCTGGCAAGCGCTAAACGCCCGGACACAATGAACACAGCGGCGTCCCGACCACGGAACCGCCGCAAGCACAGGAAAAACAGCATATGACTCAGTCTGCCCAGATCCGCATCCCCGCCACCTATATGCGCGGCGGTACCAGCAAGGGCGTGTTCTTCCGTTTGCAGGACTTGCCGGAGGCCGCGCGCCGGCCGGGCGCGGCGCGCGACGCGCTGCTGCTGCGCGTGATCGGCAGCCCGGACCCTTACGGCAAGCAGATAGACGGCATGGGCGGGGCCAGCTCCAGCACCAGCAAAACCGTGATCGTGTCCCCCTCCCCGCGCCCGGGCCACGACGTCGATTATCTGTTCGGCCAGGTCGGCATAGACAAAGCCTTCGTCGACTGGAGCGGCAACTGCGGCAATCTGTCCGCCGCGGTCGGCCCCTTCGCCATCGCCGGCGGCCTGATCGATCCGGCGCGCATTCCCGCCAACGGCGTGTGCAGCGTGCGCATCTGGCAGGCCAATATCGGCAAGACCATCATCGCCCATGTGCCCATCACCGCAGGCCAGGTGCAGGAAACCGGTGATTTCGAGCTGGACGGCGTCACCTTCCCCGCCGCCGAGATCGCGCTGGAGTTCCTGGACCCAGCCGATGAGGGCGATGGCGACGGCGGCGCGATGTTCCCCACCGGCCAGTTGGTGGACACGCTGGAAGTCCCCGGCGTCGGCGTCTTCCCGGCCACGCTGATCAACGCTGGCATCCCCACCATCTTCGTCAAGGCCGCCGACATCGGCTACAGCGGCGCCGAGTCGCAGGACGCGATCAACGCCGACCCGGCGGCGCTGGCGCGCTTCGAGGCCATCCGGGCCCACGGCGCGCTGAAGATGGGTCTGATTGAAACGCTGGGAGAAATCGCCAGCCGCCAGCACACGCCCAAAATCGCCTTCATCGCGCCGCCGGCCGACTACACCGCCTCCAGCGGCAAGCCGGTGCGCGCCGCCGACATCGACCTCCTGGCGCGGGCCATGTCCATGGGCAAACTGCATCACGCGATGATGGGCACCGCCGCGGTGGCCATAGGCACCGCCGCGGCCATCCCCGGCACCCTGGTCAACCTGGCCGCCGGCGGCGGCAAGCGCCGGATGGTGCGCTTCGGCCATCCGTCCGGCACCTTGCGCGTCGGCGCCGAAGCCCGTCAGGAAAACGGCGCCTGGACGGTGACCAAGGCGGTGATGAGCCGCAGCGCGCGGGTGTTGATGGAGGGTTGGGTGCGGGTGCCGGGCGACGCGCTCTGAGTCCGACTCAGACCGGCAAGGCGCGCTGCAGGATAGCCTCGATATCCAGCCAGCTTCCGTTCAGCGCGCCGGCCACCCGCCCCCATTGCCCGTCGTCCAAGCGGCTGGCGATGAAACCCTGGGCCGAAGCCGACGGCGTATGGCGCGCCAACAGGCAGGCTTGCGCGGTCAGCGCCAGCAATTGGGCGAAACGCCGCCCCAAAGGCTCAAGCTCGGCCGGCCTGGCGGCCATCTGGCGCAATTGCGCCAGCGCCGCCACCAGCGCCGGCTCGCCGCCGGACAGGCCGGCCAAATCCTCCAGCAGCGCCTGCCAGGCTTCGGGCTCGCGCTGCAGCGCGCGGATCAGATCCAGGCACATCACATTGCCGGAGCCCTCCCAGATCGAATTCAACGGCGCTTCGCGATACAGGCGCGCCATCGGTCCGTCGACATAGCCGTTGCCGCCGAACACTTCCATCGCCTCGCCGCTGAGCTCCACCGCGCGCTTGCACACCCAGAACTTGGCCGCCGGCGTGACGATGCGCTTCCAACCCCGCTGCGCCGGCGCGTCCTCTCGTTCAAAGGCCTCGGACAAGCGCGCCGCCAATTGCAGCGCCGCCTCGCTTTCCAGCGCCAGGTCCGCCAACACCGCGCGCATCAGCGGCTGCTCGGCCAGCCGCTTGCCGAAGGCCATGCGCCGCCGCGCGTAGGCCAGCGCCTGCACCGCGCCCTGGCGCAGCAGCGCGGCGCTGCCGATCACGCAGTTGAGCCGGGTGTAGCCGGCCATTTCGATGATGGTGGGAATGCCGCGGCCCTCCTCGCCGATCAGCACGCCCCAGGCGTCCTGGAACTCCACCTCGCAACCGGCGTTGCTGCGATTGCCCACCTTGTCCTTCAGGCGCTGGATCCGCACCGCGTTGCGCTCGCCGTCCGGCCGCCAGCGCGGCAGATAGAAGCAGCACGGCGCGCCGTCGGCGGTTTTGGCCACCACCAGATGGGCGTCGCACATCGGCGCCGACCAGAACCACTTATGGCCGCGCAGCAGGTATTCTCCGCCGCGGCCCCCGGCGCCCAAGGGCGTCGCCTGGGTGGTGTTGGCGCGCACGTCGGAGCCGCCCTGCTTCTCGGTCATGCCCATGCCTATCCAGGCCGACGTCTTGCGTTCCAGCGGCAGATCGCGGCTGTCGTGAACGCGGCTGAACAGCTTGTCGCCCAGCTGCGCCCACAGCGCCGGCTCGCGCCGCAGCAAGGGAATGGCGGCCTGGGTCATCGTCGCCGGGCACAAGCTGCCGGCCTCCACCTGGCCATGCAGATAGAGGCCGGCCATCGCAGCGGTCCAGCGGCCCGGCCGCTGACTGTCGAAAGGCAGGCTCACCAGACCCTGCTCACGATACAGCGCCAAGAACTGGTGCCAGGCCGGGTGGGAATCCACCTGCTCGACGCGACGGCCGCGGCGGTCGAAAGCCCGCAACTCCGGCGCATGGCGGTTGGCTTGCTCGGCCAGTTCGAAGCTGTCCGCCCGCCCCAGGCGCTCGCCGTAGGCGCTGAGCCCGGCCTCGGCCCAGCCCGCGTCGGCGCGCCGCAGCGCCTCGCGCAAAGCCGGGTCGCTGTCGTACAGCGAGTAATCCGCCAGTTCTTCGTACTGGTTGCTCACTTCATGGGTTTGCCAGATCATCGTTCCGTCTCCTCGCGCCGCGTTCGCGGCCATGACGAAAGTATAAGGAAAGCGGCGATGCGACATGTTCGGGTTTCCCCCACCGCGGCGCAGCAAGCCGAACAGGCCGCGCCGGCCACGCGCCGGCGTCCGCGCCAGTCGCGTTCGCGCGCCAGCCTGATCGCGCTGCAACAGGCCTTTGTTCAGGTTTTGCTCACGCGCGGCTACGCCAAAACCACGGTGCGCGAGGTGGCCGCCGTCGCCGGCGTGGCGGTCGGCACCTTTTATCAGTACGTGCGCAATATGGACGGCCTGGCCGCGCTGTGCATCCATCAGCATGTGCACGCGCTGGCCGGCGCGCTGCGCCAATGCGCCGCCGCCCGCCGAGGCGCGGATCGTCGCGATATCGCCGCCGCGCTGCTGGCCTTGCAACTGGACACGATCCAACGCCAGGCGCCGGCCTGGAACGCGCTGTTCCTGCTGGAGCGCCGGGTCTCCCCGATGGACGCCTACCGCCGCCACTACCAGCAATACGTGGACATCTGGCGCGCCGCATTGGCCGCCGCCGCCGAGCCGCCGCCGCGGCTGGACGCCGCCGCGCGCATGGCTCACTGTCTTTGCTACGGAAGCATTTCGCAGGCCTTGCTGACCCAAGGGCCGACCGCGGATCTCGCGGCCCTGCGCCCGGAATTGGAAGCGGCGCTCAAGGCCTGCCTGGGCTGAAACCGCGGGAAAGGCGTCGCAATAAGGAGTAGAATCGGCCGCAGCCGCCGCCAAGGCGGCCAAGAAGAACAAAGGAAGCAAAATGACAGAACATTGGGGCAAGGTGCTGACCGCCATGGTCACGCCCTTCGACGAAGCCGGCCGGCTGAATCTGGACGCGGCGCGGCAACTGGCCAGACATCTGGCGGCCAACGGCAGCGACGGCCTGGTGGTGGCGGCCACCACCGGCGAGGCGCCGACGCTGAGCGACGAGGAACGCCGCGATCTGGTGCGCGCGGTCAGCGAGGCGGTGACCATCCCGGTGCTGGCCGGCACCGGCAGCAGCCACACCGAACACGCGATCGCGCTGACGCGCGAGGCCGCCGGCCTGGGCGCCGCCGGCGTCTTCGTGGTCGGCCCCTATTACAACCGCCCGCCGCAAGCCGGCATCGAAGCCCATTTCCGCGCGGTGGCCGCGGCCACCCGGCTGCCGCTGATGGTCTACGACGTGCCGGGCCGCACCGGCCGCCGCATCGCCGCCGACGTGCTGCTGCGGCTGTTCCGCGAGGTGGACAATATCGTCGCCTTCAAGGACGCCACCGGCGACCCGGCCGCGGCGGCCGCGCTGCTGGCCGCCGCCGGCGAGCACTTCTCGCTCTACTCCGGCGACGACGCGCTGACCCTGCCCTTGCTGGCGGTGGGCGCAGTGGGCGTGGTCGGCACCTCCACGCACTGGACCGGGCCGGAGTTCGCCCGCATGATCGCCGCCTTCGAACAGGGCGACACGGCGCAGGCGCGGCGCGTCAACGCCGGCTTGCAGGAATCCTTCGCCTTCTCCAACACCGACGCTTCGGTGTTTTCGATGTCGGTGAAAGCCATGCTGCGGGTGCAGGGTCTGCCGGTGGGCCAATGCCGGCTGCCGCTGCCGCCCACCGGCGCCGCCGAGGAGGAACAGGCGCGGCTGGTATGGGAGCGGCTGCAGCTGCGCCGCGCCGCCGCCTGTTAAAGCGGAACGGCAATGAAAAAAGGAGCCTGTCGGCTCCTTTTTTCATTTCGCGCGTGTTCATGTCGCGCGGCGGCGTTCAATCGCGGAAGTTGTTGAACTGCAGCGGGAAGCCGTTTTCCTTGTCGTCGGCGATTTCCTTGCGCATCAGCGCGATGCATTCCTGCAGCACGTCGCGCTTGGCGCCGGACACGCGCACCGCTTCGCCCTGGATGCTGGCCTGCACCTTGAGCTTGGCGTCCTTGATCAGTTTGACGATTTTCTTGGCCAGATCGGATTCCAGGCCTTCTTTCACCGTCAGCACTTTCTTCACCTTGTTGCCGCTGACTTTTTCCAGCTTGCCGTACTCCATGCAGCGCACGTCCACGCCGCGCTTGGACAGCTTGTTCACCAGAATGTCGTTGACCTGGTCCAGTTGAAACTCGGCGTCGGCGTACAAGGTCAGTTCCTTGTCTCCGGTTTCGATGCGGGCGTCGCTGCCCTTGAAGTCGTAACGGGTGGACACCTCTTTATTGGCTTGCTCCACGGCGTTGCGCACTTCCACCTTGTTCACTTCGGACACGATATCGAAAGACGGCATGAAATATTCCTAATAATGCTTGATGCCGACATTTTAGAGGCTGGCTCCGCCCTTGTCACTCGGCCGCCCGTTCGTTGCCCTCGCCGCCTTCGCCCAAACGCGCCCGCATCGCTTCCACCTCCTTGAGCCGGCCGCTGATGCGGTCCCAATGCCGCGCGTTCAGGGCGGCGATCACCGCGTCCACCAGCATCATCAGCGGCGTGTTGCTGTCCCAGCCGGCCGGTCCGGCGGTGTGCGCCGCCAAGGTGTAGCGCGCCACGCGCGCCACCGGCGACAGCCACTGATCCGTGAACAGCAGCACGCTGGCCTTGCGCTGCGCCGCCATTTCCGCGATGCGCAGCGCGTCGTCCCAGTAGCGGCGGATGTCGAAGATCACCAGCACGTCCGGCCGGCCCATGTCCACCAGCGAATCCGCCCAGCTTGCCGGCACCCCGCGCAAATGCACCACGTCCGGCCGCACCACTTTCAGATGGTGGCAAAGATAGGCCGCCAGCGGATCGGTCAACCGCCCGCCCAGCAGCCAGATCCGGTGCTTGCGCTCGCCCAGCAGGTCCACCGCGCCGTCGAACTCGGCGCGCGGCACCTGGGCCGCGGTCTGGCGCATCAGCTCGGCGATGCGCTCGGCGTGGCTGGCCAGAAAATCATGATCGCCCTGCAACTGTCCCGGATCATGGCGCATCAGCGGCGATTGCAAACGCAATTCCAGTTCTGCGCGCAGCGCGGACTGGAAGGCGGCGTAATTGTCGAAACCCAGCTTGCCGATCAGGCGCAGCACCGTCGGGCCGCTGACGTCGGCGCGCTGCGCCCATTGCGCGATGGTTTCCAGGCCGGCCACCGGGTAGTTGGCCAGCAGCGCCCGTCCCACCTTGCGTTCGGTGGGGGTCAGCGCTTCGAACAGCGCGCGGACTTGCTCCGCGATCGAGCGACTTTGGCTCATTCTGTTGCCCCTTTGGCGATGCACGACTGCCCTCGTGCCGCGCAGCATAACAGCGCCGGTGTAAAAACGGCATTGTGTCATTGCGCCCACACTGCCGCCCTGATTCTAATATTTATTACAAATTTGGCTTGATTCATTTTTTTTTAACGAATAATACTACCCAAACAACATGGCGGCGACAAAAAAGCAGCCCGCAAGGCAGCGATAAATCACCGCCAAAACAGACAGTTGCAAGCCAGACGATGAACGCTCGGCCGGTATCGGGGAAGTTAGACCGCGGCAATCAGGGAGAGACAGCGATGGAAGCACGCGACGTAAAGACAATCGCGGATTTGAAGGTTTTGATCGAAGAACGCCGCCTGAGTCAGATCAAGGTGGGCCTGGTGGACATGGACGGGGTGATGTGCGGCAAATACATGTCGCGCGACAAATTCCTGTGCGCCCTGGAAGGCGGCTTCGGCTTCTGCGACGTGGTGTTCGGCTGGGACGTGGGCGACAAGTTGTACGACAACACCCTGCTCACCGGTTGGGGCCGCGGCTACGGCGACGCCGAGGTGAGGCTGATTCCCGAATCCTGCCGCGACCTGCCGCTGGAAGGCGATATGATCTTCGTCCAGGGCGAGGTGGTGGGCCGGCTGGAAAGCCTCTGTCCGCGCGGCCTGCTGCGCCGGGTGCTGGAGCGCGCGCGCGACATGGGCTTCGACGTGCTGGCCGGCTTCGAATACGAGTTTCTGGCGGTGGATGAAGACAACGACGCGCTGCAGCAGCGGCTGTACCAACACCCCAAGCCGCTGGGCAGCGGCGCCTTCGGCTACTCCATTCTGCGCAGCTCGGTAAACACCGACTTCTACCGCGCGCTGCTGGACCTGTGCGAGCGGATGCAGATGCCGATCGAAGGCCTGCACGAGGAAACCGGACCCGGCGCGCTGGAAGCCGCGCTGTGCGTGGACAACGCCTTGCGCGCCGCCGACAACGCCGTCTGTTTCAAGACCTTCTCCAAGGTGCTGGCGGAGAAACAGGGCCGCATGCTCTGCTATATGGCCAAGTGGCACCAGGAGCAATCCGGCCAGGGCGGCCACATCCATATCTCGCTGCGCCGCCGCGACGGCGGCGACAGCGCCTTCCACCAGCCGGGCCGCGAACACGCGATCAGCGACGCGATGCGCCACTTCATCGGCGGCATCCAGCGGCTGATGCCGGAATTCATGAGCCTGGCCGCGCCCACGGTCAACAGCTTCCGCCGGCTGGTGCCCGGCTATTGGGCGCCCACCAGCTCGCTATGGGGCGTGGACAACCGCACCGTGGCCATCCGCGCGATTCCCGGCAGCGCCAAATCGCAACGCGTCGAATACCGCCTGCCCGGCGCCGACAGCAACCCCTATCTGGCGCTGGCCAGCGGCCTGGCCGCCGGCCTCTACGGCATCGAACACCGGATCGAGCCGGAAGAACCGGTCAGCGCCAACGGCTATCTGCTGGACGCGCCGCCCCATTTGAAACTTCACCGCACCTTGTGGGAGGCCGCTCAGGCGCTGCGCGGCTCCGCCGCCGCCCGCGACTGGTTCGGCGACGACTTCGTCGATCACTTCGCCGCCACCCGCGAATGGGAGGAACGCGAGTTCCAGCGCCATGTCACCGACTGGGAATTGAAACGCTACTTCGAGATCATCTAAATGAGCGAAAACTACTCCGTCATCACCCCGCTGGACGGTTCCACCCTGCTGCAGCGCGGCTACACCAGCCCGGTCCAGACCCAGGCCGCGCTGGACGCCGCCCGCGCCGCCCAGGCCGGCTGGCGCGCCACCCCGCTGGCCGAACGCAAGGCTTTGATCGGCCGGACGGTGGACTGGCTGATCGCCCACAAGAGCGACTGCGCCGACGCCGTCACCCGCCAGATAGGCCGGCCCATTCGTCAGTCCCCCGGCGAGATCGGCGGCCTGGCCGAGCGCGCGCGCCATATGCTGGACATCGCCGAGGAGGCGCTGGCCGACCTCCACCCCGCGCCCAAGCCCGGCTTCGAGCGCTGGCTGCGCCGCGAACCGCTGGGCACGGTGCTGGTGCTGGCGCCGTGGAACTACCCCTTCCTCACCGCCATCAACACCATCGCGCCGGCGCTGGCCGCCGGCAACTGCGTACTGCTCAAGCACTCCTCGCAAACCCCGCTGATCGCCGATCTGTTCCGCCAGGCCTGCGCCGCCGCCAGCCTGCCCATCGGCGTGTTCCAGACCCTGGAGCTGGACCATGCCGCCACCTTGAAACTGACGGCCGCGCCGGAGATCGACTTCGTCGCCTTCACCGGCTCGGTCAGCGGCGGCCGCGCGGTGCAAAAGGCGGCCGCCGAGCGCTTCATCGGCGTCGGCCTGGAACTGGGCGGCAAGGACCCGGCCTATGTGCGCGCCGACGCCGACCTGCCGGCGGCGATAGAAAACCTGGTGGACGGCGCTTTCTTCAATTCCGGCCAGTCCTGCTGCGGCATCGAACGCATCTATGTGCAGCGCCAGCGCTACCGCGACTTCGTCGACGGCTTCGTCGAGCTGACCCGGACCTATCGCTTCGGCCATCCGCTGGACCCGGACACCAATCTGGGACCCATGGTGCGCGCCGGCGCCGCCGACTTCGTGCGCGGCCAGATCCAGGCGGCGCTGGCCGCCGGCGCGCGCGCGCTGATTCCGGCCGGCCATTTCGCCGCCGACGCGCCGGGCAGCGCCTATCTGGCGCCGCAAGTGCTGGTGGACGTGGACCACGCCATGAGCGTGATGCGCGAGGAGAGCTTCGGCCCGGTCATCGGCATCATGGCCGTGGACTCCGACGAGGAGGCGCTGCGGCTAATGAACGACAGCGCCTACGGCCTGACCGCCTCGATCTGGACCGCGGACCGCGACGCCGCCGTCCGCCTGGGCCAGCAACTGGAGACCGGCACCGTGTTCATGAACCGCTGCGACTACCTGGACCCGGCGCTGGCCTGGACCGGGGTCAAGGACACCGGCCGCGGCGTGTCCTTGTCCACGCTGGGCTATCAGCAGCTGACCCGGGTCAAATCCTTCCATCTCAAGGGGTAAGGCGATGCAACTGCAAGGCAACTGGAACTATCCGACCAGCATCCGCTTCGGCGCCGGCCGCGCCGCCGAACTGCCGGCGCTGTGCCGCGAACTGGGCATGCGCCGCCCGCTGCTGGTCACCGACCCCGGCCTGGCCCGGCTGCCGATGCTGGCCCGGCTGCGGAGCTTGCTGAGCGACGCCGGCCTGGAGACCGCCTTGTTCAGCGATATGCGCCCCAATCCGGTGGGCCGCGACGTCGACGCCGGCGTCGCCGCCTTCCGCGATGGCCGCCACGACGGGGTGGTCGCCGTCGGCGGCGGCAGCGCACTGGACGTAGGCAAGGCCATCGCTTTGATGTCCGGACAAAAACGCCCGCTGTGGGACTTCGAGGACGTGGGCGACAACTGGCTGCGCGTCGATCCCGCCGGCGTCGCGCCCACGCTGGCGGTGCCCACCACCGCCGGCACCGGCTCCGAGGTGGGACGAGCGTCCTTGATCATCGACGAAGCCGCGCACCGCAAGGTCATCATCTTCCACCCGGCCATGCTGCCCAAGCTGGTGCTGGCGGACCCGGAACTGACCGTCGGCCTGCCGCCGGCCCTGACCGCCGCCACCGGCGTCGACGCGCTGGTGCACAATCTGGAAGCCTTCTGCTCCCCGTTCTATCACCCCATCGCCCAGGGCGTGGCGCTGGAAGGCATGCGGCTGGCGCACGACTGGCTGCCGGCGGCCCACGCCGACGGCAGCAATCTGGAAGCCCGCGCCCAGATGCTGTCCTGTTCCATCATGGGCGCCACCGCCTTCCAGAAAGGCCTGGGCGGCGTGCACGCGCTGGCGCATCCCATCGGCGCGGTGTTCGACACCCACCACGGCCTGGCCAACGCCGTGCTGCTGCCCTATGTGCTGGTGCGCAACCGGCCGGCGATAGCCGAACGGCTGAGCGCCGCCGCCCGCTACCTGGGCCTGGCCGACGCCGGCTTCGACGGTTTCCTGGCCTGGGTGCTGCAATTGCGCGCCGGCCTGGGCATTCCGCACACCCTGGCGGAGATCGGCATCGGCGCGGACGCCGCCGCCGACATCGGCCGCATGGCCAAGGCCGACCCCAGCGACGGCGGCAACCCCTTGCCCCTGTCCGCCGACGACTACCGCGCGATCTTCCTCGCCGCGCAGCAAGGCAGGCTGTGATGAGGCGCCCGCTGATCGGCCTGACCACCTACCCGGCCACGCCCGAGCACGGCTACCACACGCCGCTGGAATACGTGGCGGCGGTGGTGCGCGCCGGCGGCGCGCCGGTGCAATTGCCGGCGCTGGGCCCGGAGATGGTGGACGGCTGGCTGGACAAGCTGGACGGCGTGGTGCTGATCGGCGGCGGCGACATCGACCCGGCCCGCTTCGACCGCGACGGCCACCCGACCATTTACAACCTCAGCCCGGAGCGCGACGCCACCGAAATCGCGCTGGCGCGCGCGCTGCTGCAGCGCAAGCTGCCGACGCTGGCGATCTGCCGCGGCCTGCAAATCCTCAACACCGTGCTGGGCGGCAGCCTGCACCTGCACCTGCCGGACGTGGTGGGCGAGGCCGTGCCCCATCGCGCGCCGCCGCGCGTGCCGACGCCGCACCCGGTGCGCGTCGCCGCCGATTCCTGCCTGGCGGGCCTGATCGGCACCGAAGTCCTCACCCAGTCCTGGCACCACCAGGCGATAGACCGCCCCGGCCACGGCGTGGTGCCGGTGGCCTGGGCGCCGGACGGCGTGATCGAGGCGATAGAAATCGCCGACTTTCCCCAGTTGATCGCGGTGCAATGGCACCCCGAGCTCTCCGCCGAGCGCGACAGCGGCCAGCAAAGGCTGTTCGACGCGCTGGTCACCATGAGCGGAACGCCGCCGCCCGGCTGAGCGCCGCCGCGCCTCGCTTCTGAAATAGACACGAAGCCCGGATCACCGGGCCAGGGCCCGGCCGGCCTCCGCCGCCGTTCGGGCGCCGGCGCGTACGCGCGCCCAGGCGGAAAACCACAGACATGCACAATGAGAGAGGAACATCATGGAACCAGTTCGGCATGAGTCCGCGCCCGTCGGCGAGGACGAGAAACTGTTGCACAGCATGGGTTACGCTCAGGAGTTGTCCCGACGCATGAGCGGCTTTTCCAACTTCGCCATCTCCTTTTCCATCATCTGCGTGCTGGCCGGCGGCATCACCGCCTTCCCGGCCGGACTCAGCGCCGGCGGCGGCGCGGCCATCGGCATAGGCTGGCCGCTGGGCGCGCTGTTCGCCGCCATCGTCGCCGCGGCCATGGCCCAGATCGCCTCCGCCTACCCCACCGCCGGCGGGCTTTACCACTGGGCGTCCATTCTGGGCGGCAAGGGCCTGGGCTGGACCACCGCCTGGATCAATCTGCTGGGACTGATCTTCGTCACCGCCGCGGTCAATTTCGGCGTTTACGATCCCTTCTTCAAAACCCTGGTCGCGCCGCTGCTGGGCCTGAATCCGGAACAGCTGGGCTGGGGCCATCAGACCTTGTTTCTCGCCGTGGTGGCGCTGAGCCAGGCCTGGCTCAACCACCTGGGCATCAAGCTCACCACCCGGCTGACCGATCTGTCCGGCTATCTGATCTTCGTCGTCACCCTGGCCCTGGTGGTGTCGCTGCTGATCTACGCGCCCGGACCGCTGGACTTCTCCCGCCTGTGGACCTTCCACAATTACAGCGGCGCCGACGGCGGCGCCTGGCCGCGGATGGACAATACGGTGATGGTGTTCCTGGCCGGCCTGCTGCTCACCGTCTATACCCTGACCGGCTACGACGCCTCCGCCCACACCTCGGAGGAGACCCGCGAAGCGGCGCGCAATGTGCCCAAGGGCATCTTGCGCTCGGTGCTGTGGTCCGGCGTGTTCGGCTATCTGATGATCTGCGCCTTCGTGCTGGTGCTGCCGGACCTGGGCGCTGGAGTCAAGGCCGGCATGGGCTTTTTCGATCTGCTGCTGAGCGCGCTGCCGCCGGCCTTGAAGGCGGCGCTGGGCATAGGCATCTTTCTGGTCAACTATCTGTGCGGCCTGGCCTGCCTGACCTCCACCTCGCGCATGATGTACGCCTTCGCCCGCGACGGCGGCCTGCCGGCCTCGCGCTGGCTGCGCCAGGTGCATCCGCAACACCGCACTCCGGGCCCGGCGATCTGGGTCAGCGCCGCGCTCGCCATCGCCGCCACCTTGTACGGCGACGCCTTCCTGGTGCTGTCCACCGGCGCCGCGGTGTTCCTGTACATTTCCTACATCCTGCCGTCCGCCGCCGGCCTGTTCGCCGAGGGCCGCAGCTGGACCCACAAGGGGCCGTTCGATCTGGGCCGGGCGTCCAAACCCATCGCCGCGCTGGCCACGCTGGGCGGCGCGGTGCTGGTCTTCGTCGGCATCCAGCCGCCGAATGAGAAGGTCTTGTACCTGACCGTCGCGCTGCTGCTGGTGCTGGCCTTGTTCTGGTTCGCGCTGGGCGTGCGCAAGCAATTCAAGGGACCGCCCACCGGTCAGCGCATCCAAGGCCATCAAGCGCATATCCGCGAAATCGAAAGCGCGCTGGACGAGGCAGGCTGAACGCGCAGTCCAAAGGGAGACCGGCGCGGCCGGACAAAGCGCTTGTCTCCCGGCGGCAAATGCGGAATCATCCGGACACGAACCACCGCCAGAGAAGCCCATGCTCGTCACCCCGGAACAATTGCTCGCCTTCACCGCCGCCGCGATGCTGATCACCCTGTCGCCCGGCCCGGACAATCTGATGGTGCTGAGCCAGGGCATCGCCCGCGGCCGCCGCCAGGGCATGGCCTTCGGCCTGGGCTGCGCCTTGGGCTGCCTGAACCACACGGTGCTGGCCGCGCTCGGCGTCAGCGCGCTGATCGCCGCCTCCCCGCTGGCCTTCACGCTGCTGAAGTTCGCCGGCGGCGGCTATCTGATCTATCTGGGCTGGCAGGCGCTGCGCAGCCCCGGCGCCAGCTTCCAGGCCGGCGCCGCCGGGCGGGACGCCGCGCCGCTGGCCGCCACCTTCCGCAAAGGCCTGATCGCCAATGCGATCAACCCCAAAGTGGTGCTGTTCTTCCTCGCCTTCCTGCCGCAATTCGTCAACCCGGCCCAGGGTCCGGCCGGGCTGCAGATCGCCGCGCTCGGCCTGGTCTTCACGCTGCAAGGCGCGCTGATCTTCGGCTGCCTCGGCTATTTCTCCGGCACCATCGGCCAATGGCTGTCCAAGAGCCGCCGCGCCAGCCAGTGGCTGGACCGCATCGCCGGCAGCGTGTTCATCGCGCTGGGCTTGAAGCTGATACTGGACCGCGGTCACTAGCGGCTAGCGAGTTTTCCAGGGGCCATAAAAAAGCCGGCAAGCAAGCTTGCCGGCCGTTCGCTGTCTCGCGAGCCTTCATTTCTGGATCAGGAACTCCACCAGCACGTTCTTGAACAGGAAGCCGGACACGCCGAAGCCCAGCACCAGGAACAGGATGAACATGCCCATCTTGCCGGCCTGAGCCTTCTTGCCCAGGTCCCAGATGATAAAGCCCATGAAAATGATCAGGCCGCCCAGGCACACGATCATGGAAATATTGGTGAATTGTTCTTCCGACACTTGTTGTCCTTTGCGTCCACAGCAGATCACGGACCGGCGGGGTCTTAGCGATGCGCCCCGCCTGGCCGTAATAAGATACTCGCCATCGCCCTCCGGCTCAATGCCCGCGCGCGCCTATCGGCGCCAGCGCAACCTCTGCAGCACCAGGGCGACACCCAGCGCGGCCAACAGCATGCCGCCCACCGCCAGCAGACTCAATTGCTCGTCGAACAGCCACCAGGCCTGCACCGCGGCCAGGCCCGGCGTCAGATAGAAATAGCTGGCCACCTTGCTGACATCGCCGTCTTTCAGCATGCGCATCAGCAGCAGGATGGCGAGCACCGACAGCGCCAGCACGCTCCAGCCCAGGGCCAGCGCCAGTTGCGCGTTCCAGTGGATGGCCTCGCCGCGCTCCAGCCCCAGGGCCAGCGCGCCGGTAATCAGAAAGGCCGCCAGGTATTGATGGAAGGCGCCGGTCAACGGATGCACGCCCTGGCCGAAGCGTTTCTGGTACAAGGTGCCGGCGGTGATCGCGCACAAGGCCAGCGCGGTCAGCCACAGGCCGGGATTGGCGCCTAACTGCAAGCCCTTGCCGCCCAGCACCACCAGCAGCGCGCCGCCAAAACCTGTCGCCAGGCCCAGCCATTGCATGCGGCTCAGCCGCTGCTCGCCCATCAGCCAGCTCAGTATCGCAGTCAGTATCGGCTGCAGGCCGACGATCAGCGCGGTAATGCCGGCCGGCACCGCCAGCTTGATGCCGGCGAAGCTGGCGCCCAGATAAAGGCCGTGCAGCATCGCGCCGCAAGCCCATTGGTGCTTGGCCGCCGCCAGGCCCGGCCAGGCGGGCCGGAAGCAGGCGATCAGCGCGCCGAAGCACAGCAGGGTCAGACCCATCCGTATCGCCAAAAAGGTGAACGGGCCGATGAAAGGCAGGCCCAGCTTGGCGCCGATGAAGCCGGTGCTCCACAGCAGCACGAAGGCCCAGGGGATCCAGGCATTGGATCGATGATTGGTTTCCATATTTTGCGTCATTAAAAAAAGCCCCCTGCGGGGGCTCTTGGGGTCCAACGCGGCGCTTTAGCCGCGTTTCTGTTTGGCGTTGCCGGCAATCCGCATCCGCAGCGCGTTCAGGCGGATGAAACCGGCCGCGTCGGCGTGATTGTAAGCCCCGCCGTCTTCGTCGAAGGTGGCGATGGCGGGGTCGAACAGCGAGTCGGTCTTGGATTCGCGGCCCACCACGATCACATTGCCCTTGTACAGTTTCAGCCGCACCCAGCCGTTGACCGTGGCCTGGGAGGCGTCGATCATGCCTTGCAGCATCAGACGCTCCGGGCTCCACCAGTAGCCGGTGTAGACCAGCTTGGCGTACTTGGGCATCAGTTCGTCCTTCAGGTGGGCCACTTCGCGGTCCAGGGTGATGGATTCGATCGCGCGGTGCGCCTTCAACATGATGGAGCCGCCCGGGGTTTCGTAGCAGCCGCGGGACTTCATGCCCACATAGCGGTTTTCCACGATGTCCAGCCGGCCGATGCCGTGCTTGCCGCCCAGGCGGTTCAGCTCGGTCAGCACCTGGGCCGGGCTCATCGCCACGCCGTTGATCGCGGTGATGTCGCCCTTCTCATAGCTCAGCTCGATGTATTCGGCCTGATCCGGCGCGTTCTCCGGGCTCACCGTCCACAGCCACATATCCTCTTCCGGCTCCGCCGCCGGGTCTTCCAGCACCGTGCCTTCATAGGAGATGTGCAGCAGGTTGGCGTCCATCGAATACGGGCTGCCGCCGTTCTTCTTCTTGCTGATGTCGATGCCGTGGGTTTCCGCGTAGTTCAGCAGTTTTTCCCGCGACAGCAGATCCCATTCGCGCCACGGCGCGATCACCTTGACGTCCGGCTTCAGCGCGTAATAGCCCAGCTCGAAGCGCACCTGATCGTTGCCCTTGCCGGTGGCGCCGTGAGACACCGCGTCGGCGCCCACCTGGTTGGCGATCTCGATCTGGCGCTTGGCGATCAGCGGCCGCGCGATCGAGGTGCCCAGCAGGTATTCGCCTTCGTAAACGGCGTTGGCGCGGAACATCGGGAACACGAAATCGCGGACAAACTCCTCGCGCAGATCGTCAATGAAGATGTTTTCCGGCTTGATGCCCAGCGACACCGCCTTCTTGCGCGCCGGTTCCACTTCTTCGCCCTGGCCAATGTCGGCGGTGAAGGTCACCACCTCGCATTGATAGGTATCCTGCAGCCACTTGAGAATTACCGAAGTATCCAGACCGCCGGAATAAGCCAGTACCACTTTCTTGATGTCAGACATTTTGTATTCTTTCAAATCCATTGATTGCCGGATCCGGCCCGCGCCTGGCGCGGCCTTGCCGAATCGCGTAAACGGCGGGCTCGCCCGCGTCGTCAGTTCAGTCGTAGCGCTGGCCCAGCAGCAGGAACTCGATCAGCGCCTTCTGCACGTGCATGCGGTTTTCCGCCTCGTCCCAGACCACGCTCTGCGGCCCGTCTATCACCGCGGCGGCCACTTCCTCGCCCCGGTGCGCCGGCAAACAGTGCATGAACAAGGCGTCCGGCTTGGCCAGCTTCATCAGCTCCGGCGTCACTTGGTAGTCGCGGAAGGCTTCCAGCCGCGCTTCCTTCTCCGCCTCGAAGCCCATGCTGGTGAACACATCGGTGGTCACCAGGTCCGCGCCGGTCGCCGCATGGCTGGCGCTGTGGCTGGGTTCGAAGTGCTCGGGGCCGTAATGCTGGCCGTCCAAGGCCTTGAGCTCGAAGCCCACCGGCGTCGCCACCTTGAGCTTGAAGCCCAGGATGCGAGCCGCCTGCAGCCAGGTGCGGCAGACATTGTTGCCGTCGCCTATCCAGGCCACGGTCTTGCCCTTGATCGAGCCGCGCTGCTCGATGTAGGTGAAGATGTCCGCCAGAATCTGGCACGGGTGGTATTCGTTGGTCAGGCCGTTGATCACCGGCACCTTGGAATGCGCGGCCAGCCGCTGCACCAGCGCCTGCTCATAGGTGCGGATCATGATGATGTCGCTCATCCGCGACAGCACGCGGGCGGTGTCCTCGATGGGCTCGCCGCGGCCCATCTGCGAGCTTTGCGAGTCCAGGAACATCGCGTGGCCGCCCAGTTGCGCCATGCCCGCTTCGAAAGAAACGCGGGTGCGGGTGGAGTTCTTCTCGAACACCATGGACATCACCTTGCCGACGAGCGGCTGGTACAGCTGGCCGTCGCTACGTCGTCGTTTCAGGACCTTGCTGCGCTCGAAGAGATGGCGGTATTCCTCGTGGGTCAGGTCGCTGAATTGCAAGTAATGCCTAGGGGACGTCATGGTGCTCCATTTCAAAAAAAAAGCCACCGCGCGTTCGACACCGTTTCAGTGTCCTTCATGCGCGATGGCACATTACTACACGCTGGTCTCAAGTCATTCACAGGCGTCGCAAGCATGCCTACGCAAAGCGCATGATTTACATAATTGCGACAAGACTTATATTTATCGGAAATCAGCCTGTCTGACAAGCATTCATTTGAACAAGGCGCGTCCAGGCAGTTGCGCCAGCTCCCCTTCTTTGAGCACTCGCAGCAAAAACTCGCCGCCATCCTCGGCCAAACCGTGCATTTCTATGGATTTCTGGGTTTTTTGCAGCCGCGCCAAATACGCGAGAATGGTGTCGTCTATCACCTGGCCGGGCACCAGCACCGGAATGCCGGGCGGATACGGCACGATCTGGTCGCAGCAGACCCGTCCGACCAGGGCCGCGTTGGGGCGGCCATCGTCGTCCAGCAGCGGCAAGCGCTCGCCGGCCTCGTAAAAAGCGTCGCGCGGCAAGCTGGCCAGACTGGAGAAACGCGGAATCTCCGGCATCCTTCCCAGCGGTCGCGGCGGGCGCTTTTCCTTGGCCAGACGCAGCATGGCATCATAAAGCCGCGACACCTTGCTGCGGGTGGTGCCCAGGGTCAGCAGCAGGGTGATGGTGCTGAACGTGGATTTCTCCACCTGGATGTTGTAGCGCTCGAACAGCGCCTGCTGCAATTCGTCCGCGGTGAAGCCTGACTGGGTGATGTCCACGGTCAGCTTGGTCGGGTCCAGCTGGATGCCGTCCTCCCTCACCTCCTCCGGCAATAGGTCCGACAGTTCCAGCACCCGGAAAGCGCCGGTGGAGTTGATCTTGTCGCGCAACTCCTGCGCCAGCTTCAGCGTGCGGTCCAGCAGCCGGTAGCCCTCCATCACCGCCTGTTTGCGCGCCACGTCCAGGCTGGCGATCAGGTTGTACTGCGGGCTGGTCGACGCGTGCATATTGAAGTTCTCGCGGAACAGATGCGCGTCGAAGCCGGGGTCGTTGACGTGGATCATGCTGGCCTGGGAGAACGCCGACAGCACCTTGTGCGTGCTCTGGGTCACGTAGTCGGCGCCGGACTCCAGCGCCGTCGGCCGGAACGCCGGGTGGAAACGGGCGAAGCCGTACCAGGCCTCGTCGACGATGACCTTGATGCCCTGCTCGTGCGCGGCCTCGATGATGGGCTTCAGATCGTAACGCAGCCCGTCGTAGGTGCAGGAGGTCAGGATCAGCACCCGCGCGTCGGGGTTGGCGTCGATCGCGGCGAAGATGGTTTCCTTGGGCACCGGTCCGAAAATGCCGAACTGCTTGTTGATCGAGGAATCCAGATACACCGGCAGCGCGCCGGACAGGATCACGCCGTGATGCACCGATTTGTGACAATTGCGGTCCAGCAGCAGCTTGTCGCCGGGCGCCAGCAAGGTCTGGAAAATCACTTTGTTGGAGGTGGAGGTGCCATTGGTGGCGAAGTAGGTGCGCTTGGCGCCGAAGGCCTTGGCCGCCAGCATCTGCGCCTCCTCTATCACCCCGGTGGGGTGCAGCAGAGAATCCAGCATCGGCACCGACACCGACAGGTCGGCGCGCAGCATGCTCTCGCCGACGAAGTCGTGAAAATCGCCGACCCAGGGGCTGCCTTTCAAGGAATCGCCGCCGGAATGGCCCGGCGTGTGCCAGGAATCCTTGGCCATGCGCACGTATTGCTTGAGCTTGTCGTAGAACGGCGTCGCGGACTTTTCCGCCAGCTCCGCCGACAGAATGCGGAACCAGCCGTGGAAATCCAGCTCGTCGCGGTAGAAATAGCCGTCCACCGCGTGGCTGGCCAGGTCTTCCACCAGCGCGCGCTCGTCGTCGTCGAACAATAAGACATACAGCGAAATTTCCGGACGGAAGGCGCTGATGCGGTTGGCCAGCTGCGCCGCCGCCTGACTGACGCCCTTCTCCTGCAACTGCTTGTCCACCAGCACCACCTGGACGTCGCCGTCTCGGGCGATCTGATCCAGCGCGTCCTGACTGCGCGCGACGCCGACGAAAGTCAGGCCGTAGGGGTTTTCCAGCCGGACCGCGGCGGCGCCCAGTCCGGCCAGCACATCGGCCTGCCATTTGGCGTCGTCGCTGACCACCAGCACTCGGCTAACGGGTGTCATGATCGGGTTTCTCCTGTTGATATTGCTTTGCGCTGTTATTGATGGATTTGTCTGCCTAAGTCGCTCGCGCAATTTCGCTTGTTTTTATATTTGCCTATCCTATCCACATCCGCGCGTCGCCGTCATTTTGCAGTCGCACATCAGGATTTCCCCATATTCGACGCCCGGCTTGGCGCGGCCAGACAAGGCCGCCCCCTTGCGGTACAATCGCCGCCATGCTGACCCCTGCTGAAAAAGACGCGATTCGCGACCATTACCGGACCATAGCCGACAACTTGCCGGGCTTCCGCCCGCGCGCCGCGCAACGCCGCATGCTGGCGGAGATCGCCAACGCGCTGTCGCGCAGCAAGGACAAGGAAGGCGACGACTGGCCGGAGCGCGCCGGCGAAAGCATCGCCGTGATCGAAGGCCCCACCGGGGTCGGCAAAAGCCTGGCCTATCTGCTGGCCGGCGGCGTGATGGCCAAATCCCGCGCCAAGAAGCTGGTGGTCACCAGCGCCACCGTCGCCCTGCAAGAGCAGCTGGTCAACCGCGACCTGCCCTTCGTCGTCGAAAACAGCGGCCTGCCGCTGACCTTCGCCCTGGCCAAGGGCCGCGGCCGCTATCTGTGTCCGCAGCGCATTTACGCGCTGACCGCCGAGAACGCCCAAGGCCAGCTGCTGGATCTGGACCCGACGCTGGCGCTATGGGACCGCAAGCCGGAAGCCGGCGAAATCGAAACCCTGCGCCAGCTGGCCGACGCCTTCTATTACCGCCGCTGGAACGGCGACCGCGACGCCTGGGAAAGCGTGATAGAGGACGGCCTGTGGTCGCGCGTCACCAACGACCGTCACGGCTGTTTGAAAGCCGCCTGTCCCAACCGGCCGGAATGCCCGTTCTATCTGGCGCGCGACGTGCTGGAAAACGTGGACGTGGTGGTGGCCAACCACGACCTGATGCTGGCCGACGTGTCCATGGGCGGCGGCGTCATCCTGCCGGCGCCGGAAGAAAGTTACTACTGTATCGACGAGGCGCACCACCTGGCCAAAAAGGCGGTTAACCAGTTTTCCGCCGAACATTCGCTGGCTCAGGCCATGTCCTGGCTGGACAAAGTGGCCGCCGCCGCCATCCGCGTGGAGGCGCTGACCGACAAGGTGGACATCGTCAGCCAGGCGATAGAAGCCGCCAGCGCCTGCTCCGAAACGCTGACCGAGTGGCTGTGGCTGCTGGAAGGCGAAGACGCGCTGGCCGCCTCCAGCGACAATCTGGAGCCCACCTGGCTGATAGAGGACGGCGTGCTGCCGGAACGCTTCCAGGGCCCCACCGCCAATATGGCCACCTCGGCGCGCTCGCTGTTCAAACAGCTGAGCCTGCTGACCGACGCGCTGGGCGAGGCGCGCAAGGACAAGGGCGGCGAAGCGGCGCAAGTCGACAAGACCGCCTCCGACCTGGGCTTTCTGACCGCGCGCGCCGAACAACTGCTGGCGGTGTGGGAGTTGTTTGAAAAAGAAACCGAGCCCGCCAGCCCGCCCATCGCCAAATGGATCACCCGCCGCGCCGAGGGCAAGGGCGATTACCTGTTCTCCGCCTCGCCGGTCAGCGCCGCCGCCAGCCTGGCCGCCACGCTGTGGCGCCGCGCCGCCGGCGCCATCCTGACCTCGGCCACGCTGCGCTCGCTGGGCGAATTCGACCTGCTGCTGTCGCAGACCGGCCTGAAATGGATGCCGGAAGTCAGCTGCGTGGCGCTGGACTCCCCTTTCAATTTCGACGAGCAGGGCGAGCTGTATCTGCCGCCGATGCTGGCCAGCCCCAAGGACGCCGGCGGCCATACCCGCGAAATCGTGGAATGGCTGCCCAAGCTGATCGATGTGAAAGAACCGGTCGGCACCCTGGTGCTGTTCTCCTCCCGCAAACAAATGCAGGAGGTCGCCGCCGGCCTGCCGGCCGCGCTGCGCGAGCGGCTGCTGATTCAGGGCGAAATCCCCAAGAGCCTGCTGATAGAACAGCACCATCAGCGGCTGAAACAGAGCGAACCCAGCGTGATCTTCGGCCTGGATTCCTTCTCCGAAGGCCTGGACCTGCCCGGCGAAAGCTGCGTGCACGTGATTATTGCCAAACTGCCGTTCGCAATGCCGGACGATCCGGTAGGCAAAACCCTGTCGCGCTGGATAGAGAAACGCGGCGGCAATCCCTTCATCGAGATCACGGTGCCGGAAGCTTCGATCAAGCTGGTGCAGGCCGTGGGCCGGCTGATCCGCACCGAACGCGACTACGGCCGCGTCACCATTCTGGACAACCGCTTGCAAAAACAAAGCTACGGCAAGCGGCTGCTCGCCTCGCTGCCGCCATTCAAGCGCATCTGATTTTCGGGTAAAATGCTAAATATTCAGCAACAAACAAAACGCCTGAACATAAAACGCCAAGTGCAAATCGCTTAGCAGACGATAAAAAACAGGCTAAACCAAAAGCAAACACTCCGGTCCACCGCCATGATCTGCAATCCATACGAAATAGTCATCCAGGGCATCACTTCCGAGGGGCGCACCTTCCGCCCCAGCGACTGGGCCGAACGCCTGGCCGGCATCCTAGCCTCCTTCGACGATCAGAAACTGCACTACCACGCCCATGTCCGCCCGATGATGCTGGACGGCGTGCGCTGCGTGGCGGTGGACAAAAAACTGGAGAAAATCAGCCCGCAGGTGTTTTGCTTTCTGATGGACTTCGCCAAGGACAACGATCTGCGCATCGTCGATTGCCGCACCCTGCTGGACGAGGTCTACCCCAATCAATTCTTGGCGTAATTGCAACACTACCCCTGTCCGAATTGTCTTGATGCAACAACATTGCAACACCCACGTCATATTTTGTGGCTAAACTAAGACATGTGTTGTGGCGATACCGCACTTATCTACTATAGATATTGCAGGTCCGCCAGCTTCGGCACCTGACTTTAGTAAAGCAAAAACTGACTTGGAGCATTCAAGATGCAAAAGAAAAATCTGGCAGCCCTGCTTGCCGCAATGTTCGCCTTGCCCGTTGTCGCCCACGCTGACGTAACCATCTACGGTTTCCTCAGCGGCGGCATCGAATCGAGCAAAGCCACCGGTTCCGGCGGCAGCGAATACAGCAGCCGCACCCGCATCGTCGACCACAACTCCCGCATCGGCTTCAAGGGCTTTGAAGACATCGGCGGCGGCACCAAGGCGATCTGGCAGGTGGAAAACAGCCTGCGCAACTTCGAACAAGGCGGCACCGACGACAAAGGTCAAACCGCGACCTTCGCCACCCGCAACACCTTCATCGGCCTCGACAACGGCGACTTCGGCCGCGTGCTGCTGGGTCGGCACGACTCCGCCTACAAGATGTTCACCGGCAGCGGCAACAGCGCGCTGGGCACCGACCTGATGGTCAACACCACCGCCGACAACTTCGGCAGCAGCTCGGTCAACAGCCGCGGCGAAGCGCGTATGGCCAACTCGGTTCACTACTTCTCCCCGAGCTGGGCCGGCTTCAAGCTGGGCGCGTCCTGGGGCGTGGATGAAAACCGCGTATCCGGCAACGACTCCAAACGCATCTCCCTGGGCCTGGGCTACACCTGGCAAGGCCTGAACCTGGCCGCCGCCTGGGATCGCCAGTACGATACGGCGGTTACGGCCAACAGCAACACGTACAACACCTCCAGCAGCAACAGCCCGGCGGTACTGTCGCTGAACTCCGGCAAGAACGTCACCTTCTACGGCCTGGCTGCCAGCTATAAGTTCGACACCGGCACCTTCGTCGGCGGCAACTACGAATGGGGCACCTACGACCAGGTAGGCGGCGGCCAAGTTAAGCAAGACGACTGGCTGATCGCTCTGGGTCAGGACTTCGGCGCGGCTTCGGTCAAGCTGTCCTACGGCCAGCTGGGCACGCTGAAGAACACCTCCGCCGGCGTTAACGGCGACGACTTCAAGGCCAAGCAATGGACTCTGGGCGGCACTTACAACCTGTCCAAAACCACCCAAGTACTGGCTTACTACACCAAGATCAGCAACAACGCCAAGGCCAAGGCCAACTTCGCCAACAACCCGGTATACGATGCAGGCACTCTTGGCACCTCTTCTGCCTCTCTGACCGCCGGCAACGACCCGCAAGCCTTCGGCGTAGGCTTCAAGATCGCCTTCTGATCCTGAACGACTGCCGTTCCAATCACGCCGCCGGCCCTGCCGGCGGCGTTTTTCATTTGCTCAGGCTGGCGCGCAAGGCCTCGATCGCGTAACGCACTTTGGCCGGCTGAATGTCGCGGCGCGGCGTCACCGCGTAAATCGCCAGCGGCGGCAAGCTCCACTCCGGCAATACTCGCAATAAGCGGCCGTCGGCCAGTTCCTGACGTATCTCCGGCTCCGGCTGCACCGCCACCCCCATGCCGGCCAGCACGAACTGGCGCGCGGCGACGATATTGTTGCTGACCAGGCGCGCGTCCGGCTCGGCGGTGAAGCGGCTGCCGTCAGCGTGCTCGAAGGCCAGCCAACCCAGCTTGCGGTCAGACAAAGCCACCCACTGCAGCGCGGACAATTGCTCCGGCCGCGTGATCGCCGGCTGACGCGCGAGATAAGCCGGCGACGCGCACAGCACATTGGGCCAGTCCGCGAGGTGGCGCGCCACCAGGCTGGAGTCCTTGAGCACGCCGGCGCGCAAAGCCAGATCGATGCGGTTGTCCACCAGATCTATCATTTCATCGTGGAAGAACAAACGCAGCTTCAGGCCCGAGTGCGCGCTCAGCAGCGGCGTCAGCGCCTCGCTCAACAAGGCACCGGCAAAACCGGTGGGCGCGGCGATGCGCAGCTCGCCCACCGGCGCGTCGCGCAGCTCCAGCAAACGCTGCTCGGCCAGCTGCGCCGCGGCCAGCATATCGGCGCAGCCCTGATAGAACAGGCTGCCGGCCTCGGTCAGCGTCAGCTTACGCGTGGTCCGGTGCAGCAGGCTGACGCCGTGCTGCTGCTCCAGCTTGCTGATGTGCTGGCTGACCGCCGACGGCGTCATGCCCAGTTCGCGCGCCGCGCCGTTCATCGAACCCTTGTCCACCACCATGGCGAAGACCGCCATCCGTCTCAACGCATCCATTATTAAGCCCATCTAAACTATCAATCTTATTTTTGCCGGATTATCGCTCTATAATCAAGCTGCTATTCTGAACGCCATCAAACTTCATCACGTTTATCGCGAAAAGGAATCCCCATGAAAATCGCTCTGATCGGCGCCAGCGGCTTTGTCGGCTCGGCCATCTTGCAAGAACTGCTGGCCCGCAAACATCAAGTCAGCGCCATCGTCACCACTCTGTCCAAGCTGCCGCAACACCCGCAACTGAGCGGCGTGGCCGCCGACGCCTACCAGGCCGGCCAGATCGCCGCCGCCGTGGCCGGCCACGACGCCGTGGTCAGCGCCTTCAATCCCGGCTGGGACAAGGCCGACATCCAGGCGCTGGCCGTCAAGGGCCACGACGCCATCGTCGCCGGCGTCAAGCAGGCCGGCGTCAAGCGCTTCCTGGAAGTGGGCGGCGCCGGCAGCCTGGAAGTGGCGCCCGGCGTGCAATTGGTGGACACCCCGGAATTCCCGGCGGAATGGAAGGAAGGCGCACTGGGCGTGCGCGAGGCCCTGCGCCGCCTGCGCGAAGAAACCGCGCTGGACTGGACCTTCGTCTCCCCGCCGGCCTTCCTCCACCCGGGCGAACGCAGCGGCAAATACCGGCTGGGCGGCGATCAGCTGCTGTTCAACGGCGACAAGCCGGCCGATATCAGCGTGGAAGACCTGGCCGTGGCCATCGTCGACGAACTGGAAAAACCGCAGCATCTGCGCCGCCGCTTCACCGCCGCCGCAGTCTAAGAGGCGGTTCAAAGTCTTGCGAGCAAGAGCGAGACAAGGCGAAAACGAGAGAAAAAGCGGAATGTACACGTGGTACATGAGCATTTTGAGCTCGGTTTCAACGCTGTATCGCCGAAGCGCAGCAGACCTTGAACAGGTTCTAAGAACGTGTTTACGATCTCGCGAGCTAGGGCGAGACAAGGCGTTGCGGCTGAGAACGCGGAATGTACGCGTGGTACATGAGCATTTCGAAAGGGTACTCACCGTGTCACGTCTCACGACGCGCAGCAGATCGTAAACAGGTTCTAAGCTCCAAGCCCGGCTCGCCCGGGCTTTTTCACGCCCCATTCCCCTCCCCGGCCTGCCCCAAGGGCCTTCCGCCCGCCCGGTTCATGCCGTCCGAATGCGAAGCGGTTTCAACTCGTCGAATCCCCGACGCAACTTAGTCCTGACTCTATAATTCTAAATTGACAGCCGTCGCCGGCTTGTCTAGATTGCCCGGCTGCCGCAAGATGGCGAGGCGCAGGCCGGACCCTCGCGCCAAAGCCGTGCGAAACCATGACAACGACAATAATAAGGACGGTCCAGGCCGTCCGGACAACAACCCGCTTAGCGGGACACAGCCCTTAAAGAGAAGCATTATGGCCATCAGTGTTTTTGATTTGTTCAAGATAGGCATCGGCCCGTCCAGCTCCCACACGGTTGGACCGATGCGCGCCGCGCGCCAATTCATCGCCCGGCTGGAAAAAGACGAGTTGCTGACTCAGACCGCCAGCGTGCGCGCCGAAATGTTCGGCTCGCTGGGCGCCACCGGCAAGGGCCACGGCACCGACGTCGCGGTCTTGCTGGGCCTGCAGGGCGAACAGCCCGACCTGGTGGACACCGACGCGGTGGACGGCATGCTGGCCGCCATCCGCGCCGACAAGTCCGTCGCCCTGCTGGGCAAGCAGACCGTGCCCTTCGTCGAAGGCGAACACCTGATTCTGCACAAGAAGAAAACCCTGCCCTACCACCCCAACGGCATGATTTTTGAAGCCTTCGACGCCGCCGGCGCCAGCCTGTCCAAGCGCGCTTATTACTCGGTGGGCGGCGGCTTTGTGGTTGATGAAGCCGCCATCGACGCCGGCTTCGTGCCGCCGGGCGTCACCGAGCTCAAGCACCCGTTCAAGAGCGCGGCGGAATTGCTGGCCTTGTGTCAGCGCCACGGCAAATCCATCAGCCAGATCATGCTGGAGAACGAGCTGGCCTGGCGCAGCGAGGAACAAGTGCGCGCCGAGCTGCTGAAGATCTGGCAAGTGATGCAGGACTGCGTCAAGCGCGGCTGCGAGCGCGAAGGCATCCTGCCCGGCGGCATGAAGGTGAAGCGCCGCGCCGCCGACATGCACCGCAAGCTGCTGGCCTCGCCCGAGGCGGCGCTGCGCGACCCGCTGACGGTGATGGACTGGGTCAATCTGTACGCGCTGGCGGTGAACGAGGAAAACGCCGGCGGCGGCCGCGTGGTCACCGCGCCCACCAACGGCGCGGCCGGCATCATCCCGGCGGTGATGCACTATTACGCCCGCTTCGTGCCCGGCGCCAGCGACGACGGCATTGTGCGCTTCCTGCTCACCGCCGGCGCCATCGGCGTGCTGTTCAAACTCAACGCCTCCATCTCCGGCGCCGAAGTGGGCTGCCAGGGCGAAGTGGGCTCGGCCTGCTCGATGGCCGCGGGCGCCTTGGCCGAAGTGCTGGGCGGCACCCCGGAACAGGTGGAAAACGCCGCCGAGATCGGCATGGAGCACAATCTGGGCCTGACCTGCGATCCGGTGGGCGGCCTGGTGCAAGTGCCCTGCATCGAACGCAACGCCATGGCCTCGGTCAAGGCCATCAACGCGGCGCGCATGGCGCTGCGCGGCGACGGCCAGCACTTCGTGTCGCTGGACCGGGTGATCAAGACCATGCGCGACACCGGCATGGACATGAGCACCAAGTACAAGGAAACCGCGCGCGGCGGCCTGGCCATCAACGTCATCGAAGTGCCGGTGAATATTGTTGAGTGCTGAGCCGCAGGCCTGTTAGCATCAAAGCCGATGGCGCTTGCGCCGTCGGCTTTTTTTACGACCTCATCCCGCGAAATCCGAACCAGCCATGCATCACATCGCCACCGCCAGACTGCAACTGCGTCCGCTGCACGCCAGCGACGCCCCCTTCATGCTCAAGCTGCTGAACGAGCCGGCCTTCATCGCCAATATCGGCGACAAGGACGCCCACGATCTGCTCGGCGCGCTGCGCTATATCGAAGAAGGCCCGCAAACCAGCTATCGCAAGCACGGCCACGGCCTCTTGCTGGTGGAACGGCTGGACGACGGCGCCCCGGTCGGCATCTGCGGCCTGGTCAAGCGCGACGGCCTGGACTACCCGGACATCGGCTACGCCTTCCTGGAGCAATACTGGGGCTGCGGCTACGCCAGCGAAGCCGCGCTGGCCGCCATAGAGCACGGCCGCGAGCAACTGGGCCACGCGGTGGTGGTGGGCATCACCGCGCCGCACAACCAGGCGTCCATCCGCGTGCTGGAGAAAATCGGCCTGCTTTATCAGGGCCGGATCGAACTGCCCGGCATCGACGGCGACAGCTGTTACTTCGTGCCGCCGGCCCTGTTCAAAGATCAGCCCGCCTGAGCAGGCGCCGCCAGCCGCAGCCAGCGCCGGCACAGCAACACGCCCAGCGCGGCGGCGGCCGTCGACATCGCGAACGTCGTCGCCATGCCGCCGTGCGGCCACACCAGCCCGCCGATCAGGCCGCCGGCGCTGCCGCCAACCCCAAACGAGGCGATGATGTACAGACCCTGGGCGCGGCCGTGGTGATGTGGGTCGAACATGCGGTGGATCAAGCCCACCGAGGCGGCGTGGTGCAGGCCGAAAGTCAGCGCGTGCAGCAGCTGCGCGCCTATCGCCACCCAGGCCAGCTCGGCCGCAGCGGCGATCAAGGCGAAACGCAGCGCCGCCGCCAATAGCGACGCCAGCATCAGCGTTTCCAAACGCGCGCGCGCCATGATCTTGGGCATCAACAGGAATACCGCCACCTCGCTGACCACGCCCAGCCCCCACAGCATGCCGATCGCGCCTTGCTCATAACCCGCCTGCTTCAGGCCGATGGAGAAAAAAGTATAGTAAGGGCCGTGGGCGAAGGCCATCAGGAAGCAGCAGCCGAACAAGGCTATCACCTCCGGCCGCCGCAGCGTGGCCGCTATCGGCGCCGACGGTCCGCTCTTGCGCTCGGCGGCCACTTCCGGCACCCGCCAGGCCGCCGCGGCCACCAGGGCCAGCAGCGCGCACAGCGCCCAGGGCAGATTGCCAATACCGATGCTGTCCAGCAGCAGGCCGCCGCTCATCGCCAGACAGACGAAGCCTATCGAGCCCCAGACCCGCACCCGGCTGTAACGCCCCGGCTGCGCGCGCGTCAGGTGGGCGGTGCTGGCCTCCACCAGCGGCAGCGCCGCCGCCCAGAAGAAGTGGGACACCGCCAGGCTGACGAACACCCACCAGAAAGCGCGGTCCAGTCCCACCAGCAGGAAGGCCGCCGCCGACAACAGCGACGTCGTCAGGATGATGGCGCGCCGGCGGCCGCGGCGGTCCGCCAGCCAGCCCCAGAAGCCGGGCGCCACGATGCGCGCCAGCGTGGACAAGGCCATCAGCACCGAGATCTGCCAGGCGGAGAAGGACAGCGATTGCAGATAGAGCCCCCAGAACGGACTGAACAGGCCCTGGAAGGCGAAATAACTGAAATAGAACAGGCTGAACGGCAGCAGGGATACGGTGGGTGACGCGGAAGACGACATGATCTGAAGCTCGGCCCTTGACGGGTTTCTGGTTGAAAATGGCGCGCAGAATTCGAGCGGCTTTTTAGAGCCTGTTCAAAGTCTCGCCAGCTAGAGCGAGACAAGGCGAAAACGTTTTCAACGCCGTATCGCCGACGCGCAGCAGACTGTGAACCGCCTCTTAAAATTGCCCTTTGAACTTGCCGATATCCCGCCGCGCCTTCTTGGTGGGACGGCCGTCCCCGTGCGGGAAGCTGGCGCGCTCCGACTTCAACAGCAGCACCTGCTCTTCACGGGCGCGCTGAGAAGCCTCGTCCTCGCGGTAGAGCAGCCGCGCCTCCTGCGCCGGCCGGCGCTGGGTGCTCAGCGCCAGCACCTCGACGCGGTATTCCAGCTGATGGATGCGCATCACCAGCTGGTCCCCCTCCTTGACCACCCGCGACGCCTTGACCCGGTCGCCGTTGACCTGCACCCGCCCCAGCTCCAGCGCCTCGTGCGCCAGCTGCCGGGTCTTGAAGAAACGGGCGGCCCACAGCCATTTGTCGAGACGGACCTTGCCGTCGTCCTCGCCTGAGGCCGCCATCAGAGCACGCTCCATTCGGCGGCGGCCAGGCCCTCCAGCTTCAGGCTGAGCCGGTCGCCGGAACGCACCGCGGCCACGCCTTCCGGCGTGCCGGTATAAATCAGATCGCCGGCCTGCAGGCCGTAGATCCGCGACAGATAGGCGATGACGGCGGCCACCGGGAACAGCATCAGGCCGGTGTCGCCCTGCTGGCGCAGCTCGCCGTTGACGCGCAATTCAAAGCTCAGCCGCTGCGGATCGGCCACCCGCTCCGCCGGCGCCAAACGAGACAGGCAGGCGGCGGTGGGGAAACCCTTGGCCTTGGTCCAGGGCTGCCCCTTGCTCTTGGCCGCCGATTGCACGTCGCGCGCCGTCATGTCCAGACCGATGCCATAGCCGGCCACATGGCCGAGCGCTTCGGACTCCGCAATGTCGCGGCCGCCCTTGCCTATCAGCAGCACCAGTTCGCACTCATGGTGAACGTCGCGGGAATAGTCGGGCAAACGCAGGGGCTCGCCCTCTCCGGCCAGCGCCGACGTCGGTTTCAGGAACACCAGCGGCTCGTCCTCCAGCGGGTTGTTCAATTCCGCCGCGTGGGCGGCGTAATTGCGCCCGATGCAGAAGATATTGCCCACCGCGACCTCCTGATCGCCCAAGCGCGCCTTGAATGCCGTCATGACCATCCTTTCCCGTTCTGTTCAACGCCAAGCTTACCAGCTCGCGATTATCCCATAATTTCCACCCCCCCGGCATGCCAGGCCGAAAGGACAGCTAGGCAGATTGTGCACTGCGGCAACAAGATGCGGCTTTCGACGCGCCTTATCGTCCTCCTCCCGGTGAAAATGTCATGCAACCCTGTTACAGTCATGGCGTACCTTGCGACCGCACACTTTGTTACACGGTCCAATGCAGGAAAGCTTCGATAACGCTTCGGCACGTTTCAGGAGACAGCTTTGACCCAAGAAAGTACAAACCCGCTGGATAGTTTCTTCGCCAGCCTATCCGAGGCCAACCAACAATGGATGCAGCAGTTCGTCAACAACCTGCCGCTGCCGCCGCAACCTGGAAATGCTGAACTGCCGCTGGCCAACGCCTGGGGCGCCATGCTCAGCAACGCCGGCCAGCTGTTCGCCTGGCAAAGCAGCTTGTATCAGCAGCAGATGAATCTGTGGTCGCAATTCCTGGGCCAGGCGCCCGTCAACGGCGACGCCTCGGCGAAAAAGGGCGATCGCCGCTTCGCCTCGCCGGAATGGGATGAACACCCGTTCTACCATTTCCTCAAGCAAGGCTATCTGCTCACCAGCAAATGGATGACCGAGCTGGTGGACAACGCCCAGCTGGAGGAAGAAGCCAAGGACAAGCTGGCCTTCGCCACCCGCCAATACCTGGACGCGGTCTCCCCCAGCAACTTCATGCTGACCAACCCGGACGTAATGAAACGGGCGATAGAGACCAAGGGCGAAAGCCTGGTCGACGGCATGAAGAACATGCTGGAGGATTTCCAGAAGGGCCATATCTCGATGTCGGACGAGAGCCAGTTCGATATCGGCAAAAACATCGTGGTCACCCCGGGCGAGGTGGTGTTCCGCAATGAATTGATCGAACTGATCCAGTACACCCCCACCACCGGCCAGGTCTATGAAAAACCGCTGCTGATCGTGCCGCCCTGCATCAACAAGTACTACCTGATGGATTTGCAGCCGGACAACTCCATGGTCCGTCACTTCGTCGCCCAGGGTTACCGCGTATTCCTGATCAGCTGGCGCTCGGCGGAACCGGAGATGAAGCACTTCACCTGGGAAAGCTATATCGAGAAAGGCGTGATCGCCGCGGCGGAAACCGTGCGCAAGATCAGCAAACAGGACAGCATGAACGCGCTGGGCTTCTGTGTCGGCGGCGTGATCCTGACCACCACCCAGTGCGTGCTGCAGGCGCGCGGACTCAAATACTTCGACTCCACCACCTTCATGACCTCGCTGATAGATCACGCCGAGCCGGGCGAGATCTCCTACTTCATCGACGAGAATCTGGTGGCCAGCCGCGAAGCCAAGATCGCCGCCGGCGGCATCATCAGCGGCAAGGAGATAGGCCGCACCTTCGCCAGCCTGCGCGCCAACGATCTGGTGTGGAACTACGTGGTCAACAACTATCTGCTGGGCAAGACGCCGGCGCCGTTCGACCTGCTCTACTGGAACAACGACGCGGTGGACCTGCCGCTGCCGATGCACACCTTCATGCTGCGCCAGTTCTACATGAACAACGCGCTGACCAAGCCGGGTTCCATCACCCTGTGCGGCGTGCCCATCGACGTTTCCAAGATCGACATCCCTGTCTACATCTTCGCCGCGCGCGAAGACCACATCGTGTTGTGGAGCTCCGCCTACTCCGGCATCCACTACCTGACCGGCGCGCCGTCGCGGCGCTTCGTGCTGGGCGCCTCCGGCCATATCGCCGGCTCGATCAACCCGGTGACCAAGGACAAGCGCAATTACTGGGTCAACGACGCCCAACCCCAGCACGCGGACGCCTGGCTGGAAACCGCGGAAAGCCGCCCCGGCAGCTGGTGGAAGGACTGGGACGCCTGGCTGGCCCCTCAATCCGGCAAGAAAGTCGCCGCGCCCAAGAGCCTGGGCAGCAAAGACTTCCCGCCGCTGCAAGCGGCGCCGGGCAGCTATGTGCTGGCCAAGGCCATGCCCAGCGTGGTGGCCAGCCTGCAATAAGAACCTGTTTACGATCTGCTGCGCGTCGGCGGGATGGATAGACATGGGCGTTGAAAGCCGCTTCGCAACGCTTTAGCGGCCTCCCCGCCCCGCCGCCGGCGCGCTGGCCGACACACCGACCTTCGCGGTCACATTGAAGAGAGAGACGGAGAAAAACATGGAAGTCGTGATTGTCGCAGCAACCCGCACCGCCATCGGCAGTTTCGGCGGCGCGCTGGCCAAGATCCCGGCCCCGGAACTGGGCGCCACCGTCATCAAATCCCTGCTGGCCAAAACCGGCCTGAAACCGGAAGACGTCAGTGAAGTCATTCTCGGCCAGGTGCTGACCGCCGGCAGCGGCCAGAACCCGGCGCGCCAGGCGCTGATCAAGGCCGGCCTGCCGGTCACCACCCCGGCCACCACCCTCAACGTGGTCTGCGGCTCCGGCCTGCGCGCCGTGCACCTGGGCGCCCAGGCCATCGCCAACGGCGACGCCGACATCGTCATCGCCGGCGGCCAGGAAAGCATGTCCCTGTCGCCGCACATCCTGCCCGGCTCGCGCGACGGCTTCCGCATGGGCAACGCCCAGCTGATCGACACCATGGTCAACGACGGCCTGACCGACGCCTACAACGCCTACCACATGGGCATCACCGCTGAAAACGTGGCGGAAAAGTACGGCATCGGCCGCGAAGAGCAGGACGCGTTGGCGCTGGCCTCGCAGCAACGCGCCGCCGCCGCTCAGAAAGCCGGCAAGTTCAAGGACGAAATCACCCCGGTGCTGGTGCCGCAGCGCAAGGGCGATCCGCTGGCCTTCGACAGCGACGAGTTCATCAAGCACGACGCCAGCGCCGAAGGCCTGGCCAAGCTGCGCGCCGCCTTCAAGAAGGAAGGCACCGTCACCGCCGGCAACGCTTCCGGCATCAATGACGGCGCCGCAGCGGTGCTGCTGATGTCGGCCCAAAAGGCGGACCAGCTGGGCCTGAAGCCGCTGGCCGCGATCAAGGGCTACGCGCTGACCGGCTGCGCGCCGGAAATCATGGGCATAGGCCCGGTGGCCGCCACCCGCAAGGCGCTGGACAAGGCCGGCTGGAAGGTGGAAGAGCTGGATCTGGTGGAAGCCAACGAAGCCTTCGCCGCCCAGGCGCTGGGCGTGGCGCGCGAACTGGGCTGGGGCCCGGACAAGGTCAACGTCAACGGCGGCGCCATCGCGCTGGGCCACCCGATCGGCGCTTCCGGCTGCCGCGTGCTGGTCACCCTGCTGCATGAAATGCAGCGTCGCGACGCCAAGAAGGGCCTGGCCACGCTGTGCATAGGCGGCGGCATGGGCGTGGCGCTGGCGGTGGAACGGCGCTAAAACCGGTACCCGTCAATCACAAAACCCACCGGTTCCGATCGGTGGGTTTTGTTTTGGCCGCGCCCGCCGCGGCTAGCCCGAGCGCCCGTTGTCGCCGTGCTGGCGCAGAAAGTCCATGTTCAACTCCAGCGGCGCGCCCAGCCACATGGCGAAGTCGCTGTGGTCCTCGACATCGTCGCCGGTCAGCGGATGCAGCAGCACGCTCAGCCCTTCCCGGTTCAGCATCAGCCACGGCACGATCTCGCCGAACAAGGCCGGCGCGAAGGCGATCTGATACGCGCCCACCGGATGCGGCCCGTAAGCCTGCTCTCGCCAGCGCCCCAACTCCACGGCGAAGCGCTGCGCCACCGCCTCGCGCAGCCGCCGCGCCGCGGCTTGCTGCGCCGCGTCGAAATACACATGGGCGTGATAGCCCGTCGCCTCGATGGCCTCTTGCATCGCCTGTCCCCCGCCCCCGCCGCGTTCACGGCGGCCGGCCCCGAATAAAGCCGGTAAAGCTATCGTCTCCGCCGAAAAAAATCAACAAGCATATTTTGGCGGCGCGCGCCTGCCCTTGATCCGCAAGCAATCCGCGCCAAACAAAAACCTCCTGGCCGCAAAGGCAGGAGGTTTGGGCGATTGGCCGGCCCGCTGGCCGGCGTAGACGGTCGGATGGACCGTGAGGGGAAACAGCGCACGGATCAAAACCAGCGAGGCGCTCAGCACATCAAGGCAGCCGCATCGCCGCGGCGCTCGCCTTAGTGAGGGACAATGATGGGCGCCCCGTCCGGCCCATGCTTCTTCTGATGTTTGGCCGCCCGCTTCTCCTTGGGCGTCATCAACGGCTGTTTTTTGGCTTCCTTGCTGCTGTGTCTTGATTTACTCATGATCAGCTCCTTGGCGTGCATCGGCGGTGCCAATGCCGGCTCCAGTATAGACCTCATCCGGGCTTGCCATGGCGATAAAATACCCATCCGGGCGTCAAGACCAGAGCGGCGGTTCCAATCGCCTTTTAAATGGTTCAATCAATACTTACACCTGAAACAAAGTCGCCGCCAAGGCCGGGATCGCCACGGCGAAACCCTCCGGCCCCAGTTGGCGAAAATGCTGCTGCGTCGCGCTAATAAAATCCTGGATGAAAGCGGGTTTTTCCCGACCATGTTTATCCTGCACGATCAGCGTGGGCGCGGGACTGAAATCGGCGAACGGTCTTCGTATCAACGCCGGTCCATCCCGAGTGGCGCTGCCGGACGGGCACATATTCAGGATGGAACAGCCGAATCCCGCGGAAACCGCCGCGCGCACGGTTTCATAAGAGCGCGTCCTGAAGCGCACATGAGGCTGACAAGGCGATATGGCGAACAAGGCCAGCAAATACGCCGCCGTCTGCGGCAAATCCAGCAATACCAGCGGCCGCAGCGCTAAATCCGCCAAGGAGACCGACTCTTGTTCCGCCAGCGGGTCTTGTCTCGACAGCAAGGCATGACAGGGCACTTTGCAGATACGGCTGACCTCCTCGTCCAAGTGAAATCCGATATCGTAGGTCACGATCAAATCCACCTCGTCGGCCGCCAGCCAGCCGCGCAATTGCGACTGATCTCCTTCCCGCAGCTGGATGTCGACTTCGCCCTGGCCCTGTATATAGCGCTTCAGCACATCCGGCATGAATAAAGCGCCAAACGGCTCAAAACAGCCAATCCGCAATTGCACGGCGCCCGGCCGCGTCAGATTGGCGATGCTGCGATTAAACGTCGACTTCGCCTCCAACATATCCTGCGCCGCCAGCATGAATTGCTTGCCCGCCGGGGTGATTTTTACGCCTCGCGCCGGGCGGCGTTCAAAAATCCGAAATCCGATTTGGTGTTCCACATGAATGATGGCGCTCAACAAGGCGGACTTGGAAATCGGTATCGACTCCGCCGCCGCCGCGATGCTGCCCGTCAACGCCACCTCATAGACATAACGGATTTGTCTAATCGAAATATTCATGGCCCCGCCCCCTCGCCGGCATTGAGCAGCTTGTTAAAAGTCCGCCGCGCTTCAGCGATACGGCCTTGAAAACAGCTTCAGAATGCTCATGCACCGTATGACCATTCCGCTTCTTCAGCCGCAACGCCTTGTCTCGCCCTCGCTCGCAAGACTTTGAACAGGCTCTTACACATAAAAACAGCGCAACTTGCCGCGAAAAATGCGTTTTTCCGCGCCGCCTCGTTTGCTTACCATCATCGCCAGGCAACACCACCGCCCAGTCATGCCATTGCGGCCACGCCGCTCCTTGCCTTGGAGCTGAGTATGTCATCTATTTCTACAAATCCGCTGGCGGACGCGTCCCCGCTCTGCCGGCTGAACGTGCAAACCATGACCGCCCGCTACGCCGCGGCAAGCCTTTCTCCGCTTGAAGTCGCGGACGCGGCGCTGGCCAGGGCCTCGGCGGTCCAAGACCGATACAACGCCTTCGCTTCCATCGACCGCGCCGGCGCGCTCGCCGCCGCCGCCGCGGCCGATGAGCGTTGGCGGCGGGGCCGTCCCTTGTCGCCCATCGATGGCGTGCCGGTCACGATCAAGGACATCGTCCAGGTGCAAGGCTGGAGCGTGCGCTATGGCAGCCACAGCAGCAGCGCGGCGGTTTGCGACAGCGACGCGCCGTCGGTGGCTCGCTTGCGCGCCGCCGGCGCCGTCTTGCTGGGCATGACGACAACGCCGGAGTTCGGCTGGAAAGCCGTCACCGATAATCCGCTGCATGGGATTACGCGCAATCCTTGGCGGCCTGAGCTGACGCCGGGCGGCTCTTCCGGCGGCGCGGCGGCGGCGGCAGCGGCCGGCGCGGGCGTATTGCACCTGGGAACGGACGGCGGCGGGTCCATTCGCATCCCGGCGGCCTTCTGCGGCCTGGTCGGACACAAGCCGAGCTTTGGCCGGGTGCCCGCCTATCCCGGCAGCGCCTTCGGCACCCTGGCGCATCTTGGTCCGATCGCGCGCTGCGTCGGCGACGTCAGCGCCATGCTGGACGCGATGAGCGGCCGCGACCTGCGCGACTGGCATCAGCCCATCGGCAACCCGCCATCCTTCCCGCCCCTGGCGCTCAGCCGGGCCAGGGTGGCTTACTGGTCCACCCCGGCCTGCGGCCAGCTGCGGCCGGAAGTGGCCGCGGTCATGGAACGGGCCTTGAGTCTGCTGCGCTCCTTGGGGATGGAAATCCAGCCATTCGAGCTCCCCGACATCGATCTGCTCGATGTTTTCCAAAAGCACTGGTTCAGCGGCGCGGCCAACCGGCTGTCCAGGGTGGCGCCGGCCCTGCGCGGACAACTGGACCCGGGCTTTGTCGAGATAGCCGAACGCGGCCTGGCCCTGAGCGCGGCGGACTTGGTCGCGGCTCAGACCCGGCGCGCCGAGTTTGGCGCCTTCATGGACCAGACAATGAGCCGGTTCGATCTGCTGCTGGCGCCGGCCACTCCCTTGGCGGCCTTCCCCATCGCCTCGCGACAGCCGGCCGGCGATGGCGCGGCCTGGACGGAGTGGGCGGGCTTCAGCTTCCCGCTCAATCTGAGCCAGCATCCCGCCTGCGTCGTCCCCTGCGGCCTGACTCCGGACGGCAGACCGCTTGGGCTGCAATTCATCGGCGCGCGCGGGGCGGACCGGCAATTGCTGTCGCTGGCCGGCCAGTTTGAAGCGCTGGGTGCCTTTCCTCATTTATTAGACTCAGGAGCCGACGATGAGCGCTGAACCCCTATCCGCCGCCGACTGGCGCGCCCTGGCCAAGGAGCCGCCCTTGGAACTGGGGCTGTTCATTGACGGGGATTTTCGCCAGGCGCGTTCCGGCCGGCGCTTCGCCAGCGTCAATCCCAGCAATGACCAAATCCTGGCCGAGCTGCCCAGCGCCGATGGCCAGGATGTGGATCTCGCCGTCAATTCCGCGCGGCGCGCGTTTCAGTCCGGCGCCTGGTCCAGACGGCCGCCGCGCGAGCGTATGGCCGTGCTCAATCGGCTCGCCGATTTGATCGAACGACATCAGCGCACCTTCGCCTTGCTGGACTGCCTGGACATGGGCAAGCCGATCAGCGAGATGCTGACGGTGGACCTGCCCCTGAGCGTGCAATGCCTGCGCTTTACCGCGGAATCCATCGACAAGGTGCAGGGCACGGTGGGCGCAACCGCCCACCACATCCATAGCTTTGTGCTGCGTCAGCCCTTGGGCGTGGTGGCCTGCGTGGTGCCCTGGAATTACCCCCTGCTGATGAGCTGCTGGAAGATCGCGCCCGCGCTGGCGGCCGGCAACTCCGTGGTGCTCAAGCCGGCGGAGGAGTCTCCGCTCAGCGCTTTATGGCTGGCCAAGCTCTTCGTCGAGGCCGGCGGCCCGCCCGGGGTATTCAATGTGCTGACCGGCGATGGGCCTGGCTGCGGCCGGCCGCTGGCCTTGCATCGGGATGTCGACAAGATCGCCTTCACCGGTTCGGTGGAAGTGGGCAAGCTGATGCTGGGCTACGCGGGCCAGTCCAATATGAAGCAACTGTCCTTGGAGTGCGGCGGCAAGTCCCCCCATGTGATTCTGGCCGATGTCCAGGACCTGGAGGCCGCCGCGCGCTGGGCGGCCATGGGCGTATTCGGCAATCAAGGCCAGGTATGCTGCGCCGGCTCCCGCCTGTTGGTGGAGCAAAGCATTCTTCCCGATTTCCTCGACGCCTTCCTAAGCGCCGCGCGCAGCCATCACCTCCCGGGAGACCCGCTGGACCCGGCCACCAGCATGGGCCCGCTGGTGAGCCGCGGTCAGCAGCGGCGCGTGCTGGATTACATCGCGCTGGGCCGGCAAGCCGGCGCGCAATGCCTGTTGGGCGGCGACGCTCCGCGCCACCTGGAACACGGCGCCTACGTCAACCCCACGGTGTTCGCCGGCGTGGACAACGGCATGCGCATCGCGCGGGAAGAGATCTTTGGCCCGGTGGCCTGCGTGCTGCCGGTATCCGGCTTGGACCAGGCCATCGCCATCGCCAATGACAGCCGCTTTGGCCTGGCGGCGGGCATCTGGACCCAAAACCTCAACCATGCGCATCGCTTCGCGCGCGAGGTCGAAGCCGGCATGGTCTACGTCAACAGCTATATGGACGGCGATATGCAACTGCCATTCGGCGGCTGGAAAGAGTCCGGCAATGGCCGCGACAAATGCTTTGACGCGTTGCTGGCCTACACCCAGACCAAGGGGGTGTGGATGACGCTGAATCAGGAGCAGTAGGACAGCAGAACGCCGGCCATCGAAACCAACCGGCACCGCATCGTAAAACCGAGGAGAGAACATCATGAGCAGCACGGCCAATCGCCATCCCACCGGCCATCTCTTGTACCCCTTCGCCAATGCCAGCCATATTGCCGCGCATCCGCCGTTGCGGATCGATCGCGCTTCGGGTTGCCATGTCTTCGATCAAACCGGGAAACGCTATCTTGATGGGCAAGGCGGCTTGTGGAATGTGAACGTCGGGCACGACCATCCGGAAATCAAGGAGGCGATCACCCAACAATTGAACCAGCTGGGTTTTTATTCGATTTTTGGCGGCACCACCACGCAGCCGGCCCAGGCGCTGGCCGAACGCTTATGCCGGATGACGGAGCCGGAAGGCATGAGCGCCGCCTTTTTCTCCTCCGGCGGCTCGGAAGCCAATGAGGCGGCGTTTAAGCTGGCCCGCCAGTACTGGCGGCAAAGCGGCGAGCCGGAGCGCCATAAAATCATCTCGCTGAAGCAGGCTTACCACGGCGTCACCCTGGGAGCCTTGTCGGCGAACGGCAGCACCGCTTATCGCCAGGCTTACGAGCCCTTGCTGGCGGGCTTCAGCCAAGTGGACACCCCCCATCTATACCGCAACCCCTACACCGACGATTCAGACACCCTAGGCCGCTTATGCGCGCAATTGCTGGAGCGGGAAATCCTGCATCAGGGCCCCGGCAGCGTGGCGGCCTTCATTGCCGAACCGGTGCAAGGCGCCGGCGGCGTCATTGTCCCGCCCGCCAATTACTGGCCCTTGGTGCGCGAGGTGTGCGACCGCCATCGCGTGCTCCTGATTGCGGACGAGGTGGTCACCGGTTTCGGCCGCATTGGCAAGCTGTTCGGCAGCCGGCATTGGGGGGTGAAACCGGACATCATGGTATTCGCCAAAGGGATTAACAGCGGCTACATCCCGCTGGGCGCGACTTTGATCAACCAGCGGGTGGAGTCCGCCTTTCACTCCAGCGACGCCCGCCAGTTCAGCCCAACCGCCTTCTATCACGGCAACACCTATGCCGGCCATCCGCTGGCCTGCGCGGCGGCGCTGGCCAATCTGGAGATCATCGAAAGGGACAAGCTGACGGCAAACGCGGCCAAGGTGGGCGGTCATTTATTGCAGCGCCTGACAAGGATAAAGAGCACGCATCCCCATATGGGCGATGTCCGCGGCCTGGGCCTGATGATAGGCGTGGAACTGGTGGCCGACCCCGTCGGCAAACAGCCTTTTGATCTGGATCTGGGCTTCGGCGCCTATATCTCCGACTACTGCCGTCAACATGGGGTGTTGATACGCAATCTGGCGGACACCTTCATCATTTCGCCGCCGTTGACGCTGAGCCTGGAGCAGGCCGACCTCATCGCGGACACTTTCGAGCAAGCCGTCGAGGCCGCGGAGAAAGCCTTGCTACGATAAGCGCCATGGATAGCAAGCGGCTTGAATCGACAACAATAGCCGGTCCCAAGAGACGGTTAACGACGCGCAGCGGACTTTGGACAGGTGCCAAAGCGCTGGCCGACAATAGAGGAGCATCATGATGCCAGGATCCCCCCCGTTCCCCATGACGGCGCCCGCGCAGCCCCTGCCCTACGCCGGATCGCTGCGCCGAGTCTTATCGCTGCCGGCGCTGACCTTGTTTGGCCTGGTCTATATGGTGCCCTTGACCGTATTCACCACCTATGGCGTGGTCACTCAAGTCACCGGCGGCCGCACCGCTTTGGCTTATCTGCTCACCTTGCTGTCCATTTTTTTCACCGCGCTGTCTTACAGCCGCATGGTCGGCCGTTACCCGGTTGCAGGCTCGGCCTATTCTTACGCCCGTAAAAGCTTTGGTCCGATGGCGGGCTTTCTGGCCGGCTGGTCTTTATTGCTCGATTACCTGTTCTTACCGATGATCAATTATCTGGTGATCGGCATCTACCTGCATCAAAGCTTTCCTCAAGTGCCGGCCTGGGGCTTTATCGTGACCATGATCGCGCTGGTCACGGTGTTTAATGTGCTGGGCATTCAATCGGTGTCGCGTTTCGGCAATGTGCTGGTGGCCGCTCAACTCGTCTTTGTTCTGGTGTTTGTCGCGCTGGCCGCCCGGCAGATCATGACTCAGACCAGCGTGGATCTGCTGGCCCCGTGGCAGGGGGACGGCAGCGCCATCGGCATGGCTCCGGTGCTGGCCGGCGCGGCCATTCTGTGTTTGTCCTTTCTGGGCTTTGACGCGGTGTCCACTTTGGCGGAAGAGGCGCGGGAACCGCATCGCGACATCCCGCGGGCCATCATCATCACGACAATAGGAGCGGGGCTGCTGTTCATCCTGCTGGCGGCCATCAGCCAGCTGGCTTTCCCCGGCAGCCGGTTCCAGCATGCGGATTCCGCCGCCAATGAGGTGATGCAGCGCATCGCCGGCCCCTATTTCGTCAGTTTTTTCACCGCCAGCTATGTGGCCGGGGCTTTTGGATCGGCGCTGGCCTCCCAAGCCTCGGTCTCGCGCATTCTGTACAGCATGGGCAGGGATCGCGTCTTGCCGCACCGGGTCTTCGCCGGCCTGTCGCAACGCTTCAACACCCCGATCTGGTCGATACTGGTGGTATCCCTCTGTTCCCTGCTGGCGCTGGTGATGGATTTGGCCACCCTGGCCTCCCTGATCAGTTTCGGCGCGCTGGTGGCGTTCTCGGTGGTGAATCTGGCGGTGATCAAAACCTATCTGCTGGACGGCAAGCCGCATCCGTTCAGCGCCTGGCTGCGTTATGGCTTGCCTGCGGCGGTTGGATTTGCCCTGACGCTATGGCTATGGACCAGCCTATCGGCGCTCACCCTGCAAATCGGCCTGGCCTGGCTGGCCGCGGGCATGGCGTATTTGCTGTGCCTGACGCGCGGCCTGCGCAAAGCCGTGCCCACGGTTCAATTCGACGACAGCGGGTCTTGAACGGGGGCGGGCGTCCGACGCCCGCGCCCCCAGCCAAAATGACATGGCAATCATCAGCTATGCTCATACTCTTGCGCCCCGGTTTCATTAGCCACAGAATGCATGGCATACATCCCCCGGAGCCGGCATGAACACCCTCGCAACCCCGCAATTGGACACCATTCCGCAACGCATCGCCTCTTTGCGCGCCGCCATGAAGAACGCCGGCGTCGACGCCTGTCTGGTGCCCTCCTCGGACCCGCATCTGTCGGAATACCTGCCGGCGCGCTGGCAGGCCCGCCAATGGCTGTCCGGCTTCACCGGCTCCATGGGCACGCTGATCGTCACCCGCGACTTCGCCGGCGTCTGGGCCGACAGCCGCTACTGGGTGCAAGCGGAAGCCGAATTGGCCGGCAGCGGCATCCAGCTGGTCAAGATCGTCAGCGCCGCCAGCGCCGACCACCTGGGCTGGATCGCCAAGACCCTGAGCGCCGGCCAAACGCTGGCGGTGGACGGCGACTCGCTGGGCCTGGCCGCGGCCAAGGCGCTGCAAGCCGCGCTGGAACAGGCAGGAGCCCGCTTGCGCACCGATCTGGACCTGATAGACGCCATCGACCCGCAGCGCCCGCCGCTGCCGGACGAGCCGGTCTATCAACATGAACCGGCCTTCGCGCCGCAAAGCCGCGCCGACAAGCTGGCGCGCTTGCGCGCCGCCATGGACGAGGCCGGCGCCGACTGGCACTTCCTGTCCACGCTGGACGACATCGCCTGGAGCTTCAATCTGCGCGGCAGCGACGTCAACTACAATCCGGTCTTCATCAGCCACGCGTTGCTGAGCCGGCGGCAGGCCACCCTCTTCGTCGGCGAAGGCAAGGTTTCCGCCGAGCTGCGCGCCCAACTGGCGGCCGACGGCGTCGAAGTGCGGCCTTACGCCCAGGCCAAGCCGGCGCTCGCCGCCTTGCCGGCCGGCGCCAGCCTGCTGCTGGACCCGCGCCGCGTGACCCTGGGCCTGCGCCAGGCGGTCAACCCGGCCGCCCGCGTGATCGAGGCGATCAATCCCAGCACCCTGTTCAAGTCCTGCAAGACGGAGGAAGAGGCCGCCCACATCCGCGGCGCGATGGAACAGGACGGCGCGGCCCTGTGCGAGTTCTTCGCCTGGTTTGAAGGCGAGGTCAACCGCAGCCGCGTCACCGAGCTGACCATAGACGAGGAAATCACCGCCGCGCGCGCGCGCCGGCCCGGCTTCGTGTCGCCCAGCTTCGGCACCATCGCCGGCTTCAACGCCAACGGCGCGCTGCCGCACTACCACGCCACCGAAGCCGCCCACAGCGAGATCAAGGGCGACGGCCTGCTGCTGATAGACTCCGGCGGCCAATACCTGGGCGGCACCACCGACATCACCCGCGTGGTGGCGGTCGGCGCGCCGTCCGCCGAGCAGAAGCGCGACTTCACCCTGGTGCTGAAAGGCACCATAGGCCTGTCCATGGCCCATTTCCCGCGCGGCACCCTGTCGCCGATGCTGGACGCGCTGGCGCGCGCGCCGCTGTGGCAGCAGGACATCGACTTCGGCCACGGCACCGGCCACGGCGTCGGCTACTTCCTCAATGTGCACGAAGGCCCGCAGAGCATTTCCCGCGCGGTGCCGGACGCCAATATGGCGATGCAGGAAGGCATGGTCACCTCGATTGAGCCCGGCGTCTACCGCCCGGGCCGCTGGGGCGTGCGCATCGAGAACCTGGTGCTGAACGTGGCCTCGTCGCAGAACGAATTCGGCGACTTCCTGCACTTCGAAACCCTGACCCTGTGCCCCATCGACACCCGCTGCCTGGACTTCAACCTGCTGTCCCGCGCCGAGGTGGACTGGCTGAACCAGTACCACGCCGAGGTGCGCGCGCGCTTGCTGCCGCTGGTGGACGGCGCGGCGCGCGAATGGCTGCTGGCCAATACCGAAACCATTTAAACCTCTCCCCGCCCGGGCGCTGCCGCGCCCGGGCCACGCTCATGCTCGATCGACTCAACGACCTACGCCTCTTCCTCGACGCCGCCCAGCTGGGCAGCTTCTCCGCCGCCGGCCGCAAGCAAGGCCTGTCCCCCGCCGCCGCCAGCGCCTGCATCCAGCGGCTGGAAGCGGCGCTGGACAGCCGGCTGTTCCAGCGCACCACCCGCCAGCTGCGGCTGACCGAGGCCGGCGAAGTCTTCCGCGACCACTGCCAGCGCGCGCTGGACACCCTGCAGCAAGGCCAGGACCGGCTGCAGCGCGAGCAGCGCGAACTCAGCGGCCTGATCCGGCTGTCGGCGCCGTCGGACCTGGGCCGCCACGCCTTGCTGGACTGCCTGGACGAATTCCGCCGCCTGCACCCGGCGGTGCATTTCGCCTTGCAGCTGGACGACACCCCGGCCGATTTGATCGGCGAGGACATCGACATCGCCATCCGCTACGGCCAGCCGGCGGACAGCAGCCTGATCGCGCGCGAACTGGCCGCCAGCCGCCGCGTGGTTTGCGCCGCGCCGGCGCTGCTGGCGCGCACCGGCATGCCCAGCCATCCGCGGCAGCTGGCCGAGCTGCCGACGCTGACCCTGGTCACCGGCGACGGGCCGATGCATGAATGGCCTTACCGCGAGCACGGCCAGCGCCGCGCGCTGCGGCTGGAGCGCGCGCAGCAGAGCAACGACGGCGAGGTGATCCGCCGCTGGGCGCTGCAAGGCCAGGGCTTCGCCTACAAATCGCTGCTGGACATCGCCGACGATCTGCGCCAGGGCCGCCTGCTCACGGTGCTGGACGAATACTTCACCGACAGCGCGCCGCTGCACCTGCTCTACCCCGGCCAGCGCGGCCAGCCGCTGCGCATTCGTCGGCTGATCGATTTCCTGCGCGAGCGGCTGTCGACGCTGCCGGCCACCGCCCTGCTGCCGGAGGCCGGCGCCCAATTGTAAGAACCTGTTTACGATCTGCTGCGCGTCGGCGATACGGCGTTGAAAACGCTTTCAGAATGCTCATGTAACACCTGTACATTCCGCTTCTTCAACCGTTTTCGCCTTGTCTCGCCTTAGCTCGCGAGATCGTAAACAGGCTCTAAGAAAACCGCGGCGCGGCCAATGGCCGTCCCGCGGTTGTGGAACGCGACTCAAGACCCAAGGCTCTCAGTCCGCCGGCACCTTGTCCGCCTGCAGCGCGTAGCGCGCGATCTCGTCCTTGCGCATGAAGGCGACGCCGGCATGGCTCTGCGCATAGCGGATGAACTGCTCCAGCGCCTTGACCCGCGCCGGCGAGCCGGAAATGCGGTCGTGGGTGCTGATCGACATCATCCGCCGCCGCGAACCCGCCTCGGCGTAGAGCACGTCGAATTCAGCCTTCAGATCCGACAGATAAGCCTCATTGCTCAGCGCCGGCGAATCGAAACGCACGATGTCGTTGTTGCGCAAGGTATAGGGCACCACCACGAACGGCTTGCCCTTGACCGCCACCGTGAACGGCTCGTCGCGGCTGACGTTGTCGATGTGATAGAGAAAGCCCAGTTGCTGCAGAATGCTCAGGGTATTGGGCGTGCCGCGCAGCCAGAAGGCGTTGAAGCCCACCGGCCGCGTGCCGGTGGCGCGCTCGATGCTGGCGATATTGGCGCTGTAGGCCGCCAGCTCCTGCTCCGGCGTCATCGGGTATTGCGGCTCCCAGGTTTGGCCGTGCGCCGCCGCCTCGTGGCCGCGCGCCACGATCTCGCGCGCCAGCCGCGGGCTGCGGTCCACCGCCTGCCCCACCATGTGCGAAGTCACCTTGACCCCGGTGCGGTCCCACAAGTCCAGCAGCCGCGGAATGCCCTCCTTCACGCCGTAGTCGTACCAGCTTTGCATCGGCAGATCCGCGTACTTGGGGTCCAGCGGCGGAAACGGCCCGCTGGCGCCGCGCTCCGGCTGCGCGCCGGCCTCGAACTGCATGGAAATCGAAATCGCCAGGCGGGCGCCGTTCGGCCAGAAGGCGCCGCCGCTTGTTGAAGTTGTCGTCATCTTGTTGGCTCCTGTCGCCGCCAGCGCCGCGCCGTGCGCCAGCATCAGCGCGGTGCCGCCCGCGGCCGCGCCGGCCAGGAACTGGCGACGATTAATGGGTAGGGTATCGGACATCTCGAGTCCTCTTGTTCGCTTCGGCGCGGCCTACAACAAGGCCCCGCCCTCCACGTCCAGCACTGCGCCGCTGATGAAGCCGTTGGCCATCGCCAACAGATAGGCTTGCGCCAATTCCCGCGGCTGGCCGACGCGGCCGACGGGCAGGCCCTGGCCGATGCGCGCCAGCGTCGCCTGGCGCGCGGCCGAGCCGGCCTCGCCCCACAGCTCGGTGTCCACCACGCCGGGGCTGACCACGTTGACGCGGCGCGGCGCCAGTTCCTTGGCCAGATTCTTGGCCGCCGCCTCCAGCGCGGCGTTGACCGTGCTTTTCAGCAGGCCGCCGCTGGAGAATTTGCGCGCCAGCAGGCCGGAGGTGAAGGTCACCGACGCCCGCTCCGTCAGATAGGGCAAGGCCTCGCGCACCGCCAGCAGGCTGCCGAACAGCTTGACGTCGAAAGTCTGCCGCAAAGCCTCCTCGCTCAACTCGGCCAAGGCCGGCGCGCCGACCCGGGCGCCTGCGGTCAGCACCAAGTGATCGATGCGGCCGATGTCGGCGAAGGCCCGGGCCAATGCCCGGCTGTCCGTCATGTCCGCCTGGATGCCTTCGCGATCCGCCTCGGATTGGGCGCTGCGTCCCAGCACATAGACCCGCGCGCCGGCCGCCGCGGCCGCGTCCGCCACCGCCCGGCCGATGCCGGAGCCGCCGCCCAACACCGCCACGGTCTGGCCGTGGAAAGCAAAATCCCCCGCGCTCATGGCTTCACCACGCCCAGTTGCTGCATCAGGGTCAGATTGTCTTCCAGATGCCAGTTCTCGGCGATGCGGCCGTTCTTGACACGGTACAGGTCGAAGGCCTGGAACTCCACCGGCTGGCCCTGGCCTTGCACGTCGCCGAAGCGGCCGCTGAAATGGCCCTGGAAATGCAGGCGCAGCGCGACGCGGTCGCCGGCCAGCACCATGTCGGTGACGTCCACCTTCAAATCCGGCACCGCGGCGCGGAACTGGCGCGAGGCCTGCAAGGGCCCGGCCACGCCCTGCTGGCGGCCGGCGGGCAGGGTGCGGTCGATGAAGTCGGGGTCCAAGGCCAGTTCGGCGTAACGCGGATCGCCGCTGTTCCAGAACGCCGCGTAACGCAGCGCGGCCAGTTTCACCGCCGCCGTGCTGCCGGCCGGACGGTCCGCCCACACCCGCGCCGGTTGCGGCAGGTTTTCCGCCGCGCCGGCGAAGGCCGCGGTCAAGGCCAGGCCGAAGCCCAGCGCCAAGGTCAAAGCTTTCATCATCGTCTCCCGATTGCGGCGTCGCCAACACGGCGACACCGGACCAGCGCATTGTGTCGCCGCCGAAGGAATTTGATAATTGGCTTTAAATTTGGATGATCTGCTTGTTCAATTTGAAAATAGGCGTAAAAAAAAGCGAAGCTCCAGCGCTTCGCCTTTCTCAAAGAACCTGTTTACGCAGGTTCTTAGAGCCTGTTCACAATCTCGCGAGCAAGAGCGAGACAAGGCAAAAACGAGCGAAAAAGCGGAATGTACACGTGGTACATGAGCATTTTGAGCTTGTTTTTAACGCTGTATCGCCGCAGCGCAGTAGATCGTGAACAGGTTCTTAGCCGCCGGTGCCGCCCACGGTCAGGCCGCCGTCTATGCGCAGCGTGGGCTGGCCCACGCCCACCGGCACGCTCTGGCCTTCCTTGCCGCAGACGCCGACGCCCTGATCCAGCTGCAAATCATTGCCTATCATGCTGACGTAGTTGAGCACGTCCGGCCCGTTGCCTATCAGGGTGGCGCCCTTGACCGGATAGCTGAGCTTGCCGTTTTCGATGCGCCAGGCTTCCGACGCGGAAAACACGAACTTGCCGCTGGTGATGTCCACCTGGCCGCCGCCGAAATTGACCGCGTACAGGCCGTCCTTGACCGAGGCGATGATTTCCTGCGGATCGTGCTGGCCGGCCAGCATATAGGTATTGGTCATCCGCGGCATCGGGATGTGGGCGTAGGACTCGCGGCGGCCGTTGCCGGTGGCGCCCACCTGCATCAGGCGCGAATTCATCGCGTCCTGCATATAACCCTTGAGCACGCCGTCCTCGATCAGCACGGTGCGCTGAGTGGGATTGCCCTCGTCGTCTATCGCCAGCGAGCCGCGGCGCTCTTCCATCACCCCGTCGTCCACCACCGTGACGCCCGGCGCCGCCACCCGCTGGCCGATCTTGCCGGAAAAGGCCGAAGTGCCCTTGCGGTTGAAATCGCCTTCCAGGCCATGGCCTATCGCCTCGTGCAAGAGCACGCCGGGCCAACCCGGCCCCAGCACCACGGTCATCTGGCCCGCCGGCGCCGGCCGCGAATCCAGATTGGTCAGCGCCTGATGCACCGCCTGGCGCGCGTAGCGCTCCAGCACCTCGTCGTCGAAGTAGGCCAGGTCGAAGCGGCCGCCGCCGCCGCTGGAGCCCTGCTCGCGGCGGCCGTTCTGCTCGGCGATCACCATCACCGACAGCCGCACCAGCGGCCGCACGTCGGCGGCGCGCACGCCGTCGTGGCGCGCCACGTAGACCACGTCGTATTCGCTGGCCATGCCGGCCATCACCTGGATCACCCGCGGGTCCTGCGCCCGCGCCATCCGCTCCACTTTTTCCAGCAAGGCCACCTTGGCCGCCGCCTCCAGGCTGTGGCAGGGGTCCAGCGCCGGGTACAGCGGCTTGGGCGCGCGCCGGGTCTGCGCGCCGGCGGAACCGTCTCCGCCCGCCTGGCCGATGGCGCGCACCGCGTCGGCGGAGCGGCTCAGCGCCTCCAGGCTGATGGCGTCGGAATAGGCGAAGGCGGTCTTGTCGCCGGCCACCGCGCGCACGCCCACGCCTTGGTCAATGCTGAAGCTGCCGGACTTGACGATGCCCTCTTCCAGGCTCCAGGCCTCGCTGCGGGTGTATTGAAAATAGAGATCGGCGTAGTCGATGGCGTGGTGGCGCATGCGCGCCAGCGTGGCTTCCAAAGCCGCCTCGTCCAGACCGTAAGGCTTGAGCAGCAGGCTGTCTGCCGCGGAGAAAGCATCTTGCATAGTGTCGGGTTCTTTCACGCGAGTACGCGGTGCGCCAGCGCCGGCAGGCGGGTGCGCACCGACTGGATCAATGTCGGGTCGATTTCGGCGAGGATCACGCCCTCGCCCTTGTCTATTTCGGCCAGCACGCGGCCCCAGGGATCGATGATCATCGAATGCCCGTGGGTCTTGCGGCCGTTGTCGTGTTCTCCGCCCTGCGCCGAGGCCAGCACATAGCTCTGATTCTCTATCGCGCGCGCGCGCAGCAAGGGCTCCCAATGCGCCTCGCCGGTGGTGGCGGTGAAGGCCGCCGGCAAAATCATCAGATCATAGGGCGACAACTGGCGGAACAGTTCAGGGAAACGCAGATCGTAGCAGATGCCGAAGGCCATCTCGGCGAAGCCCAGATCCGCCTTGACCGGCTGTTCGCCCGGACGGATGGTGTTGGATTCGCAATAAGTCTCGCCCAGGCCGGAGAAGCCGAACAAATGGATTTTGTCGTAGCGGGCGCGCACTTCGCCGTCCGGGTCGAACAGCAAGGTGGTGTTCAACACCCGCTGCGGTTCCGGGCTGCGCAAGGGCACGGTGCCGGCCGCCAGCCACACGCCGTTCTCCTGCGCCATCCGCGCCAGCGCGCTCTGGATGGGGCCGTCGCCGTAGGCTTCGCACACGGCCACCTTATCGGTTTCCTGCCGCCCCATCAGGCAAAAATACTCGGGCAAGACCACCAGCCGCGCGCCCTTGCCGGCGGCTTCCGCCACCCAATGCGCGGCGCGCTGCAAATTGGCCGTCACGTCGGAGCCGGACACCATCTGCACCGCCGCCGCCAAAAATGTCTGCTTCATGGTTTTCCCCCTTTGTTCTGCTGTATCGGACCGATCGCCGTGCGCACCACCTTGGGGTCGCGCAAGGAGCCGCTCACTTCGTAATCCACCGACAGGATGCGGCCCACCGGATCGCGCAGCACTTTCTGCGCCGCCAGCGTGGCGATGCCCACCACCGGATTGAGCAGGGCCGCCCCCGCCGCCAGCGCCACGCTTTCCGCCAGCCGCGGCACCACGTGCACTTTCAAGACCTGGCTTTCCTTGCCCAGATCCAGTTCTCCGGAAATCGTCACGTCCGCGCCCGGCCCCTTCATCTCCACCTTGGACGAAGTGAACAGACCGTTGCGGGCCTGCGCCTCGCCCTTCAGGCTGTCGAAGGCGAAGCCGTCGCTGAACACGTCGGTGAAGTCCAGCCGGATGCGGCGCGGCAGCGATTGCAGGCTGAGCGCGCCCAGGAGCTTGACCACGCCCGGGTCCACCTTGGCGAAGCGTCCGTCCTTGAAGTCTAGCGCCAATTCGCCGGATACCTTGGCCAAATCCAGATCGCCCAGGCCGCCGGGCCAATTCAAACGGCCGTTGAGCGTGCCCTGGCCGTTGCGGAAAATCTCGCCCTGACCCAGCCGCGTCAGCAGCTTGCCGGCGTCGCCGACGAGCAATTCGAAGCGGGCGTCGACATTGCCGGCGCCGCGCGCGTCCGAACGCACCGTGGCCTTCAGCGTGCCGTCGTTGGTGGTCAGCCGCAAGGGCGCCATCTGCCAGACGCTGCCGTCGCGGCGCGCCTCCAGCTCCAGCCGGCCCACCGAGCGCCCCTGCAACACCAGCTCGCCGACGCGCACCTTCATCTCCGGCAGCCTGCGGTTCAGCACCGAGGCTTCGCCGCCGGCCGCGGCCTTGGCCTCCGCCGCGCCCTCCTTCTTCTCCGCCGGCAGGCTCAAGGCCAGACGGCTGAGATTGGCCTGCAGCAGGCCGTTGCCTTCCGGCCGATAGCTGGCGTCGCCGCTCATCTCGTTGGAGCGCAGCTGTACGGTCCAGGCCTTGGACAGCTCGCGGTTGCCCAAGCGGGCGTTGACCTTGTGCAGGCTCAGGCCCGGCAACACCAGTTCCGGCGTTTCCAGTTCCAGCTGCAAGGCCGGCAGGGCCGCAGGCTCTCCGCCGCCGCTGGACTGCGCGGCGCCGTCGGCCAGTTTCAGCCAATCGTCCAACACCACCTTGGGCTGCGCCACCCGCACCGCCAGGCCGGACGCCGCCGGCTCGCCCGGCGCGCGGCCCACGCCCAGCGCGCCGGCCTGCAAATCGCCGTGTTCGTTCAAACGCAGGCGGCCGGCTATCATGCCGTCCAGACTGAAGTCCAGGCGCTGGGTCTGGACGCCGCGCATCTGCTGCGGCCGCAGCTGCAGTTGCAGCGGCAAGGCCGCGCCGGCGCTCTTGGCCAGCGGCGGCGGCAAATCGAAGGCGGTGCCTTGCAAGTCCGAACTCACCGCCAGGCTTTCCAAGCCCTGCTTGACGACGAACTGCGCGCGGTAGCCGGACTTGCCCGACACCTGCTCCGCCAGCGCCGGCAGATACTGCTTCAGCACTTGACGCGAATCGGCCTGGCCGGCCAGTTCGAAACGCATGCGCTTGTCTGCGCCGGTGTTGGCCTTCAACTGGAACGGACCGCCGAAGCCGACGAACTGCAGGCCCGGGCTGTCCACGCCGCGTTCGGTAAAGGTCAGCCGGCCGCGCGCCTTGCTCAGCGGCGGAATCGGCAGGGATTTGAAGCGCAGCGCGTTGTCGGCGAAGCGGATGTCGCCGCGCACCGTCACGCCCTGTTCGCCGGCCAGCGGTATCCCCAGTTTCAAGTCCAGGCTGGCGTCGCCGCCGGCTTCGATCTGGCCGGTGAAACCGTCCAGCCAGCCGTCCACTGGGCTTTGCGTGGTGAAGGCCAGCATGCGCTGCAGACGGTCGGCCGCGCGGCCCTCCACCGTCAGCATGGGCACGTCGGCGCCCAGATTGTCTATCACCGCCTTGACGCCGCTCAGCGGTACGCCCACGGTGACGGCGCGGCGCGCGTTCACCTCCATCCGTTCGTTGCGGAACAGCAATTGGGCGTCGATGTCGTCGATGCGCGGCCAGCCGGACTGATAGCTGAGACGCGCGCGCTCCACCTCGGCCTCCACCAGAAACTCGCCGCCCTTGCCGCCGGCAAAGGGGAACTGCTCCAGATCGCCGCGCAGCTTCATCGTCGCCTGGCGCAGCTGCCCGCCCTGCAAGGCCTGGCGCAGCCAGCGCAAAGTGTGCTCGCCCACCTCGTGCGGCAGATACTCCGCCACCCTGGCCGCCGGCACTCCGGCGATGCTGGCGCGCAGATCGGCTACGCCGGCCCCGGCGCCCTGATGCCGATAACTGCCTTGCAGGCTGCCGGACAAATCGGCGTTGGAGAAGGCGGCCTGGCGGAAGTCCAAGACCACCGCCTGCCCTTCCCGCCGCCAGCCCACGTCGGCGGTCAGCTTGTCGAAATTCAACGGCGCGACAAAAACCGATGGATAGCTGACCTGGGACTTGCCGGTGTCCAGCTGCAGGCGGCCGCCTTTTTCGTCGAAGCTGATCGCGCCGCTGACGCCGGACACGCCGGGCAGCTCCCCGAACGGCTGCCAGGCCAGCTTTTCAAAACGGGATTTGAGTTTGAAGGCCTTGGGCGCTTCCAACGCGCCCTTCCAGCTGACGGTCAGGTCGCGCAGCGCGCCGCTGGGCGAGAAACGCGCGAACAGCGGGTTGCGGTCGGCGCCCAGCGCGTGGATGAAGGGGGTCAGGTGGCTGAGGTCCACATTGTCCAGCGTCAGTTGGCCGAAGCCTTGCTCGCCGTAACGCCACTCGCCGTCGATATTGGAATTGTCGAAAGCCAGGCCGCTGGCGCTGGCCAGGCTCAGCCGGCTGGCCTTGACCTTATAGCTGCCGCTGAGCTGGCGCGTCAGCTGCAACTCGCCCTGCAGCCGCGGCAGCACCAGTTCGTGGGAATCCGGCGGCGTGTAGGCGGCGTCGTGGACGTTGACGCTGGCTTTCAAGGCGTCGATGGCGCCGTCGGAGAAGGACATCTCCACCGTGCCGCTGCCCTCGCCGCTGCGCAGCATGCCCAGTTGTTGCAGATAACGCGTCCACGACCCCACCTTGGCGCCGTCCAGCGCCACCTTGAGCGAGCCCGACCACTGCTGCCAGGCGGCGATGTCGTCGCCGCGCCAGGACGCCGTCAGATCGAAGCCCTTGCCCAAGGACGCCGCCGGCTGGCCGGACAGCTTCAGGCCGTGGCCGAACAGGCCGGCGCTCAGCTTGAGCTGGCCCTGGCTCAGATCCAGCCGCGGCAGGCCCAGCAATTCGTCCTGCCAGCTCAGCCGCGCGTCGCTGATCTCCAGGCTGGGCTGGCGCAGCAGCCAATTGCCCAGGCCGCTGTCGGCGGAGCCGGAACTCAGATCGAAGCCGTTCAGATAGATCACGCCCTGGCGCGAGCGCAGCAGCTCCACAGTCGGGCCCTTGACCACCACGCTGGCCAGCCGCGGCTCCAGCGCCAGCAAGGAACGCCACGACGGCTCCAGCGACACCTGACGCAAGGTCAGCGCCTTGCCGTCCTGCGGATTGGCGATGGTGACGCCGCCCAGCTCGAAACGCGGCCCCACGGTCAGCCATTCGCCGGACAAGGCCGCCACCTGCACCGGCCGCCCCAGCGACTGGCTCAGATAACGCTCCAGCGGCTGGCGAAACTGGTTCAGATTGGGCAGTACCCAGAAAGTGAACGCGCAAAAGGCCGCCAGCAGCAGCGTCAAGGCGGCGGCGGCGGCCATTCCCAACAGCGCACAGGTCCGTTTCAGGACCTTGATCACATGGATATGGGACAGAACGGAGAAGAGCTTTTCCAAATGCGGCAAACCGTTACAATGTGGCCATCAAGAATTGACATGCCGTAGAGGCCTATTATGCCAGCAAACACGGCCGCTGCCATTGCCCGCAGCCGCGAGTTCTCTCACTATCTGCAGCGTCTGCTGACCGCCCGCCCCGAAGAATTGGAGCGGCTGCAAGCCAGGCTAGGCCGGCCTTTCGACGCGGCGGAGATGGAAGCCTTCGCCGACTGGCGGGCGCTGAGCGACGCCGAGGGGCTGGCGCCGGCGCTGCGGCGGCTGCGCCAGGCGGTGGTGGCGCGGCTGATCTGCCGCGATCTCAACGGCCTGGCGGATCTGGGCGAGGTGGTGTCCACCGTCAGCGCGCTGGCCGATTTCGCCGTCGAACGGACGCTGGCCTGCGCCCGCGCCGGCCTCGCCCACTACGGCCAGCCGATAGGCGAGGACAGCGGCGAGGTCCAGCAATTGATCGTCATCGGCATGGGCAAGCTGGGCGGCGGCGAGCTCAACGTCAGTTCCGACATCGACCTGATCTTCGTCTACCCGGAAAGCGGCGACACCGACGGCGCCGCCCATGGCGGCCGCGCCATCAGCAACCACGAATACTTCACCCAGGTGGGCAAGAAGCTGATCGCCCTGCTCAACGACGTCACCGCCGACGGCCAGGTGTTCCGCGTCGACATGCGGCTGCGGCCCTACGGCGACTCCGGCCCGCTGGCGATGAGCTTCGCCGCCTTGGAAAACTATCTGCTGAGCCAGGGCCGGGAATGGGAGCGCTACGCCTGGATCAAGGCCAGGCCGCTCAGCGGCGACGCGGCGGCGCTGGCCGACACGGCGCGCCCCTTCGTCTACCGCAAATACCTGGACTACAGCGCCTACGGCGCGATGCGCGAACTGCACGCGCAGATCCGCCGCGAAGTGGCCCGCCGCGACATGGCCGACAACATCAAGCTGGGCCCCGGCGGCATCCGCGAAGTGGAATTCATCGCCCAGGTCTTCCAGCTGATACGCGGCGGCCGCGACCGCAGCCTGCAACTGCGCGGCACCCGCGAAACCTTGCGCCGGCTGGGCGAACTGCGGCTGCTGGAACCCGCCGCCGTCGCCGAACTGCAGGAAGCCTACGCCTTCCTGCGCAATCTGGAACACCGGCTGCAATATCTGGACGATCAACAGACCCAGACCCTGCCCGCCGCCGCGGACAACCGCGCCCGCATCGCCGCCGCCATGGGCTGCGCCGACTGGGAGCAGTTCATGAACCGGCTCAACCAGCAGCGCCGCAAAGTCACCCGCCACTTCGAACAAGTGTTCATCCTGCCCACCGAGGGCGCCGCCGATCATCCGCTCACCGAACTCTGGAGCGACATCGCCGAGGAATTGCCGGTGGAGAAGCTGCGCCAGCTGGGCTTCGCCGAACCGGAACAAGTGGCTCGCCAGCTGCAAAGCCTGGCCCAGGGGCAGCGCTACCAGCAGATGCCGCTGAACGGCCGCAAGCAGTTCGATCAATTGATGCCGGCGCTGATCGAAGTCGCCTCCCGCTTCGACAACGCCGACGCCACGCTGACCCGCATCATCGCCTTGATGGAAGCGATCAGCCGCCGCGCCTCCTACCTGGCGCTGCTGACCGAATACCCGCAGACCCTGCAACGGCTGGCCTCGCTCTACTCGTCCAGCGCCTGGGTTTCTGGCTATCTGACCCGCCACCCGATACTGCTGGACGAGCTATTGGACGCGCGCGTGCTCTACGCCACGCCGGACTGGCCGCAACTGGCGGAACAACTGGAACAGCAGCTGAGCCAGGCCGACGGCGACGTGGAGGCCAAGATGGACGCGCTGCGCCACTTCCAGCACGCGCAATCCTTCCGCCTGGTGGCGCAGGACCTGGCCGGCATGTGGACGGTGGAGGCGCTGTCCGATCAACTGTCGCTGCTGGCCGACATCGTGCTGGCGGCCACGCTGCGCCACGCCTGGCTGGACATCCCCAGCCGCCACTGCGACACGCCGCGTTTCGCCATCATCGGCTACGGCAAGCTGGGCGGCAAAGAGCTGGGCTACGCCTCGGACCTGGACCTGATCTTCCTCTACGACGACGAGCACCCGGACGCCGCCGAACTCTATTCGCGGCTGGCGCGCAAAATGTCCACCTGGCTGACCAGCGCCACCGCCGCCGGCGTGCTCTACGACATCGACCTGCGGCTGCGCCCCAACGGCGCCAGCGGCCTGCTGGTCAGCTCGGTCAACGCCTTCCGCCAATACCAGGAGCAACAGGCCTGGGTCTGGGAACACCAGGCGCTGACCCGCGCCCGCTACGTGGCCGGCGACGCCGAAGTCGGCGTCCAGTTCGAACAGGAACGCCACGCCATCCTGACCCGTCGGCGCGAGCCGGCCGTGTTGCGAGACGAGGTGCTGGCGATGCGCCAGCGCATGCTGGACAGCCACCCCGCCCGCGACGAAGACCCCAAAAACGCGCGCGGCGGCATCATAGACATCGAATTCCTGGTCCAATACCTGATCCTGGCCCACGCCCACGCGCTGCCGGCGCTGACCGCCAACGCCGGCAATATCGCGCTGCTGGCCACCGCCGCCGAGGCCGGGCTGATCCCCGCCTCCGACGCCGAAGCCGCGCGCAACGCCTACCGCCACTACCGCCGGCTGCAACACGCCGCCCGGCTCAACGAAAAGCAGACCGTGACGCCGGACGCCGCCTTGCTGGAGGACTATCGCCAGTGCCGCGCGCTATGGCAGCGGGTATTCGAGCAAGCGCTCAAATAACGGTTCACAGCGTCATGAGGGCGAGATAAACTCATTGGATAAGAACCTAGTTCAAAGTCTGCTGCGCTTCAGCGATACGGCGTTGAAAACCAGCTCAAAATGCTCATGTACCACGAGTACATTCCGCTTTTTCGCTCGTTTTCGCCTTGTCTCGCCCTTGCTCGCGAGACTTTGAAAAGGTTCTGAGGTCGGACAAGATCCGGCCCCATCCCAAAGCGAAAACACAATATTGGAGAACACCAAGATGTCGATGGCTGATCGTGACGGAAAAATCTGGTATGACGGCGAAATGGTGGACTGGCGCGACGCCACCACCCACGTGCTGACCCACACCCTGCACTACGGCATGGGCGTGTTCGAAGGCGTGCGCGCTTACGAAACCCCCAAGGGTCCGGCCATCTTCCGTCTGGAAGACCATACCGCGCGGCTGTTCCGCTCCGCCAAGATCCTGGGCATGGCGCTGCCGTTCACGCCGGAACAGATCAGCCAGGCCCATCTGGACGTGGTCAAGGCCAACGGCCTGAAATCCTGCTATTTCCGCCCGATGGCCTTCTACGGCTCCGGCAAGCTGGGCGTGGCGCCGCTGAAGAACGACGTGCGCGTGATCGTGGCCGCCTGGCCCTGGGGCGCCTATCTGGGCGACGAAGGCCTGGAAAAAGGCATACGCGTGAAGACCTCCTCCTTCACCCGCCACCACGTCAACATCACCATGTGCAAGGCCAAGGCCAACGGCAACTACATGAACTCCATCCTGGCCAACAACGAAGCCACCGCCGACGGCTACGACGAGGCGCTGCTGCTGGACGTGGACGGTTTCGTGGCGGAAGGTTCCGGCGAAAACATCTTCATCATCCGCAAGGGCAAGCTGTACACTCCGGACCTGACCAGCGCGCTGGAAGGCATCACTCGCGACACCGTGGTGCAGATCTCCAAGGAAATGGGCCTGGAACTGATAGAAAAGCGCATCACCCGCGACGAGGTCTACAGCGCGGACGAAGCCTTCTTCACCGGCACCGCCGCCGAAGTGACCCCGATCCGCGAACTCGACAGACGCGCGATCGGCGACGGCAATCGTGGTACCATCACCGCCGAAATCCAGAAGCGCTACTTCGACATCGTCAAAGGACTGGATGCCGAACACCAGCACTGGCTGACCTACGTCAACTAAGCAAGACGAGCCGCCCGCGCGGCGGCTCCGCAAGGAATACAGAATGGCTGAACAGAAAGAAAACACTCAACGCGTGATCGAAGTCACCCAGCACGACCTGCCGCTGCATTGCCCGATGCCGGACATGGTGTCCTGGAACTCCCACCCGCGCGTGTTCCTGCCCGTGCACAAGACCGGCGAAGCGCTGTGCCCCTATTGCGGCACCCGCTACAAGCTGAACGGCCCGGCAGGCGGCCACCACTGAGACCGGCTCCGCGCCGGCAACGCAGCTAAGGTGTGGCGCGAGCCGCACCTTTTTTGCTTGCCGGCCCGCCTCGTCTGCAAACCCAAGCCGGGCCGCGCCCCGGTTTCGGTTTGCAATCGGAACATCTGCAATGAAGAAGAAAATCCTCGTCATCGGCCCTTCCTGGGTCGGCGACAGCGTCATGGCGCAACCGCTGTACCAAAGACTGCACCAACGCCACCCCGATCTGGAGCTGCACGTGTTCGCGCCGGCCTGGACCCTGCCCTTGCTGGCGCGGATGCCGGAAGTGGCCAAGGCTCATCTCAACCCCTTCGGCCACGGCGCGCTGCGCCTGGGCGAGCGCTGGAAAGTGGCGCGCCAGCTGGCCGCCGAACGCTTCGATCAAGCCATCGTGCTGCCCAACTCGCTGAAATCCGCCTTGATTCCGCTGTTCGCCGGCATCCCGCTGCGCACCGGCTTCCTCGGAGAATCGCGCTACTGGATTCTCAACGACGCGCGCGAACTGGACGAGCAGGCGCTGCCGATGATGGTGGAACGCTTTTGCGCGCTGGCCGAAGACAAGGGCGAGCCGCTGCCGCGGCCGCTCAGCCATCCGCGGCTGGCGCTCACCGACGCCAGCCAGCGGGCGGCGCTAGACAAGCTGCAACTGGACGCCGGCCGGCCCGCGGTCGCCTTCTGCCCCGGCGCCGAGTACGGCCCGGCCAAGCGCTGGCCGGCCCGGCACTTCGCCGAACTGGCGCGCCGCTTCGACGCCGCCGGCTACGCAGTGTGGCTGTTCGGCTCCGGCAAGGACCGCGAAGTGGGCGACGACATCAGCCGCCTGTCCGGCGGCCTGGCCGTCAACCTCTGCGGCGCCACCGGCCTGGAAGAAGCGATAGACCTGATAGGCTTGACCCGGCTCGCCGTCTGCAACGATTCCGGCCTGATGCACGTGGCCGCGGCGCTGGACAAGCCGCTGGTGGCGCTGTACGGCTCCTCCAGCCCCGACTTCACGCCGCCCTTGTCGACGCGGGCCGCCATCGTCTCCCTCAACCTGGATTGCAGCCCCTGTTTCGAACGGACCTGTCCGTACGGCCATACCGATTGCCTGGAAAAAATGGAGCCGGAACGGGTCTGGCAAGCCGCGCTTCCGCTGCTGCCCGCCCACTCCCAAGAAAAAACACAATAATGAGCACAGACAACACCGCACCCGTCGAAGAAAACAGCCGCCGCATGGAGCTGATCCGCGCCGCGGCGATACTGTTCCGCGACCAGGGCTACGAGCGCACCACGGTGCGCGACCTGGGCAACGCGGTCGGCATGCAGTCCGGCAGCCTGTTCTACCACTTCCGCACCAAGGAGGAAATCCTGGTCGCGGTGATGGCGCTGGGCATCACCAGCACCACCGAACAGCTGAAGCGCGCGCTGGACGCGGCCGGATCGCCGCGGGCCAAGCTGGCCGCGCTGTTCCGCGTCCACCTCAATTCGCTGCTGGGAGACAATCAGGCGGCGCTGGAAGTGATGCTCTACGAATGGCGCAGCGTGTCCGCCGCCGCCCGGCCCGGCCTGATCGTGTTGCGTGACCGCTACGAAGCGCTGTGGCAGCAAGCGCTGGACGAAGCCGCCGCCGCCGGCCTAGTCAAGCCCGACACCGCGCTGCTGCGCCGCACCCTGCTGGGCAGCCTGCACTGGTCGGTGCAGTGGTACCGCTCCCAAGGGCCGCTGAGCGTGGATCAATTGGCCGAACGCATGCTGGAATTGGTATTACTGCCACAAATCTGACCTTTAGGCCTGAAAAAATTCGGCAATCCGGTAAAAAAGATTCTAGAATCAGCGATATAGGGCACCTGGGCTCTATACCGTCCTGCGCGACGGCAACGGCACCCACGGTTTGGAGAGAGCGATATGGCAAGCACCGGCAGCATAGGCAGCCTCAACTCTCTGCAGCAATTGCAATCGCTGCAGAACACGCGGCCTGAGCAAAAGACGCTGGAAGAACCGCGGTCCGCCACTCCTGCGGTTTCCCAGCAAAACGTCAGCCAGGCCGCGGTCCGGCAGAACCCCGACACCGCGCGGGTCGAACAGCAGCTGCAACGCCAGCTGAACACCGCGCAGACCAATGCCGCGCAAACCCGCAACGGCGAGCAGCAAAGGGTCAGCCAGGAACAGGCGCAAACCGCCGCCCTGGCCAGCTCCGCCGCGCCGGCCGCCGCGGCCAACGACACCCCGCGGGCTCAGCAGCGCGCGGCGGAAGCGGCCAGCACCAATCGCGCCGCCAGCGCCCCGCCGGCGACGCCGCCGCGCCCGAACACGGTGCCGGCGGCCAATGAGCAGCAAGCCGCCAACAATCAGGCGGAACAGCAGACCAATCAGACCAACAACAACGCGAACAACGCGGTGGCCCGTTCCCAACAGCAGAACGCCAGCGGCCAGCTGGCGGTCACCCAGTACCAGACCACCCAGTCCCTGCTGCAGAACAGCACCTACCGTCCGCGGGTTTCGGAAGTGGCCTGAGGCCTCCTCACTGAAAAAAACGGCAATCCATGCGGATTGCCGTTTTTCTTGCTGGATCGCCGCTCGGACCATCCCGCCGACGCGCCGCAGACATCAAACAGCCTCTCAGGCCTCTCCGGTTTTGCGCCCCGGTCGCCACAGCACGTCCGGCTCGCCGGCCTGACGGTTCAGATAACGCGACAGCACGAACAGCAGATCGGACAGACGGTTCAGATAGCGGCGCGCGGCGTCGGACACCGTCTCCCGCTGCGCCAGCGCCACCACCGCGCGCTCGGCGCGGCGGCATGCCGAACGCGCCTGGTGCGACAGCGCCGCCGCCCGGCAGCCGCCGGGCAGGATGAACTCCTTCAGCGGCGGCAAATCCTCGTTGAGGAAGGCCACCACGGCCTCCAGCGCCTGCACATGCTCGGCGCCCAAGGCGCTGTAGCCGGGCACCGCCAACTCCGAGCCCAGGTCGAACAAATCGTGCTGCGCCTCGGACAACCAAGTCCTGACCTCGTCCGGCAAGGTCTCCGCCAGCAACACGCCCAGCACCGAGTTCAGCTCGTCCACCTCGCCCAGCGCGCAAATGCGCAAGCTGTCCTTGCCCACCCTGCTGCCGTCGCCCAGGCCGGTGCTGCCGTCGTCGCCGGTGCGGGTGACGATATGCGATAACCTATCACTCATCGCGTTTTCCATCCTTTTCAATCTTGCCCAAAGAATTGATGGTCTGGCGCAAGCTCTCCTTCAAGGCCTCGCCGAACAACATCTCGTAATCCTCCTTGAGCTGATGCATCACGCCGGACAACATCTGCTTGGCCTGCAACTCCAAAGCGTCCTGCAGCCACAAGGACAACTCCACCTTCATCCGCGGCAGCATTTTCTCGTACATGGACTGCAGCAAGGCCTGCTCGTCTATCACCGCCACCGTGCCCGGCGGCGCATTCACCGCCTGAGGCGCCATCATCGCGGCGGCCGCGGCGGCCGAAGCCACCTCGGACACTTTCAAGACTTCCACGCCGCGCGCCGGCGGCGCGTCGGAAACGGCTTCCCGCTCGGGCTCTCCCGACGACGCCGCGCCGGCAGCCAGCGCCAGGCCCGCGGCCGCCAGCGCCCCGGCTCCCGCCGCCAACTCCGCGGCCCCCATCCCATCCGTCTCGGTCTCGGGCTCGGACTCCAGCACTGTCAGTTCGGGAATCTCGCCCTCGGCCAGGGCCAAGGACTCGGGCTCGGCGTCCGCCAAGGGCATGGCCGGCTCGGCCGCTTGCGGCTCCAGCATTTGATCCAATACAGGCTCGGCTACCGCTTCGACTTCCGCCTGCTCGGCAAACTCAGCGTCCAGCTGCGGAACTTCCAACTCGGCGGCTTGCGGCTCCAGCACCTCGTCCAGCACAGGCTCGGCTACCGCTTCAACTTCCGCCGGCTCGGCAAACCCAGCGTCCAGCTGCGGGACTTCCGACTCGGCGGCTTGCGGCTCCAACGCCTCGTCCAGCACCGGCTCGGCCACCGCTTCAACTTCCGCCAGCTCGGCAAACCCAGCGTCCAGCTGCGGGACTTCCAGTTCGGCGGCTTGCGACTCCAGCGCCTCATCCAGCACAGGCGCGGCTGCCGCTTCGACTTCCGCCTGCTCGGCAAACGCAGCGTCCAGATGCGGGGCTTCCAGTTCGGCGGCTTGCGGCTCCAGCGCCTCATCCAGCACAGGCTCGGCTACCGCTTCGGCTTCCGCCGGCTCGGCAAACGCAACGTCCAGCTGCGGGACTTCCGGTTCGGCAGCTTGCGGCTCCAGCACCTCGTCCAGCACCGGCTCGGCCACCGCTTCAACTTCCGCCGACTCGGCGAACACAGCGTCCAGATGCGGGACTTCCAACTCGGCGACTTGCGACTCCAGCACCTCGTCCAGCACAGGCTCGGCTGCCGCTTCGGCTTCCGCCGGCTCGGCAAACCCAGCATCCAGATGCGGGGCTTCCGACTCGGCGACTTGCGGCTCCAGCGCCTCATCCAGCACAGGCGTGGCTACCGCTTCGACTTCCGCCGGCTCGGCAAAACCAGCGTCCAGCTGCGGAACGTCCGACTCGGCCACTTGCGGCTCCAGCGCCTCGTCCAGCACAGGCTCGGCTACCGCTTCGGCTTCCGCCAGCTCGGCAAACCCAGCGTCCAGCTGCGGGACTTCCAACTCGGCGGCTTGCGGCTCCAACGCCTCATCCAGCACAGGCTCGGCTACCGCTTCGGCCTCCGCCAGCTCGGCAAATTCAGCGTCCAGCTGCGGGACTTCCGACTCGGCGGCTTGCGGCTCCAGCGCCTCGTCCAGCACAGGCTCGGCTACCGCTTCGGCTTCCGC
>NZ_JBMDJX010000017.1:0-103714 GCF_057809415.1 Chromobacterium sp. FG22 | reverse complement strand
CCGGCTGCGCCGCGCAGCCGGCGCACGAGCCGGCCCGCGGCTTGCTGGCCGAAGCCGACGCCGAGCTGCGCTTGTCCTCGCCCGGCGCGCCGCGCGACAGCGTGCAGGCGCGGGCGGGCTTCCGGCTGGAGCAATGGCAGGCGGAGCAGGGGCGGCGCTTGGCCGCCGGCATCGGCCTGCTGGCCACCATAGGCGCGGTGGCGCCCTTCGTCGGCCTGTTCGGCACGGTGTGGGGCATCATGAACAGCTTCGTCGGCATCGCCCGCAGCGGCAGCAGCTCCTTGGCCACCGTGGCCCCGGGCATCGCCGAGGCCTTGCTCGCCACCGCCGTCGGCCTGGTGGCCGCCATCCCCGCCGTGGTGATCTACAACCTGTTCAGCCGCGCGCTGGCCCGGCACAAAGGCCGCAGCCAGCAGGCGGCCGGCCTGGCGCTCTTGCTGCTTAGCCGCGAGCTGGACGTCCGCGTGGAGAGCGCTTGAATGGCCGGCGGTTTTCCCAGCAGCCAGGACGAGGGCCTGGCGGAGCTGTCCGATATCAACGTCACCCCCTTCATCGACGTGATGCTGGTGCTGCTGATCATCTTCATGGTGGTGGCGCCGCTGTCCACCGTGGACACCCGGATCGAACTGCCGGCCTCCAGCGCGCGCCAGCAGCCGCGGCCGGACAAGCCCCTTTATTTGACGATGAATCAGGACCGCTCGCTGCAACTGGGCAAGCAGCCGGTGACGCTGGCGGAGCTGGCCGCGCGGCTGGACCGCGACAGCGGCGGCCGTCGCGACACCCCGCTGTTTTTCCAGGCAGACCGCCTGGCGCGCTACGAAGACGTGATGGCGGTGATGGACGCTTTGCGCGAGGCCGGCTATCTGAGCGTCGGCCTGGTCGCCCGCGAGGGCGGCTGAGATGGCCGTCGCCGCATGGGATCGTTCGCCGCTGCCGCTGGCCAGCTGGGGCAACGCCTGTCTGCTGACGCTGGGGGCGCCGCTGTTGGCGCTGCGCCTATACCTGTCCGTGGCCGAGCCGGTTCCGGCCCCGGCCGCGCCGGCCGCCGTGATGCGGGTGTGGGCCGCGGAGGTCAGCGCCGAGCCGTCCAGCCGTCCGCTGCCCACCGGCGCGCAGCAAAGCCTGGCCGCCGCCGCCAGCCGGCCCAAGGCCGAGCGCCGTCCGGAGCGGCTGCCCAAACTGGCCGAGGCGGAAGCGCCGCGGCTGTTGGCGGCGCGGCAAAGCCGGGAACAGCCCGCGGACAAGGCGGAGGCGCGGGACAGCGAGCAGGCCTCGCAATCCGCGCCGGCCGCCAGCAGCGCCGCGCCGCGGGCCGACGCCGGGGAGGTCGCCGCCGCGCCGTTCAATAGCGAGGGCGCGGCGCGCGCGCTGAAGCAGAGCTGGGAGGGACGGGTGCAAAGCCATCTGGCGCGTTTCCGCCGTTATCCGGAAGACGCCAGCCGCCGCCGCCGCGACGGGGTGGTCAAGATGAGCTTCGTCGTCGATGCCGACGGCCGGGTTTTGTCCAGCCAGCAATTGGCCGGCTCCGGCACCGCCTCGCTGGACCGCGAGGCCGCCGCCATGCTGCAGCGCGCCCAGCCCTTGCCGGCGCCGCCGGCGGATCTGCTCAAGGGCGGCCGGGTCAGCGTCAGCCTGCCGATGCGCTTCGAGCTGAGCGAATCTTAAGCCCGGTTCCGCTCCCGTCCTGTAGCGCCTATCCATCCGGTTTTTCGCGTCGCCGCCGGCGGCGCGCATCCTGAATCGAGGTTCGCATGAAGTTGAATTCCCATCTGTCCGCGGCGGCGCTGGCCGGCGTCTTGCTGGCGTTCGCGCCGGCCGCGTCCGCGGACGCGCCGCCGCAGGCCGAACGCCGGCCGCAAAAGTTGGAAGCGCACGGGGACGTGCGCGTCGACGACTACGCCTGGCTGCGCGACGACAGCCGCAGCCGGCCGGACGTGCTGGCTCATCTGGAAGCGGAAAACCGCTACGCCGAAGCCCAGCTGGCGGCCGCCGCGCCGCTGCGCCGCACGCTGTTGGCCGAGATGCGGGCGCGCATCGGCGAGCGCGACAGCTCGCCGCCCTTTGTCGACGGCGGCTGGCGCTATCGCGAAAGCTATGCGCCGGGCGGCCAGCAGCCGCGGCTGGAGCGTCAGCCCGCCGCCGGCGGCCGCTGGCAGTTGCTGCTGGACGGGAGCGAACGCGCCGCCGGCCAGCGTTACTACCGCTTGGGCGCCTGGAGCGTGGCCGCCGGCCGGCCCATGCTGGCGGCGGCGGAAGACCTGGGCGCGCGCGGCGCCTCGCGGCTGTCGCTGCGCGATCTGTCCAGCGGCCGCTGGCTGCCGGAAACGCTGGAGCAGGCGTCCGGCAGCCTGCAGTGGAGCGCAGACGGCGGCAGCCTGTTTTACGTCAAGCTGCACCCGCAAACCCTGCGTCCCTACCAGCTCTACCGCCATCGCCCCGGCCAGCCGCAGAGCCGGGACGCGCTGGTTTACCAGGAAGACGACGAGGCCTTCTCGCTGAACCTGTCCAATACCGCCTCGCGCCGCTATCTGCAATTGATCGCCAGCAGCGCCGACAGCTCGGAAACCTGGCTGCTGGACGCGCATGCGCCGGACGCGCCGCCGCGGCGTTTCGCCGCGCGCCGGCCGGGCCGCGAATACTATCTGGATCACTACCGCGACCGCTTCTACCTGCGTTCCAACCACGAGGGCGGGCGCTTCGGCCTGTACCGCGCGGCGGCGCCGGGCGCGGATTGGGAGGCGGTGCTGCCGCCCGACCCCAAGCGCGAGCTGGACAGCTTCCAGCTGTTCCGACGCTACCTGGTGGTTAAGGAGCGCGCGGACGGGCTGACCCGCATCCGCCGCATCGCCTGGCGGAGCGGCGAGGAGCGCAGCCTGGCTTTCCCGGACCCGAGCTACCGCGCCTGGCTGGCCTACAACCCGGACCCGGACAGCGGCCGCCTGCGTTACGGCTATTCCTCGATGAGCACGCCGACCTCCACCTATGAGTGGGACATGGCCGGCGGCGGCAGCCGCCTGTTGCAGCGCAAGGCGATCGCCGGCTATCGGGCCGGGGACTATCGCAGCGAGCGGGTCTGGCTGACGATGCGCGATGGCGCGCGCGCGCCGGTGTCCTTGGTCTACCGCAAATCCTTGTTCCGCAAAGGCGGCAATCCCTTGCTGGCCTATGGCTACGGCGCTTACGGCACCAGCATGGACGCCGCCTTCGGCAGCCAGCAGCTCAGCCTGCTGGATCGCGGCTTCGTCTTCGCCATCGTCCACGTGCGCGGCGGCGGGGAACTGGGCGAGGACTGGCACCGCCAGGGCAAGCTGGAACGCAAGAGCAACAGCTTCAACGATTTCGTGGACGCCGGCCGCGGCCTGCTGCGCCAGGGCTATGCCGCGCCCGGCCGCTTGTACGCGATGGGCGGCAGCGCCGGCGGCCTGCTGGTGGCCGCGGCGATGAACCAGGCGCCGGAGCTGTTCCGCGCGGTGGTGGCGCAAGTGCCCTTCGTCGATGTGCTCTCCACCATGCAGGACCCGACGCTGCCGCTGACCACGGGCGAGTACGGGGAGTGGGGCAATCCGGAACGGGCCGAGGCCTACCGCTGGATCAAGGCCTACAGCCCCTATGACAATGTGGCCGCGCGACGCTACCCGCATCTGCTGGTCAGCGCCGGCCTGCACGACGGCCAGGTGTCGTACTGGGAGCCGGCCAAATGGGTGGCCAAGCTGCGCGAGCGGCAATGGCCGGGCCAGCGCCTGTTGCTGTTCACCGACATGATGGCCGGCCATCGCGGCCAGTCCGGCCGCTTGAACCGGCTGGAGGCGGCGGCGCGCGATTACGCCTTCCTGCTGACGGTGGACGCCGAGCCGCCGTCCCCGTCCGCGGCGCAAGCCGGAAGCTAATCTTGATCCCCGTCGCCGGCCGCGCCGGCGGCGGGCTGGAGCCCGTCACCATGTCCATTTCGTCCCCCGCCTGGCCGCCTGGCCCGCGGCTCTCCTGTTCCAAGCCGTCCGTTTTCGCGCCTGACGCGGCGGACGGCGATCACTGTGGAGAGTTTGCTTGTGAAAAAGAAAATGATGGCCCGGCTGGTCGGCGCCGCGCTGGCGGTGGCAGCCGCTCCGGCCAGCGCGGCGGAGAGCGCCGCCGGGCAGGGGAATGTTGAATTCAAACCTTTGGTGGTGTCCGGAGACGCGCTGAGCGACGAGCAGCGCGCGCTGGAGAAACCCGGCGCGGTCAGCAGCCGCGGTGAAAACACCAAGCTGCAATCGCTGGACAGCATCCTGCGCGGGATTCCCGGCACCTATACCCAGATCGACCCCGGCCAGGGCGCGGTCAGCGTCAATATCCGCGGCCTGAGCGGCCTGGGCCGGGTCAACACCATGATAGACGGCGTCAGCCAGAACTATTACGGTTCGGCGCCGTCCTCCTTGAGCCACGGCGCAGCGCCGTCAAGTTCCTTCGGCGCGCTGATCGATCCCAACTTCATCGTCGGCGTCGACGTCACGCGCGGCACCGGCGGCGGCGCCAGCGGCGTCAACGCGCTGGCGGGCAGCGCCAACTTCCGCACCCTGGGCGTGGAAGACGTGATCTTCGACGGCCAACAGCAGGGCGCGCGCCTGAAGTACAGCGTGGGCAGCAACGGCCTGGGCCGCAGCGGCATGGCGGCCGGCGCGGCGCGGACGGAACTGGCGCCCGGCGTGCGCTTCGGCCTGCTGGGGGCGATCAGCAGCAGCTCGATAGGCGGCAATTATCGCAACGCCCAGGGCGTGGACAGCGAGGCCTTCGGCTTCGGCTACGACGAGCACTTCACCCAGAACCCGCAGTCGCAGATGTTCAAGGCCAATCTGCGCGTGGGCGATGTTCACGAGGCGGAACTGTCCGCGCGGCGCTACCGCAACAACTTCGTGCGCCGCGACATCCAGAGCGACGACTTCTACCTGAAGTACAACTACACCCCGCATTCGGAATGGCTGGACTTTTCCGTGCTGGCCAGCCACGGCCGCGGCCGCCAGGCCTATCAGCGCGGTTCCCTGTTCAGCTTCTACAACAGCAGCACCGATAACATCGGCGACGCGCTGGAAGCGCGCAACAGCAGCCGTTTCAGCCTGGCCGGCGGCGACGCCACGCTGAGCGTCGGCGGCAAGTGGATGCGCAACCGCTTCACCCGCAATGTGAACAGCATGGTGCAAAGCACCGACGACAACCCGGACGCCAACCAGCAGGCGATAGAAAACAATATATTCGCGCCGGCCGGCCGCCAGGAAATCCGCAGCCTGTTCACCGGCCTGGAGTTCCGCCGCGGCATTTACACGCTGCAGGCTGATCTCAACTACAGCCGCTTCGCGCTCAGCGGCCATAAGCCGGCTTGCGATCCGCGCGTGGAATGCTTCCCGCAAGGCGCGGCCGACATCAAGCTGGAAGAAAGCGCGTTCAACCCCTCGCTCTTGCTGTCCGCCGAGATCAAACCCTGGTTCCAGCCCTTCGCCAGCTATGCGCGCACCATGCGCGGGCCGAATCCGCAAGAGGTCTTCTTCGCCAATTCCGGCGGTCAGTCGATGAACCCTTTCCTGAAAAGCGAACGCGCCGAAACCTACCAATTGGGCGTGACGTCGATGTTCCACGGCCTGCTGAGCGAGCGCGACACCCTGCGCACCAAGGCGCTGTTCTACCGCAGCCGCATCGCCGACTACATCTCCAGCCAGGCCTTCAATGTGTGCAAGGGCGGACGCAAGTGCACGCTGGACGAGTTTTGGTCCAATAGTTCCGACGACTACAACGACGGCATGACCATCTACACCAATTCGCTGACCCCGGTGCGCACCCGCGGTTTCGAGCTGGAGGCGGACTACGACGCCGGCTTCGTCTACGCGCGGCTGTCTTACAGCCGCGAGCACACCAGTCAGCCGACCTCCTTCGCCAGCGGCATGTTCTCCGTCGGCAATGTCAGCGAGCTGCCGGACGAGTACTACACGCTGGACCTGGGCAGCCGCTGGCTGGAGCGCAAGCTGGAAGTGGGCGCGCTGTTCAAGCGCGACGGCGCCAACCGCCGGCTGTCGCCGGACCAATTGCAGGACGACAGTACCAGCGCCTATCTCAAGGAGGAGCAGAAGGCCAATCCGGTCATCATCGACCTCTACGCCAGCTATCGCGTCAACAAGCAATGGCTGATCCGCGCCGGCGTGCGCAACCTGGCCAACCGCAGCTACTCCGAGCCGCTGAACACTTTGAATTCGCTTCCGTCGCAGTCGCCCGACATTTCGCCCAACAGCACGGCGCGCGGCCGCAGTTATATGCTGGCCACCGAACTGCGCTTTTAAGAAGCTGCGTACGATTTGCTGCGCGTCGGCGATACGGCGTTGAAAACGCCTTGTCTCGCCTGAGCTCGCGAGATCATAAACAGGTTCAAAGCCAGGTCGTCTCAGGGTAGATTGTCCAGGTTCCGGCATGACCGGAACCTGGACAAGACCAAACGACAAAGGAGATCTCCATGAACAAGCTCAGCCGCGCGGCCATCGCCGCCTTGTGCGCGCTCAGCGTAGGACACGGCGCGCAGGCCGCCGAGGCCGACAATCGCAACGGCCCGTCCGGCAACGGCGGCAATAATCTGCTGATCGCCGCCGCGGCCTGGAAGCAGACCGCGGCGGAATACCGCGCGCTCTACCATCAGGCTTTCAATCTGGCGCGGATGCGGCTGGATCAGGCGCTGGCGGCGCGCAAGCCCGGCGACAAACCGCTGGCCGTGATCACCGACATCGACGACACCGTGCTCAACGCCGTCAATTACTGGGGCTATCTGATCCAGCAGGACCGGGATTTCTTCGACGACGCGATCTGGGACAAATGGATTCCGGAAAACAAGCTGACCGCCACGCCCGGCGCGCTGGACTTCTTCAACTACGCCCAATCCCAGGGGGTGGAAGTGTTCTACGTCAGCAGCCGCGATCAGGGCGACAAGACCTATGAATACGCGCTGGGCAATCTGCGGGCCGCCGGTTTTCCCTTCGTCGACGAAAAGCACGTGACCATTCTGCGCGACAGCTCCAACAAGGAGCCGCGGCAGAAGGAGATCGCCGCCCAATACCATGTGGTGGCGATGTTGGGCGACAATCTCAATGATTTTCAGCGCAAATACTATGTGAAGGATGTGGACGAGCGCGCGCGTTTGATGGAGGAGGACCGCGAGCTGTTCGGCCGCAAATTCATCCTGATGCCCAATCCCACCGACGGCCACTGGATGCGGGCGATTTTCGGCGACTCCGAGCCGCCGGCCACGGACCGCAACCGCGAGATCTTCAAGAAGGCGGCCAGCAAGTCCGCCTGGAAGCCGGCGCCCTGAGCGGCCGGGCCCGGCGGGCGTTTGCGTCGCGCCGGGCCGGCCACTATGATAGCCGCGGGAGCGCCGCGCGTTGCCCTCGCTTCCGCGGCCGGCAAGGCCCGCCGCGGGTTTGATTCCTCCTCAATGTCTTGAAGCCATGTCCGCCGACGCCACCGCCCCTCTTTCCCCGTCCGATTCTTCCGCCGCGCGCGAACTGGAGCCGGCCATCGCCCCTCATTTGCAATTGCTGGCGCACAGCGCCGGCGAGGAGGTGAGCCGGACCCGCGCCGGGCTCGGCCTGCTGCTGCTGTGGCTGAGCGACGACGTGCTGGGCGCGGTGAACGCGGATTTGCAGGCCTTGGACGTGACCGAGAGCAAGCTGAACGTGTTGATGCTGTTTTCGCTGCAAGAGCAGGGCTGGTGGCGGAACGGGCCGCTGACCCCGTCGGCGATCGCCGATTATCTGGGCGTGACCCGCTCCACCGTCACCGGCCAGCTGGACTGGCTGGAACGGCGCGGTCTGCTGCAACGGCAACTGCGCGACGAAGACCGCCGCAGCCTGGGGCTGAGCCTGACCGAGGCCGGCCGGGAACTGCTGAGACAGGCGCTGCCGGGCTTCTGGCGCGCCTGCCAGCGCCTGACCGAGGCGCTGGACGAGAGCGAATGCGCGGCGCTTTGGCCTTTGCTCGCCAAAGTGTGGTGCCGGCTGAAAGCGGACTGAGGCCGCTTTCTCAGCGCGGCGCGCTGGGCTGAGCGCCGGCCGCCGCCAAGGCGTCCGCGCGGGCGCGGTCGCTGGCCTTGCAGCGGCAATGGCCGATCTGGTGCAGCTCTATCAGGTGGCCGGCCGGATCGCGCAGGAACAACTGCGTCAATTCCGGCGCGGCGACGTTGGCCTGCCGCCAGTGGGCGATGCCTTGCCGCAGCAATTCCGCCTCCGCCTGGGCGATGTCCCGCACCGCCAGCGCCACATGATTGTCCACCGGATCCTGATCCGCGCCCTGAGCGTACGGCGACACGCCGTCGTTGCCCAGCAGATGGATCTGGCAGTCGTTGCCCAGGTCCAGGAAAAACCCGGGCACCCCGGGGATGTGCCAGCGGCCGGCGTCGGCGTCCAGGCCCAGGACGTCGCGGTAAAACGCGCCCATGGCCTCAACCAGGCTCAGAGGCATGCGCAAGCCATGATGGTGCAATTCCAATACTTCGATAGCCATTAGTGTGCTTCCTTAAGTGGAGGGTGACGATAGAGGCGGCCGCCTGTCGCTATATAGTACGTTATACGTACTATACGTCAAGCGTATTTTAAGCGGGACAGACGGAAACCTCAGCCAAGCCAGCAAGCCGCGCGCCAACGGCTATATTGCCTTCATGCAATGCGGGTAGTTTTTCATGCGGATTATTTTAAATAACAAATTTAAATAGAAAAAAAATTTGCTATCTAATTGGATGGAATCTAATATCTGTTTAATGACTTGTAACTTGATGTTGAGACAGACCTTGACGGGCCAAGCATGACGCGAAATCTATTCACCAGCCTGGCGGCTGGTTTGTTGTTGGCCGGCGGCGCGGCGGGAGCGGAAACGCCGGTCTGGAAACAGCCGGAGTACGCGGCGGCCATCGTCCAGGCCCGGGCGGGGCAGACCGCGCCGGCGCTGGCGCTATTGGAGCGGGAACGCGCGCGCGGACCGTTGCCCGCGCCCTTGCTGGACGATTATCTGACCCTGCTGTGCTGGAGCGGACGCGGCGCGGAGGCCCTGCGGCTGCTGCCCGGACATGAGGCCGAGATGTCGGCGGACACCCTGGCGCGCTTGGCGCGAGCGGCGCGCGATCAGCGCGACGCGGCGGAAGCGACGCGGCTGTACCGCGTGTTGCTGGCGCGTCAGCCCGCGGCCGGCTATCGCGCCGGCCTGGCCATGGCCCAGGCCGAAGCCGGACAGGCCGCCGCCGCGCTGGCCACGCTGGACGCCGCGCCGCCCGGCGCGCCGGCCGACGAACTGGAGCTGAGCCGCGCGCGCGCTTACGTCCTGCTGCAAAGCGGGGACCTGACCCAGGCGCTGGATTATCTGATCCGCGCGCGGACGCGCTTTCCCGGAGACCCGGAACTGGAACGCAGCTATCTGGGCTGCCTGTTGCGCCTGGGCGCGCCATGGCAGGCGGACCAGGCGTCCGTTGCGGATCCCCGGCTGGCTTTGCAGATCGATTTCGACCGCGCGGCGACCTTGAGCCGTTGGGGACGCATTCAGGAAAGCCAGGACAGCGGGCCGGGCCGGCACGCGCAAACCGACGCGGCGCTGAAGCTCAATCAGGACATCGCGGCGCGGCCGGAAGCCGCGCGGCCGCCGTTCGCCGCGCTGGCGGCGGACGACCGCGTGCAAATGCTGCAGCAGCGCGGCCTGTCGGCGCAGGCCGTCGCACTGGACCGGCAGAGCGCCGGCCAGGCGTGGTCGCCGTACGCCCGCGCGGCCTTGGCCGACGCCTATCTCAACCAGCGCCAGCCGCTGCGCGCCGAGGAACTGTACCGCTCGGCGCTGCGCGACGCGCCGCAGGCGGACGAGGCCTTGGATTGGCGCATCGGCCTGGTCTACGCCCTGCTGGAGTCCGGCCAGCACGCGGCCTGCCGCCGGGAACTGACCGCCTTGCAAGCCGCCACGCCCCGGCAGAAGACCGAGCGCGCCAGCGGCCGGCGCGTGTTCAATCCGGCGTTTCAGCGCGTGGCCTTGCTGGACGCGATGGTCACCGCCTATCAAGAGGACACCCGCGGCGGCTGGGAGCGGATGGAAGCCCTGCTGGACGAGGCGTCGTTCAACCCGGAGCTGCGGCAGAACCAGGGCAGCCTGGCCCTGATGCGCGGCTGGCCGCGGCGCGCGCGCGGCGTATTCACCCGGCTGGGCGTGGACGAACCGGACCAGCCGGAAGCGGCGGCGACCGGCTTGGCCGGCGCGGCGCTGGACTTGCAGGAGCTGGACGAGGCGGACCGTCAGTTGCAACGGTTGAACGAACTGGACGTGGACAACGCCGGCGTGCGCCAGTTGCGGGAGCGCGCCCGGCTGGAACGGCGGCCGGAACTGGTGCTGGAAGGGAAGAAGGATTTGAGCGGCGGCCAGGGCGCGGGCGAGCAGAACGCCTGGGAGAGCTCGGTGCGGCTGTATTCCTCGCCGTTCGGCCACTGGCGCTTGTTCGGCCTGCATCAGCTGCAACGCGCCAGTTATGTGAACGAGACGGCGTCGGCCCGTTACGAGGCGCTGGGCATGGGCGCGGAATGGCGGGGCGAGCAGGGGCGAGGCGAATTCGGCCTGACCGGCCAGATCGACGGCGGACGGCGCGGCGGCGTTTTCGCCGGCTACGACTGGACGCCGGACGACTATTGGACGCTGGGCGCGCGCTTTGAATTGAACAGCGCCGAAGCGCCGTTGAAAGGCCGCCTGGACGATGTGCGCGGCAACCGGACCCAGCTGAGCCTGCAGTACCGCGCCGACGACTACCGCAGCTACGCCTTGCAAGCCGAGGCCCTGTCCTTGTCCGACGGCAATCTGCGCCGCGCCGTGTCCGCCAACTGGGACCAGCGCTGGGTCAGCGGACCGCGCTACAAACTCAACACCATTTTGACGCTGGCGGCCAGCGCCAACGACGCGGTGACGTCCGCCCGCTATTTCAATCCGCGCGCCGACGGCGAGGCCTCGGTGACGGCGATGCAGGAATGGAAGTTGTGGGGCGAATACGAAACCACCTGGCATCAGCGCCTGGGGCTGACGCTGGGCACTTACACCCAGCGCGACTTCGGCGCCGGCGGCGTGTGGGGGCTGCTGTTGGAACAGGAGTGGCGCTGGGGCAGCCGCGGCAGCCTGCGTTACGGCTTCACCCGGGTGCGCCACCCCTATGACGGCAAGGCGGAAACCGGCAACAAGGTTTATCTCAATCTGGATTGGCGCTTCTGATGAAAATGAAACAATGGCTGGCGGCCCTGACGACGGCCTGCCTGTTGTGGACCGGCTGGGCGCAAGCGGCGGCCGGGCGCTTGGTGATTCTGTGCTACCACGAGGTGGACAAGACCGACAGCGGCGCCTCGGACCCGTTCGCGGTGGACGCCCGCGCGCTGGTGAAGCAAATGGAGTGGATGCGCGGCCAGGGCTACAGCTTCGTCAGCCTGCAACAGGTGCTGGACGACCGCGCCGGCGGCAAGCCCTTGCCGGACAAGGCGGTGCTGCTGACTTTCGACGACGGCTACCGCAGCGTGTACACCAATGTCTATCCGGTGCTGAAGCTGTTCCGGGCGCCGGCCGTGATCGCGCTGGTGGGCAGCTGGCTGGAAGCGCCCGAGGGCAGCCAGGTCAGCTACGGCGACGGCGTGGCGGGGCGGAGCAAATTCCTGAGCTGGGCGCAGATCCGCGAAATGCGGGCCAGCGGCCTGGTGGAAGTGGCCAGCCACAGCTACGCCTCGCATCTGGGCGTATTGGCCAATCCCCAGGGCAATCTGGAACCGGCGCTGACCGCCCGCGCCTTCCGCGCCGGCGGCTATGAAAGCGAATCGGCCTATCTGGCGCGCATCCGCGACGATTTGCGCCGCAACAGCGCGCTGCTCAAGGCGCGGCTGGGCGTGGCGCCCAGGGCGATGGTATGGCCCTACGGCAGCTACTCGCCGCAAGCGGCGGGGGTGGCGGCGCAGGAGGGCATGCCGGTGACCATGGGGCTGGGCGCGGGCATCAACGTCCGCGACACCCCGCTGTCCTCGCTGCGCCGGGTGTTGCTGGACGCCAATATGGACCTGGGCGATCTGGCTTATCAATTCAAGCAGCTCAACGGCTGGCCGGACGGCGTCCGGCCGGAACCCAGCCGCATCATGCACGTGGACCTGGACTACATCTACGATCCCGATCCCAAACGCCAGGACGAAAACCTGGGCCGGCTGCTGGACCGGGTCAAGGCCATGGGCGCGAGCACCGTTTACCTGCAGGCCTTCGCCGATCCCGACGGCGACGGCGTGGCGCAAGCGCTGTATTTCCCCAACCGCCACCTGCCGATGCGCGCGGACCTGTTCAACCGCGCCGCCTGGCAATTGCAGACCCGGGCCAATGTCAGGGTTTACGCCTGGATGCCCTTATTGGGCTTCGCGCTGCCGGCCGGCCATCCGCTGGCCGGCGAGCGGGTGCTGGCGGAGCAGGGCGGCGGCGCTCAGGCCAAGGTGCAGGGCTATGCGCGGCTGACCCCGTATTCGCCGCCGGTGCGCCAACTGATCCGCGAGATTTACGAAGACCTGGCGCGCAGCTCGCGTTTCAGCGGCCTGCTGTTCCACGACGACGCCACCCTGTCCGACTTCGAAGACGCCGGCCCGGCGGCGCGGCAGGCGCGGCAAGGGCGGGGCCTGGCCGCCAGCGTGGCCGACGTGCGCGCGGACCCGGAGCAGATGGCGCGCTGGACGCGCGACAAAACCGCCTTGCTGGACGATTTCAGCATGGAGCTGGCGGCCGTGGTGCGCCAATACCAGCCGGATTTGCGCACCGCGCGCAATCTCTACGCCGAGGTGGTGCTCAATCCGGAGTCGGAAACCTGGTTCGCCCAGTCCTTCGACAGCGCGCTGAGCCGCTACGACCGGGTGGCGGTGATGGCGATGCCCTATATGGAAAACGCGGCCCAGCCCAAGGCCTGGCTGCGGCGGCTGTTCGACAAGCTGGCGGCCAAACCCGGCGCGCTGGAAAAAACCGTGTTCGAACTGCAGGCCGTCGATTGGCGCAGCCGCAAGCCGATTCCCACCGCGGAGCTGGCGGCCACGGTGCGCGAACTCAACACCCTGGGCGCGCGGCACATCGCCTACTACCCGGACGACCTGTTCCAGGACCAGCCCAGGCTGAAGACGTTCAAGCGAGTGTTTTCGCTGACGGCGAGGCCGGAAGAATGAAGGCCGGCGGCGGGAGACCGCATGGACGATTGATGACCCGTCGCATCAAGGGGCGAGGAGAAGTGTTGTGAACCTGGCATTGATACTGCTGCTGGCATATGCCTTTTTTTATCCGTTGTTCATGGCTTATCTGTGGATGGTGGGGGCGGTGCATTACTACCTCCACTACGAAAGAAAAGATCCGCCGCTCAATCAGCCGCCGGCGCTGGACTATCCGCCGCTGAGCGTGGTGGTGCCCTGCTACAACGAGGAAGACAATGTGCGCGAGACTTTGGCCTACGCGCTGGCGCTGGACTATCCGGACTTCGAAGTGATCGCGGTCAACGACGGCAGCCGGGACGCCACCGGCGCCATCCTGGACGAACTGGCCGCCGCCCATCCGCGGCTGCGGGTGGTGCACCAGGCCACCAACCAGGGCAAGGCGGTGGGGCTCAACACCGCGCTGGCGCTGGCGCGCCACGAATACCTGCTGTGCATAGACGGCGACGCGCTGCTGGACCCGTACGCGGGCAAATGGCTGATGCGCCATTTCCTGACTTCGCCGCGCGTGGGCGCGGTCACCGGCAACCCGCGCATCCGCAACCGCACCACCCTGCTGGGACGGCTGCAGGTGGGCGAATTCACCGCCATCATCGGCCTGATCAAGCGCGCGCAGCGCACTTACGGCCGATTGTTCACCGTTTCCGGCGTGATCACCGCCTTCCGCAAGACCGCGGTTTACCAGGCGGGCTACTGGAGCGAGGACATGCTGACCGAGGACATCGACATCAGCTGGAAACTTCAGCTCAAGCACTGGAACGTGCGCTTCGAACCGCGCGCGCTGGTGTGGATTCTGATGCCGGAAACCCTGCGCGGGCTGTGGAAACAGCGGCTGCGCTGGGCCAAGGGCGGCACCCAGGCGCTGATGCGCAACGCCTGGGTGCTGCGCACCTGGCGCCACCGCCACATGTGGCCGGTGTATTCCGAGTACTTCCTCAGCGTGGTGTGGTCCTACACCATGGCCGGCATTATCGTCTATTGGCTGCTGAGCCTGGTGTTGGGCGACTGGCTGCCCCAGATGGGCACGCCGTTGATTCCGCGCTGGCACGGCATGGTGCTGGGCGGCACCTGCATGCTGCAATTCATGATCAGCAAGATGATGGACAGCCAGTACGACGCCAAGCTGGGCAAGAACTACTACTGGATGGTGTGGTATCCGCTGGTTTACTGGCTGCTCAACGTCTGCACCACCATCGTGGCCTTCCCGCAGGCGGTGTTCCGCAAAAAGGGCAAGCGCGCGCGCTGGGTCAGCCCGGACCGGGGGGTGAGGGCATGAGCCGGCTGGGAGACGGCCTGATCATCCAGGCCGCGCACAATATGAGCGCCTTGCAGCGGCTGCTGTCCTGGCTGATGACCCTGGCGTGCTGGCTGGCGTGGATCTATTTGTGGCTGCCGGCCCTGGCCTATGTCGGCTACCTGATCTGGGGCCGGGACGTGTTGCCGGCGGCGCTGCGCGCGCAGGACGCGCCGGAGCACCTGGGCAGGCTGCGCGATTACGGCTTCGAAATCGCGCTGATCGGGCTATGCCTGCTGCTGTGGTCGCGCATCAACTACTGGCGCTTCGCCGGCAAGCAGAAACGCAGCCCGATCCCCAACGTCACCCTGGAAAAACTGGCGGAAGACCTGGGCGTGTCTCCGGACGAGCTGCGCGAGGGCCAGGCCGCCAAGGTGGCGGTGGTCCATCATTGCGGCGAGGGCGGCATCGCCCGCATCGAAACCGTGACGCGGCTGCCGCCGCCCGGCTGAGTCACCAGCCGCCGAACAAGGGCAGCAGCACCAAGGCCAGCAACAGCGCCCAGGCGGCCGCGCCGGCGCACAGCGCGCTGTACGCGAAGTGCTGCGACTCCACCTCCTCCTCCAGCCCCAGCATGGCCGGCGCGCCGTGGTAGAGCAGGGCGAAGGCCGCGGCCAGGCCCAGCAGCGCGCCCAGCAGATTGAAGGCGAGATCCGGCGCCAGCAAGGCCAGGCTGGACAGCCACAGCGGCACCGCCGCGCCGGCCGCCAGCAAGAAGCAATCCTTGAAGCTCGCGGCCAGCTTGTGGCTGGCGGCCAGCGTTTGCAGCGTCCAGGCCATCAGCGGCACGGTGGCCAGTTCGGCGACGAAGAACAGCGCGGCGGCGGCGAGCCAGCGCTCCATGCCGGCGTCGGGCGCGTAAAGCCGGCCGTGAGCCAGGCCGGCGTAGCAAATCATCAGGGCGGGCAGCAGCGAGAACGGCAGCACCAGCTTCCACATCAGGCGGCGCGGCGACGGCGCGCGCCCGCGCAACTCGTCCCAGCCGCCGTGGCTGGAAAACAGCATCTTCGGATAATGGCTCAGTTTCATGGCGAAGCTCCTTGAGGACGAGTCTGGCATGGCGGGCGGAACATACTCTCAATATGTATCATGATGTGATATAAATTCAAGCATGAATCCCTTTCCAGACTCCCCCATCCTGAGCAAGGCGGATTTTGAACGCCTGTCCGAATTCCGCCATCAACTGCGCGTGTTCCTGCGGTTCAGCGAAGACGCCTGCCGCGGCCACGGCCTGACGCCGCTGCAATACCAACTGCTCTTGCACGTGCAAGGCTATCCGGGCCGCGACTGGGCCACCGTGGGCGAACTGGCCGAGCGGCTGCAATCCCACCACCACGGCGTGGTGGCGCTGGTCAGCCGCTGCGAGGAGCTGGGCCTGGTGCAGCGCCGGCCCGGCCGCGAGGATCGGCGGCAGGTGGAAATCCATCTGACCGAGGCCGGACGCAATCAGGCGCAGGCGCTGGCCGCGCTGCACCGCGACGAAATCCGTCTGCTGCGCGACAAGCTTGCGCCGCCGGGCTTCGACCCGGCTTAGAACCTGTTTACGATCTGCTGCGCGTCGGCGATACCGCGTTAAAAACAAACTCAAAATGCTCATGTACCGTATGTACACTCCGCTTTTTCGCTTGTTTTCGCCTTGTCTCGCCTTAGCTCGCAAGATCGTAAACCGGTTCTTAGACCCGCTAACAAAAGCCCCTGATCCTGCGTTGTACGGGTACTGTAGCTTCGCAGAAACTTCGTTTTCTGCGTCGGCGCGTCTCTGCGAGGTTTTGTTCGCGGCTCTCAATCGCCCAGATAGCGCCGGCGCAGCAGCCGCAGCCGGCCGTCGGCGGCGAGGCGGTTCAAGGCCTGCTGCAAACGCCGGGCGCGCTGCGGCGGCGTGGCCGGGTTGAGAGCGAACCAGTACTGGCCGCCGCCGTCCAGCAAATAGGCCGGCGCCGCCGTGCGCGGCGGCAACTTCAGCTTGTCCAGATGCCAGCGCATCGCCCAGTCCAGCATCGCCACCAGATCGACGCGATCCAGCAGCAGTTTGTTCAGATTGGCCGCGTCGTCCTGGCCGGCGTCCAGCCCCTCGCGCCGCGGGTCCAGCGCCGCCAGCCGGTTGAAGGCGGCGGAGCCGGCCAGCGCCCCCACGCGATAGCGCCGCGCGTCCGCCGCGCCGCTCAGGCGGATGTCGCGGCGGGCGGACAGCCGGTACAGGAAGACGCGGCGCGGGCCTATCGGCCCCACCCACTGGAATTGGGCTTCCCGCTCGGGCGTGCGCACCATGGCGAACAACAGCGCGTCCGGCGTTTTTCGCACCGTGGCGTAAGCGCGCAGCCAGGGCTGCACCTCGATTGCCAGGCTAAGCCCGGCTTCCTCCGCGACCAGGCGCAAAACCTCGGCGGCATAGCCCTTGACCTTGCCGTTTTCCACATAGCTGAGCGGCGGCAGGTCCTCGGTATAGGCCTTGATGTCGGCCGCCGCCGTCGTCAGCGCCCAGCATGCGCCGAGCGCCGCCAGCAGCGGGCGGATGAGAGTCCCCGGTATGACCATTTCTTGTCCGTTATGCGTGATGGTTCACAGCATGGCAGTTTGCCAGACAAAAGGGCCGGTTTGATGACAAATGGGCGGTTTCAGCGCAGCGCCAGCGCGGCGCCCAGGCCGATCAAGGCGCAGCCTATGACGCGGTTCAAGCCGCGCTGACGGCGCAACATGCCGGCGTGCAGCCGCGGCTGGGTGAACAGCAAGGCCACCAGCGCGAACCAGGCCAGATGGGCGGCGGAGATGAACAGGCCGTAGCCCGCGCGCAGCGACAGCGGCGTGTCCGCGTTGACCGCCTGACTGAACAGGCTGAGCACGAACAGTGAAGTCTTGGGGTTGAGCGCATTGCACAGCAGGCCGGCGCGCAGCGCGGCCCAGGCGCTCTGCCGGCCGCCGCGGGCGGCGGGGCCGGCGGCCAGTGGCGGCTGGACGAAGGTGCGGTAGCCGATGTAGAGCAGGTAGGCGGCGCCCAGCAGCTTGAAGCCGGCCAGCAGCCAGGGCGTGCGGCTGAGCAGCAGACTGACGCCCAGCAGCGCGCACAGCACGTGGAATTGCACGCCCAAAGCGATGCCGAAAGCGCCCAGCAGCCCGTGGCCGCGTCCGTATTGCAGGCTGTTGCGGGTGATGACGGCGAAGTCGGCGCCGGGGCTGATCACGGCGAGCAGGGTCAGCAGGGCTACGGTCAGGAGTTCGTTCATCGCGACAAGGCTTTCAAAGGGAGACGCGGCGATTGTCGCGGGCTTGGCGCGCGGTGAAAATCGATTTATTGTCCTTGCATTGCGTGAGGAAAAATCACAGATGAGCTATCGCATTCCGGCCTTGACCGCCGTTCGCGCCTTTGAAGCCGCCGCCCGCCACGGCAGCTTCGTCAAAGCCGCCGCCGAGCTGTGCGTGACCCACGGCGCGGTCAGCCGCCAAGTCAAGCAATTGGAGGAAGGGTTGGGCGTGGCCCTGTTCGAGCGGCGCAACCGGGCGGTGTTTCTGACCGCGGCCGGCGAAAGCTTCCGCCAAAGCTGCGCCGAGGCGCTGCGCGTGCTGGAGCAAGGCGCGGCCCGCGCGCAAAGGCAGGCGGACGCGCCCTTGCGGCTGTCTTGCGAACCCACCATCGCGATGCGCTGGCTGATTCCGCGCTTGCCGGCCTTCCAGGCCGAACATCCCGACATCGAGCTGCTGCTGTCCGCCGCCGGCGGGAAAGTCGATTTTTCCTCACAGAGAATCGACCTGGCGCTGCGCCGCGACGACAGCGGCTGGAACCTGGGCGACCACGTGGCCGAAGTGGCGCGGGAACGGATGGGGCCGGTGTGCGCGCCGGCGCGGCTGCAGGCCGCGGGCGGAGACTGGCGCGCCTTGCCCCTGCTGCACGCGGACAGCCGGCCGGAAGCGTGGAGCCGCTGGCTGGCGGCGCAGGGAGAGGCGGCGGCGGGGGAGGCCGGACGCTTCGAGCATTTTTACCTCAGCCTGCAGGCGGCCGAGGCCGGTTTGGGGCTGGCCATCGCCTCGCTCTATATGGCGGCGGACGCGCTGGCGTTGGGGCAATTGACGGCGCCGGCCGGTTTTCGCGAGGACGGCTCCAACTATGTGCTGCTGTCGTCGCGGCCCTTCGATGGTGACCCGCGCCGGCGGGCGGTGCTGGATTGGTTGCGCCGGCAGATGGAGCGGAATCTGACTTAAGAACGTGTTTACGATCTCGTGAGCTCAGGGGAGACAAGGCGTTGCGGCGGAGAAAGCGGAATGTACGCGTGGTACATGAGCATTTCGAAAGGGGGCTCACCGTGTCACGCATCCACGATGCGCAGCAGATCGTAAAGCGGTTCTAAGAGCTGAGCGGATCGCCGGCCGGGAGACCCGCCTGAAAGCGTTCGAACAGCTCGCGCTCTTCGAAGCGCACATGGTCTTGCAGCAGTTCGGCGAAGCGCGCCAGCGTCGTCGCTTGCGGCGCGGCCAATTCCGCGATCAGCGCGCGCAGCCGGCGGTGTTCATCCAAGGCCCGGGCGGCCAGCGCCGCGTGTTCCGTCTGCGCCAGTTGCGGCAGCAGCGTCGCTTCTTCTTCCGCGAAATGCGGCTCCAGCGCCTCCGCGCTCCAGGCGCGCAGCGCGGTGGCCAGCTGGGTTTGCCGCTCCGGATCGCCGGATTCGACGGCCAGCCGGGCCTGGCGCGCCATTTTCAAGGCGTGGTGGTGTTCTCGGGACAATTCCAGCAGCGCGGGGTGTCGCTTCATGAGGTGGCTTCTTTCTGGCCTGGCTTCGCCGGCGCGCGGCCGCGCCGCAGGCTGCTCAGCAGCAGGATGATGAAAAACAGCAGGGTCAGCGCATTGAGCAGGCCGGCCGCGCGCCGCCAGGCGAAAGCGCCGTCCAGCATGCCGTACAGCCGCAGCAGCAAGGACAGATGCAGGGCCGCCAAGGGCGCGTAGAACAGCGGGCGGTAAGGCAGTTTCAGCCGCGTCAGCGCCGGAATGATGATGGGCGCGTGGCCGAACACCATGGAAAACACAAAGCCCAGGCCCACCGCGTGCAAGGCCGCGTCGCGCCAGGGATGGCCGGGCAGCAGCGCGCCGGCCAGGCCCAATGCGCCGGCGACGGCCAGCCAGCCGTAGCCGCAGAGCAGGGCGACGGCGATATAGCGGGTCAGCCCGCGCTGGCGCGCATTGCGCCGGGCGATGTCGTGGCGCAGCAGCCAGACGGCCAGCGCCAGCAAGGCCGCCGCGTACAGCCGCAGACCGGCGTCCGGCCGCCACAGCGACAGGACCGCGCCGCCGCCCAGCGTCAGCGCCGCCAGCGCGAAGCCGCGCCGGGCCGTGGAAGACAGCGGCAGCAAGCGGGTCAGTTCCAGCCGTTCGCCGGCAATGGTCAGGATCAGGAAGGCCAGCCACCAGGGCACGGCCGTCTGCAGATCGCCGCCCAGCTGCCAGGCCAGCGCGCCGATCAGCCAGCACAGCGCGGCGGCGGCCAGGGTCAGGGTGAAGGCGGCGGCCTGACGCCGCAGCACCTGGACGCTGCCGGCCAGCAAGACGGCGGCGGCCAGCGTTTGCAGCCACTGCGCCGCCGGCGGCGGCAGGCCGGCGATCAGGCACAGACCGGACAAGCCCGCGGCCGCCGGCGCCAGCAAGGCCCAGCCGCGGTTCAAGGCCACCGCCCGCTCCAGGCTGATCACGCCGCCGAAGAAGGCGCCTATCATCAGCGCGCCGTGCCAGCCGGCCAGCGCCGCGGCGGCGGCCGGCACGGCCCAGCCCAGGCGCGCCAGACCGGCCAGCGCGCCGCAGAGCAGGGCCAGCGCGGCCAGACCCAGCCAGGGCAGCCGGGCCTTCATGCCTGCCAGCCGAAATGGCGGCGGCTGTCCTCGCTCATTCTTTCCGGCGACCAGGCCGGCTCCCACACCAGATTGACGTGGATGCGGCGCTGCGGCGGCAGGCCGTGGGTAAGCGCGAACTCCACCTCGTCCAGAATCATTTCGCCCATCGGACAGGCGGGCGAGGTCATGGTCATCTCGATCAACAGCTGTTCCGCTTGCGGATCGATGCGATAGACCAGGCCGAGGTCGATGATGTTGACGCCGATTTCCGGGTCTATGACCTGGCGCAGCAAGCTGCGCGCCAAGTCCACTTCCTGTTGCTGTTCGGCTGAGAGCGGGTCCGGCATGGTGGTCGCCTTTAAAGGTATATGTTTATTACACCTTATGGATGCTACGCCGGCGGCGGGGAGCGGGCAATAGCCCGTTCAGCCTAAATCGCGGCGGCGCACTCGCTCCCAATCCAGGCCGAAGCGCGCCAGATACTTGCGCAGCCGGTCCGCGTCGTTGGGCTGGGCCTTGAGCTGGCGCGAGGCGGCGAACAGCCGGCGGCCGGCTTCGGACAGCGTGGCGGCGTCGCGACAGACGCGCAACACGCCTTCCAGCTGCATGCGGTCGAACAGGTCCAGCTGCGCCAGCCGCTCCGGGTCCAGCGCCGCCAGTGCCTCGTCCCTTGCCTCGTCCTGCGTCTCGTCTTGCCAACCGTGACGCAGCCGCGCGATCTCCTCGCTGACGCCGTCCTCGTCGATGCGGCCGGCGTCGGCCAGCGTGGCCATGCGCGTCACCGAGGCGGACAGCTCGCGGAAATTGCCTTGCCAGCGCGCCTGCGGCGAGGCGGCGAAGGCGAGGTAGGCGCGGCGCGCCTCGGCGTTGAAGCGGGCGCGCAGGCCGTGCTGCTCGGCGTGGCGCGCCAGCTCGAACTCCAGATTGGGTTCGATGTCCTCGCGGCGCTCGGCCAGGCCGGGCAGATCGAAGCTCCACAGATTGATGCGCGCGTACAGATCCTCGCGGAAGCGGCCGGCGCGCACCCATTGGCGCAAGTCCCGCACCGTGCCGCAGATCAGCTGGAAATTGCTGTGCACCTCGCAATCGCCGCCAAAAGGGAAGAAGCGTTTCTCCTCTATGGCCTTGAGCAGCATCGCCTGCTCGTCCAGGCCCAGCTCGCCTATCTCGTCCAGAAACAACATGCCGCCGTCCGCGCTGCGCAACAGGCCGGCGCGCTCGCCGTGCGCGCCGGTGAACGCGCCCTTCACATGGCCGAACAGCGCGGACATCGCGCTGTCGCCGCGCAGGGTGGCGCAATTGACCTCGACAAAGCGGCCGTCCAGCCGGTGACGCGTCTTTTTCAGCTGGTAGAGCCGGCGCGCCAGCTGGCTCTTGCCGGCGCCGGTGGGGCCGCTGAGCAGGATGGGCGCGTCGGAGCGCACCGCCACCCGTTCGATCTGCTCGATCATGCGGTTGAAGCGCGGGTTGCGGGTGGCGATGCCGGACTTGAGAAAGGACACGGTGTCGTCGCTCTCCTGACGGAAACGTTGCGCGATCTGGTCGTAGCGCGACAGATCCAGGTCGATGAGGCTGACCTCGCCGGCCAGGCGCTGGCCCTGGCGCGCCGGCGAACTTTGCAGCAGCCGCGCCGGCAGGTGGCGGGATTCGGTGAGCAGGAACCAGCAAATCTGCGCCACATGCGTGCCGGTGGTGATATGAACCAGGTAATCCTCGTGCTCGGTGTCGAAGGCGTAGCGCGCGGCGAAGTCGTGCAAGGCCGCGTACATCTCCTCGAAATCCCACGGGTCTTGCAGATTGACCGGATGCAGCCGCACCTCGGTGCCCGGCGACACCGCGGCGATATCCTGCGCCGTCAGTTGCGCCAGCCGCGCATGATGGTTGTCGTGCAGCAACTCCAGCCGCCGCAGCGGCATGTCGGGCTGCGCGCAAATGCCCACCGAGGGCCGCCATTTCTTCCAGCGCTCGGCGCCGTGGCCGCGCCGGTCCAGCACCGTGCCCAGGAAACCAATCGCCACTCTATCGTGCATATATTATCTATTTGGATAATTGAATAGACTATTTTATCAAAAAAGACTTGATGACGGTTTTGCCGAAACCGACGGCGCGGACCTGGGTTGGAGGATTGTTATTGTTAAATCAATGGCTTGAATGTTTAATTTCAAGTTGTCATGAAGCTGGCACGATTCTGGCAATACGCGGAACGGGCGCGGCGGCGCAAGCCTGCCCGCGCCTTGGGGCGAAGCGCGCCGGCGGCGCGCTAAGAACCTGTTCACGATCTGCTGCGCTTCGTGAAGCGTTGCACGGTGAGCACAAGCATCAAAAATGCTCATGTACCACGAGTACATTCCGCTTTTTCGCTTGTTTTCGCCTTGTCTCGCTCTTGCTCGCGAGATCGTGAACAGGTTCTAAGACCCGCTAACAGAACCCCTGATCCTGCGTTGCGCCTCCTTGTCGCACGACTGGTGCTGTCGCTTCGCAGACACTTCGTTTTCTGCGTCGGCGCGCCTTGGCTCAGGTAGGCAGCGCGGTTTTGTTAGCGGCTCTAAAAACAGATATGCACAAAGAAAGACAAGAATATGACCGTGAATCCCTATCAAACCCTGCTGGCGCCCAACGGCGCGCCTATCAAAATGTGGACGCAAGGCGTGCCAGTGGAAGACGCCGCGCGCCAGCAGCTGTTGCAGACCGCGCAACTGCCCTTCATCTTCCGGCACCTGGCGGTGATGCCGGACGTGCATCTGGGCAAGGGCTCCACCATAGGCAGCGTGATCCCCACGGTGGGGGCCGTCATTCCGGCGGCGGTGGGCGTGGACATCGGCTGCGGCATGATGGCGGCGCGCACCACCTTGAGCGCCGCGGACCTGCCGGACCAGCTGGGCGGCTTGCGGAGCGCCATTGAAGCCGCGGTGCCGCACGGCCGCAGCGCCTCCCGCTCCGGCCGCGACAAAGGCGCTTGGCAGCGGCCGCCGGCCGGCGTGGACGCCGCCTGGGCGCGGCTGCTGCCGGGTTTCGACGCCATCGCGGCCAAATACCCCAAGCTGGCGAAAACCAATAACCACCTTCACCTGGGCACGCTGGGCACCGGCAATCACTTTGTCGAAGTGTGCCTGGACGAGGCGGACCGGGTCTGGTTCATGTTGCACTCCGGTTCTCGCGGCGTGGGCAACGCCATCGGCAATCTGTTCATCGAACTGGCCCAGGCGGACATGCGCGGGCATATCGCCAATCTGCCGCACCGCGAGCTGGCCTATTTCGAAGAAGGCAGCCGTCATTTCGACGACTACGTGGAAGCGGTGGGCTGGGCCCAGGACTACGCGCGCCAAAACCGCCTGTTGATGATGCGCCAGGCGGTGGACGCCGCCCGCGGCGTGATAAGCAAGCCCTTCGACGCCGAAGTGGAAGCGGTGAACTGCCACCACAACTACGTGCAGCGCGAGACCCACTTTGGCCGCGAAGTGCTGGTGACGCGCAAGGGCGCGGTGGCCGCCCACAAGGGCCAGTTGGGCATCATTCCCGGCTCCATGGGCGCCAAGAGCTTCATTGTGCGCGGCCTGGGCAATGAGGAAGCCTTCTGTTCCTGCAGCCACGGCGCCGGGCGCGCGATGAGCCGCTCCGAAGCCAAGCGCCGCTTTGACCTGGAAGACCAGCGCCGCGCCACCGCCCATGTGGAATGCCGCAAGGACGCCGAGGTGATCGATGAAATCCCGATGGCTTACAAGGACATCGACGCGGTGATGGCGGCGCAGTCCAGCCTGGTGGAGGTGGTGCACACCTTGCGCCAGGTGGTGTGCGTGAAAGGATGAGCGGCGGTTCATGATCGGGCGCGCGGCGGGGCGGGCCAGCGCGGGAGCGGTTTTTAAGCTTCTTTGCTAGCCGTCCGGCCTGCGCGCGGCGGACATTGAATAGCAGCTAAAGCAAGCCCCTAGGCAGGGCTGGAGACAAAGATAATGCGAGAATTTTTATTTCAACACCCGCTGGAAGACGCGATGCGCGAGCGGGTGCGGCGCGAACTGGACGCGCTGGAAGGACGGCACCGGGTGCGAGTGCTTTACGCCTGTGAATCCGGCAGCCGCGCCTGGGGTTTTCCGTCGCCGGACAGCGATTACGACGTGCGCTTCATCTACGTGCACGAGCCGGAATGGTATTTGCGCGTGATGCCGCAGCGCGACGTGATCGAACTGCCGATCAACGATGAGCTGGACATCAGCGGCTGGGAGCTGCGCAAGGCGCTGCGCCTGCTGCAAGGCTCCAACCCCACGCTGTGCGAATGGCTGCAATCGCCGCTGGTGTACCGGGCGGATCCGCAGGCGCTGCGGCTGCTGCGCGGCCTGGCGCCGGACTTCCGCTCCGACCTCAAATGCCGTTGGCACTACCTGGCGATGGCGCGCAAAAACTTCGACGCCCACCTGCAGGGCGACAGCGTGTGCCTGAAAAAATACCTGTACGTGCTGAGAGCCCTGTTGGCGGTGCGTTGGCTGGACGCCGGCCGCGGCATGCCGCCGACGCGTTTCGCCCAACTGGCCGCCGGCACCGTAGACGACGCCGAACTGGCCGCCGAGATCAACCGCCTGCTGGCGGTGAAGATCGCCTGCGGCGAGACCATGCGCGGACCGCGCCGCCCGCGGATCCACGCTTTCATCGAGCGGCAGCTGGCGGCGGCGGAACCGGCGCCGGCCCTGGCGCGGCCCAGCGGCGACAACGCGCGGCTGGACCAAGCCTTGTGGCGGCTGGCCAGGCCGCTAGACTATGAGCTGAAATTGGTGTCCAGCTGAAAGGACAGCATTGCGTATTCCATCGGGATAATAAGATGTGGGCGGCGGGCGGTACGGACTTGCGCCGGACGCCGCCGTCCTGACATCAACCCGGGGGTATCCTGATGAGCTACACCAATGTCGAATCCAGGCCTGGCCAACAGCCGCGCCATGGCCAAGTGTTCAAGCCGGAATCGCGCGGCCAGTTCTGCGTGGACGGCGTCAACGCCCAATGCCCGCTGCAAAGCTGGCAGGTCAACGGCCTGGAAGGCGGCAAATTCTTCCCCGCCGGCGCGGGCGGCCTGCGCGACCCGCTGGCGCCGGACGACGTGGCCAATGTGGCCCCGCCGGCGGACGGCAAGATAGCCAGCGCCGGCCAGGCCTTCGCCGCGGTGCTGGACGAGCAGAGCGCCGAGCGTTGGCACAAGCACCCGGTCAAATCCGGTCAGGCGCAGGAATTCCACTGGAGCTATCACGCCGTCCACCTGACCCGGCGCTGGAACTACTTCATCACCAAGCCCGGCTGGAATCCCAATCAGCCGCTGAGCCGCGCCCAGTTCGAGTCCGAGCCTTTCTATAAAGTGGAACTGACCGCCCAGCCTTACTGGTCCCACGGCGCCGAACTGATGCCGCCGGACCCCACCATCCACAACGTCAGGCTGCCGGAGCGCCAGGGCTATCACGTGGTGCTGGCGGTCTGGGAAGTGGCCGACACCGGCAACGCCTTTTATCAGGTGATCGATTTCGACTTCAGCTGATCGACGCGCATCGCGCAAGGCGCGGCGGCCTGGGCCGCCGCTGTCGTCTCCATGAAAGGAAGGGCAGATGAATCAATTCGCCAAGCCGGAACGGCGCGCGCTGAGCGACGACGCCTCATTGATGCCGGAGATCGCGGGCAACTTCTTGATGGGCTTCTGGCACAACTGGCCGTCGGAGCCGGGCAACGGCTACCAGCGCGGCCAGTCCGCGGACCTGCCGCTGGCGGAAACCCCGGCCGACTACAATATCGTGGCGGTGGCCTTCATGAAGGGCGCCGGCATTCCCACTTTCAAACCCTACAATCTGAGCGATCAGGCCTTCCGCGAACAAGTGGGCGAACTCAATCGCCAGGGACGGGCGGTGCTGATCTCGCTGGGCGGCGCGGACGCCCACATCGAACTGCATGCCGGGCAAGAGCAAGCGCTGGCCGACGAAATCGTCCGCCTGGTGGAAACCTACGGCTTCGACGGCCTGGACATCGATCTGGAGCAAAGCGCCATCGCCGCCGCCGACAACAGCGCGGTGATCCCGGCCGCGCTCAAGCGGGTCAAAGACCGTTACGCCGCCGAGGGCCGCGGCTTCATCATCAGCATGGCGCCGGAATTCCCCTACCTGAAGACCGGGGACAAATACGCGCCTTATCTCGCCGCGCTGGACGGCTATTACGACTTCATCGCCCCGCAGTACTACAACCAGGGCGGCGACGGCGTCTGGGTGGACGAGCTGAACGCCTGGCTGTCTCAGGACAACCAGGAGCAAAAAGAAGACTTTCTTTATTACCTGACCGATAGCCTGATCAACGGCAGCCGCGGCTTCCTGCGCATTCCGGCGGACAAGTTCGCCATCGGCCTGCCGGCCAACAACGACGCCGCCGCCACCGGCTATGTGGCGGACCCCGGCGCGGTGTACCGCGCCTTCAGCCGCCTGGCCGCCGACGGCAATCCCATCCGCGGCTTGATGACCTGGTCCGTCAACTGGGACGCCGGACGCGACGCCGGCGGCCGGCCGTACGACTGGGGCTTTGTCCGCGACTACGCCGAACTGATCCACGGCGAAAGCGGCGGCAACCGGCCGGGCGCGCCGCAAAACCTCAAGGTGGACAGCCGCAGCGACACCGCCATCAGCCTGAGCTGGGAAGCCTCCCAGGGCGGTGAACAGCCGGTGGCGCATTACCAGCTGCACCGCGACGGCCAGCCGGCGGGGGAGACCAGCGCGCTCAACTACTTGGACAGCGGCCTGCGGCCCGGCACCGCCTACCGTTATTTCGTCACCGCGCTGGACGCCGCCGGCCACGCCTCCGGCCCCAGCAACAGCGTGAGCGCCAGCACCAGCGGCGGCGGGCCGGAGCCGGAGTTTCCGGAGTGGTTGAACGAGCACGATTACCTGGTGGACGACGGCGTCAGCTACCAGGGCCAGCTTTACCGCTGCCTGCAAGCGCACCGCTCCAACCCCGGGTGGACGCCGGACGTGGCCTTCACCCTGTGGCGGCTGGCCTGAGCCTAGCCTGGCGGCCCGCCGTTGCGGCGGCGGGCTGATTAAAGCTTGCGGGATGAGCGGCGCCGCTTACGGCCGCTTGGCCGCCCAACTGGCGAAGCGCTGCTCCAGCGCCTCGCCGTGATCGGTCCAGAAGGCGGCATCCATCGCCAGCGAGCCGGCCATATTGGCCGGGTGGCTGGGCAGCTCGGACTGAACCGCCGCCGGCAACAGGCTGAGCGCTTTGCGGTTGCTGGGGCCGTAGGGCATCTGCTCCGAATACAGCTTTTGCTGCTCCGGCCGGCTGGCGAAGGCGATGAACTTCAGCGCCTCGTCCTTGTTGGGCGAGCCCTTGGGAATGGCCCAGTAGCTGAACTCGCTGATATTGTTGCGCCACACCATGCGCAGCTTGCGGCCCTCGCGCCGCGCCAGGCTGATGCGGCCGTTGTAGGAAGAACTCATCACCACGTCGCCGGACAGCAGGTATTGCGGCGGCTGGGCGCCGCTTTCCCACCACTGGATATAGGGCTTGAGCTGATCCAGCTTGCGAAAGGCGCGGTCCACCCCGGCCGGCGTGGCCAAGGTTTTGTAAACCTCGGCCGGCGGCACGCCGTCCGCCAGCAGCGCGATCTCCAGCGTGTAGGGTGCGCCGCGGCGCAATGCCCGCTTGCCGGGGAAGCGCTTCACGTCCCAGAAATCGCGCCAGCTTTGCGGCGCGGTTTTCAGCTTGTCCTCGTTGTAAGCCAGCACCATGGAGGCCAGGAACATGCCGATGGCGCAAGGCTGAGCCGCGCCGGGCACAAAGTCCGCCTTGTCGCCTATCCGCCGGTAATCCAGCCTCTCCAGCAAGCCCTCCTCACAGCCGCGCCCCTGCGCCGCGGCGTCCACCTCCACCGCGTCCCAGCGCGAGCGGCCGGTGGCCGCCATCGCCTTGATCTTGGCGAACTCTCCGTTCCAGGCGTCCGCGACGATGCGCACGCCGCTTTGACGTTGATAGGGCGCGTAATAGGCGCGCGATTGCGCCGCCTGGTTCTCGCCGCCGTAGGACACCACCACCAGCTGGTTGGCGGAGGCGACGCCGCCGGCCAGCAGGCTGGCGGCGATGCTCAGATGCGTCAATTTCATGATCGGTCTCCTCTGATGCTGCGTGGCCGGCTTATCCGCGCCGGCCGGGACAGTCTAGGAAGCGATCAAAAAACTGTAAAATTTATTTTGATTTTATTAAAAAACTGTTGCGGTATCGGCAGGCTTTGAGCGGGCCGGGCGCTGCGCAAGCCCGCGCGGGAAAAACGAAAGCCGCTGAGGGAGCGGCTTTGCTTGGGGGGCATTTCGACGCGGTACTCGCCGTGCAACGCTTCACGACGCGCAGCAGATCGCAAACAGGCTCTTCAAAGTCTCGCGGGCTAAGGCGAGACAAGGCGAAAACGAGCGAAAAAGCGGAATGTACACGTGCTACATGCGCATTCTGAAGATGGTTTCAACGCCGTATCGCTGAAGCGCAGCAGACTTTGGCCTGGTTCTCAGAAGCTGGGCGGAGTAATCACCCATATCACGATGGTCTCGCCGCTGCCCGGATTGCGGTAGCGGTGCGGCTCGCTGCTGGAATAGGCGAAGCTGTCGCCCTGTTCCAGATGAAACTGGCGCTCGCCCACAAACAACTCCAGCGATCCCTTGAGCACAAAGCCGGCTTCCTCGCCGTTGTGGCTGTAGCCCTCGTCGCAGCTGGCGCCGGGAGGAATCAGGCAATGGATCATCTCCAATTGGCGCTGGTTCTTGGGCGTCAGCAAATGGTCGACGAAACCGCTCTGGTAATCCAGCCGCGGCCGCTGATCGCGGCGCACGATGTAGTCCTTCTCGTCCTCGGCCTGCTCGGCGGCGCCGTTGAAAAACCACTGCACCGTCACGCCCAGGCTGCGGGCGATATTCACCAGCGCGTTGATGGACGGCTGGGCCAGCTCGCGTTCGATCAGGCTGATGTGGCCCACGGACAAGCCGCTGGTTTCGGCCAGCCGGCTCAGCGTCAGGCCCTGGCGTTTGCGCAGTTGTCGGATGCGGGCGCCCAGCTGCAGCGGGGCGTCGGCGGCGGATGTTGCGTTTTTGCTCACGATGAAATCCTGTGCCGCGGCGTGTGTTCGCGGTTCTGACTTGTATTTTATTAAAAAAATTTGCAATAAATTTTAATTTAAGCAAAATCAAACTACCATAGAGCTGGCGTCCGCCAAACCCGATCAAAGGTCCACGCGATGAGCACCTTGTTCCCCTTGCTGTTCTCCCCGCTGCGCATCGGCCCGGCGCTGCTGAAGAATCGTATCATGTCCACCGGCCACGACACCGTGCTGCCGGTGGACGGCCGGGTCAGCCCGGCGCTGGTGGCCTACCACCGGGCGCGGGCGCGCGGCGGCGTCGGCCTGATCGTGCTGCAAGTCTCGGGCGTCCACGAAACCGCGCACTACACCTCGCACGCCCTGATGGCCACAGACGACAGCTGCGTGCCCGGCTACCGGCAACTGGCCGAGGCCGTGCACGCCGAAGGCTGCAAGCTGTTCGCCCAGCTGTTCCACCCCGGCCGCGAAATCATGGAAAGCGCCGACGGCCTGCTGAGCGTGGCCTACGCGCCTTCGGCGACCCCCAGCGAGCGCTTCCACGTGCAGCCGCGCGCGCTGAGCCGCGAAATGATAGATGAAATCGTCGCCGGCTACGGCGCGGCCGCAAGGCGGCTGCGCGCCGCCGGCGTGGACGGCGCCGAGATCGTCGCCAGCCACGGCTATCTGCCGGCGCAATTCCTCAACCCGCAAGTCAACCGCCGCCAAGACGGCTATGGCGGCGACGACGCCGGCCGGCTGCGCTTCCTGCGCGAAGCGGTGGCCGCCGCTCGCGCCGGCGGCGGGCCGGGCTTTGTGGTGGGCCTGCGCATCTCCGCCGGCGAGGAAGAAGGCGAGGGCATGGACGCCGAGCGGGCGCTGGCGGCCACGCGGGCGCTGGAGAGCGAACTGGACTACGTCAGCCTGGTGGCTGGCAGCTCCGCCACCCTGGGCGCGGCCATCCACATTGCGCCGCCGATGGCGCTGCCGGCCGCCTACCTGGCGGCGCAGGCGGCGCGCTTCAAGCGCGCGCTGAGCATCCCGGTGCTGCTGGCTGGGCGCATCAACCAGCCGCAAGAGGCCGAGCAAGTGCTGGCCGGCGGCCAGGCTGATGCTTGCGGCATGACCCGCGCGCTGATCTGCGATCCGGAACTGCCGGCCAAGGCCGAACAGGGCCGGCATGAGGACATCCGCGCCTGCATAGGCTGCAATCAAGCCTGCATCGGCCGCTTCCACCGCGGTCTGCCCATCTCCTGCATCCAACACCCGCAAAGCGGCCGCGAACTGGAATACGGCGAACCGCGGCCGGCTGCCGCGCCGCGGCGAGTGCTGGTGGCCGGCGGCGGCCCGGCCGGCATGAAGGCGGCGGTGATCGCGGCGCAGCGCGGCCACCAGGTCAGCCTGTACGAAGCCGGCCCGCAACTGGGCGGCCAGGCGCTGCTGGCGCAACTGCTGCCCGGCCGCGCGGAATTTGGCGGCCTGATCACCAATCTGGAGCGGGAACTGCAAGTGGCCGGCGTGGAAGTGAGGCGCAACGTCAGGGTAGACCGCGAACTGGTGCGGCGGCTGGCCCCGGACGCGGTGGTGGTGGCCACCGGCGCGCGGCCGCGCTGGCCGGCGCTGGAAGGCGGCGGCGCCATGCAAGTGCTGGACGCCTGGCAAGTGCTGCGCGGCGAGGCGGTGCGGGGCGGCAAGGTGCTGGTGGCGGACTGGCGCTGCGACTGGATCGGCCCCGGCATCGCGCTGCGGCTGGCCGCCGCCGGCCACCAGGTGAGGCTGGCGGTCAACGGCACCCATGCCGGCGAAGCGCTGCAAATGTATGTGCGCGACCACCTGGCCGGCCAACTGCAGCGCGCCGGCGTGGCGGTAACGCCGTACGCGCGGCTGTACGGCCACGACGACGACAGCGTGTACTTGCTGCACACCGCCAGCGAGGAGGCGATGGTGGAGAGCGAAGTGGACTGCCTGGTGCTGTGTCAGGGGCATCAGGCCGAGGATGGTTTATGGGAGGAACTGAGCGGCTGCGGCGCCGAACTGCACGCGATAGGCGATTGCCTGGCGCCGCGCACCGCGGAAGAAGCCGTTTATGAAGGCATGCGGCTGGGCTGGCGTTTGTAGCCGCCGTCAGCCGGCGATATGCGCCGTCAGAACCTGTTCAAAGTCTCGCGAGCAAGGGCGAGACAAGGCGAAAACAAGCGAAAAAGCGGAATGTACTCGTGGTACATGAGTATTTTGAGCTTGTTTTTAACGCCGTATCGCTGAAGCGCAGCAGACTTTGAACAGGTTCTCAGGCCGCTGGCGTCGGCGGCTACCTGTTCGCCCAAAGTATGGCCGTCCGGGTAATCGCCGCCGTTCTGGCGGCGGAAGGGGATGGGCGCTTCGTCGAATACCCCAAGCAGCCTTTGCCGCCAGGCGTCCTTGGCCGCGTCTATATCGGCGGCGGAAAGACGGTTGGCGTCGTATACCGCATGGGTGGGCAGCACCTCCATGCCGGGGTAGAACAGGCAGCCGTGTGTCACAGGAAACAACAGTTGCTCCAGCGGCCCGTTGATGCCGCGCGGGCCGTAGTCCCGCTCCTGCCCGCCCACCATCGCGGCCAGCATCGCGCGTTTGCCGCTCAGCGCGCCGTCGCCGTAGCGCCAGCGATTGCCCTCGTTGCGGTAGCCATAGGCGAAGCCGTAAAAACCTGTTTACGATCTTGCGAGCTAAGGCGAGACAAGGCGAAAACGGCTGAAGAAGCGGAATGTACATGTTGTACATGAGCATTCTGAAGACGTTTTCAACGCTGTATCGCCAACGCGCAGCTGATCGTAAACAGGTTTTAAGCGTAGACTCGTTCAATCCAACCTTTATGCAAGGCGGGCAGGGCGTACCACCATAGCGGAAGCAGCATGATCACCAAGTCCGCTGCAAGCCGCTTGCGCTGTTCGGCCGCGCCAGCGCGGCGAATTGGGCGGTCAGCGATGCCGGGTCCGGGTGGGCGTGGATGATCAGGGCGTGTCGGTTCATGCGGCCTCCAAGCGTTTAAAGGGGGAAAGCCGTCAGTCTGACGCGTGGTCAACAATCCGTGAAATCACGGTTTTTATTGCTTACTATTCATCAGATGGATACCAAACGACTCGACCTCAATCTGCTGGTAACGCTGGAAGCCTTGCTGGTGGAACAGAACGTGACGCGCGCGGCCGCGCGGCTGAGCTTGAGCCAGCCGGCGGTGAGCGCGCAATTGAACCGCCTGCGCGAGTTGTTTGACGACCCGCTGCTGGTGGCCGTCCACCGCGGTATGTATCCCACGGCCAAGGCGCTGGAAATGTTCGAGCCCTTGCGCAAGGCGCTCAACGAAGTGCGCGCCACCGTGGCCGGGCATCAGGATTTCGAGCCGGCCAGCGCGGACCTGACCGTGGCCATCGCCTGCACCGATTACCTGCAAGCCGCGCTGCTGATCCCGCTGGCGCGGGAACTGCGCAAAAGCGCGCCCGGCGTGAGGGTGGCGGTGCGCGCGCTGGACCTGCACCGGCTGGAAGCGCAACTGGAGCAGGGCGATCTGGACCTGGCGCTGCTGACCCCGCCGGCCGCCCCGTCCAAGCTGCAAAGCTGCCGTCTGTTCGACGAACACTATGTGCTGATAGGCCGCCGCGACCACCCCACCCTGAAAGAAGGGCTGAGCGTGGAAGAATACGCGGCCTTGGACCACGTCATCGTGTCCTTGGACGGCAACGGCTTCTTCACCCCGGTGGACCGCACGCTGGCGGCGCTGGGCCTGCGCCGCAACGTGGCCTTGTCCGCCGCGTCCTTCCTGTTTGTGCCGGAAATGGTGGCCCAGTCCGACTTTGTCGCGCTGGTGCCGCAGCGCCTGGTGCAAGACCGCGGCGACGCGCTGAAGCAAGTGGAGTTTCCGCTGCCCACCGAAAGCTTTGAAGTGGGCATGGCCTGGCACGACCGCACCCAGCAGCACCCCGGCCATCGCTGGATGCGGGACTTCATCATCACCCTGGTCAATGCGCAGGCGGGGTTGGCGGCGGATGCGGTGCCTCTCTCTTAGACCCGCTAACCAAACCCCTGATCCTACGTTGCGCCTCCTTGCCGTACGACTTGTACGGCCTGCGTCGGCGCGCCTTGGCTCAGGTTCTCTGCGAGGTGTTGTTAGCGGCTCTTAGAACCGGTTTACGATCTGCTGCGCGTCGTGAGACGTGGCACGGTGAGTACCGCTTCGCAATGCTCATGTACCGCGCGTACATTCCATTTTCTCAGCCGCAACGCCTTGTCTCGCCTTAGCTCGCGAGATCGTAAACACGTTCTTAGAACCGGTTACGTTCCGCTGCGCTAATGGCTTGTTCCTGCCGGGGCTGGCGGCTGGTGGGTATCGCCTGCGGCTCCACCCACCCTACCCATGACGAGCGGCCGCGCGTAGGGTGGGTGGAGCGTAGCGATACCCACGCGGAACCCCGCTGCGCCGCACAAGATGATGGCGGCGATCCACCTTACCGGACCCCGCCGGCTTGACGCCCTCCCACTCCTCCTCAACAATAGCCCCCGCGCCGCAGCAATCGCGGCGCTCGGGATTAGCCTCCCGCTTATGAGTTCTTACTGCGGATGCGCTGTTTCCACAGCGTATCCGCTGCCATTGCTTTGCCTATTCGGGCGGGCCATGGCAAGTGGCGCCCTCGCGGGCGCGCCGGCTTTCGTAAGGACTCACCGGTAGGCTAACTCTTGTCATGTGCCCGCCCTGCCGCCTTGCGGCCGGGCCCTTCTGCTCAGGAGGTTGCAAATGGTAAAGCTAGTCCGTCCGGTGCTAGGCATCGAACTCACTCCATCCGCTGCTGAAACCCAAGACGTCCATCAGGACGCTTCTCCACTCCCGCCGCTAGGGCCGCGCTCCCGCTACCGGTTTGCCGGCCCCCACGCCAAAGACCTCAGCCTGCCCTTCATCCGCCGCGTCAAAGGCCGCACCTACCCGCATTATTGGCAGCCGGCCGAGGCCAAGGATGAATGTGAAGCCCGTGCCTTGGGCCATCAGTACGCCGCCCATCTGGCGCAGATGCTGAAACTCAACCGCCAGCACTCCGCGCGCGGCCTGCTGTTCCGCATCGCCAGCGATATGGATTTCAGCCAACGCGGCCACCGCCGCCGCATGTGCAAGAGCTTCTTCAACTATCTGGAGTTGTTGTTGAACCTGGGGGTGGAACAGGTGGACCTGCCGAGGCATGTGGAGGCGGTGAACCGCCTCCATCTCAGCCTGGACGAGTTGGAAGCCTTGCCGCGGAGGCTGGGGCGGAAGAAGAAGAGAAGCTAAGAACCTGTTTACGATCTTGCGAGCTAGAGCGAGACAAGGCGAAAACGGCTGAGAAAGCGGAATGTACAAGGGGTACATGAGCATTTTGAGCTTGCTTTCAACGCCGTATCGCCGACGCGTAGCAGATCGTAAATAGGTTCTAAGCCGGGGAGGGGCAGCCGGCCCCTTTGGGGCTGGCTGTTGGGGACGGGGAGGGGCGTTCCGGAAAACAGCCGCATCCGTATCCAGCAAAGCAGGGGCGTTTCGGTTGACACTCCCTCGCTGAACTGAGAACCTTCCCGCTTCCATTTTTTTGTTATTGCCTGCCATGAAAATCACCGCCAACACCGCCGTCACCCTGCGCATGAAAGTCACCGACAGCCAGGGTCTGGTTTACGACGATGGCAAGAAGCCCGTCTCCTACCTGCACGGCGATTACGACAACCTGTTCGCCAAGCTGGAAGCCGCGCTGGAAGGCCAGGAATCGGGTTTTCAAACCACGCTGGAACTGGCTACCGAAGACACCTTCGGTGAACGCGACGAAGCCCTGGTCACCACCATGCCCAAGTCGGACTTCCCGCCCGGCGTGAAGGTAGGCGGCCAAATCCAGCGCATCGGCCCGGACGGCGAGCCGCGTTACTACTTCGTCACCAAGATCAAAGGCCCCACGGTATTGCTGGACGGCAACCACCCGCTGTGCGGCAAAGCCCTGCGCTTTGTCGTCAAAGTAGTGGACGTGCGCGCGGCCACGGCTGAGGAAATCGCTCACCAGCATGTGCATGGCGAGCACGGGCATCAGCACTGATTCCCCCGCTTCATTCAGACAAAGCCCTCCCCATTTGGGAGGGCTTTGTTTTGTCTGGACCCCACCTATTATTTGGCGTTGCTTATCGGCAGGGCGGCAGTTTTCGGACTGCGGCCCGCGAGCGCTGACATATTCGGAGATGGAGGCGTGGGCGCGTGTCACCCGGCGGCGGCGCACTGAGAGCCTGTTCAAAATCTCGCGAGCAAGGGCGAGACAAGGCGAAAACGAGCGAAAAAGCGGAATGTACGGTTGGTACATGAGCATTTCGAAGCCGTACTCACCGTGTAACGCTCCACGACGCGCAGCAGATCGTAAACACGTTCTTAGTGCGTGAACCATGCCGCCTGGGTTGTGCTATGATTTGTACAATCATTGTCGATTTGAGCGAGGAACACCGTGAAAGCGCTTACCTACAGCCACACCCGCCAGCACCTGGCCGAAGTCATGCGTCAAGTGAACGAAGACCGGGCGCCGGTGATCGTCACCACCCAGCGCGGTGAGCCGGTGGTGATCATGTCGCTGGCCGACTACAACGCGCTGGAAGAAACCGCCTACCTGACGCGCTCCCCTGAAAATGCCAAGCGTCTGGCCGATGCGGCGGCAAGGTTTCACAGCGGGGCGGCCAAAGAGAGAACGCTTCTCGAAGACGAGGGCGAGTAATGCAGATCAAGTTTGATGATAACGCATGGGAGGATTACCTCTACTGGCAGCAGAGCAGCAAGCCTACCCTCAAGCGCATCAACGCTCTGATCAAGGACATCCAGCGCAACCCGTTTGAGGGGATCGGCAAGCCTGAGCCGCTTAAGCATCAGTTTGCTGGCTTCTGGTCGCGTCGCATCGATGATGAGCATCGGCTGGTCTACGCTGTCCAGAGCAACGTTCTGACCATCTTGCAGTGCCGCTACCACTACTAAGAGCTGCTAACAAAAGCTCGCAGAGAACCTGAGCCAAGGCGCGCCGACGCAGGCAGTACAAGCCGTACGACAAGGAGGCGCAACGCAGGATCAGGGGTTTTGTTAGCGGGTCTAAGAACCTGTTTACGATCTGCTGCACGTCGTGGACGCGTTACACGGTGAGTACGTCTTTAAAATGCTCATGTACCGTGTGTACACTCCGCTTTTTCAGCCGCAACGCCTTGTCTCGCCTTAGCTCGCGAGATCGTAAACACGTTCTAAGCACAATTGCCAAGGCATTGAGTCCGCTGCGCGGATGATGATTTAGTAGGGGCCGCGGCCTACCGTGTACGGCTACTTTCGTCTCGCAGGATGCCGCCGGCTTGACGCCCTCCCGCTCCTCGACACCTTCGGCGCGCGCGACGAAGCGCATGGTTACTACCATGCCCAAGTAGGACTTCCCGCCCGGCGTGACGGTAGGCGGCCAAATCCAGCGAATCGGCCCGGACGGCGAGCCGCGTTACGACTTCGTCACCAAGATCAAAGGCCCCACCATCTTGCTGGACGGCAACCACCCGCTATGCGGCAAAGCCCTGCGCTTTGCCGTCAAAGTGGTGGATGTGTGCGCGGCCACGGCCGAGGAAATTGCTCACCAGCATGTGCATGGCGAGCACGGGCATCAGCATTGATAGTACCGGCCTCACACAAAAAAAAGCCCTCCTCAAGTGGAGGGCTTTTTTTATATGGGGTCTGGTGGTTTGGGGGGTATCTGTTCTTGAGTGCTTTGTCACTTGTGAGATTAAATTTGATGTCTCAAAGCATATTCTCTTTGATGGCTAACATTAGGTATTTGTGTTGATGCTAGTTTTTGATTGCGGTGAATTCGTCAGAGATTCGGTCGCTTCTGTTTCCAAAATCCCATTGCCATTGCTGGGGCAGGGGGCTTTACAAAAGCTAAGGTAAGGTACTGAGAGTATACGTTCAAACATTCATAAAATTTGATGGCCAGAATCATGGATGCTGAGAGTGGAACCAAGTGGCTGCCGTCTTTTTATTGCCATTATTTGAATGGCAGTGATACTTGTCAGACTGTATCGGTATGGCTTTATAGATATACTATTTTTGGCTGATTAGCTTTGCTAGGGTTTTCAATTGCTGAAGCTGCTAGTTATGGTTCAGGTCATTGGGTTTGGTCTGGAATGTTAACGTTCACTTAAGGTGCTTGTAATGGAAAATGAGATGACTGTTGAAAATGCGTACATGGCTTTTGAGCTTGGGGCCATTATCTCTGGTGTTGATTTGGTTTCTGAGCTCTACGGAAATTCTTCTTATAACTGGAATCTGATTCAAGTTTTGACGGCATTGAGGCCACATCGTGCAGGCTATCGCATCCTGATTACAACCTCCATCAAAGAATCCAAGCGCGAAGAAGTCAAGAAATTGATTTTTAATTTTATGGGCGGAAATGAAGATTATGATTTGTTGATGCGTGCCGATGATGACAATCGCGACTACATGCAAATCAAGAATGAATGGTTCCATAATGGCAAAATAAAATATCCTGTTCGGATGTTCTTTGAGCGCTCCAATGCTCATGCCGATATGTGGCGCGGACTGGGGCTGAACAGCGCCCAGGTTTGATGAAGTAAAAAGCCCTCTTTTGAGGGATTTTAGCACTCCTTTAGTAGTAATCACCCGCTGTGCGGCAAAGCCCTGCGCTTTGCCGTCAAAGTGGTGGACGTGCGCGCGGCAACGGCTGAGGAAATCGCTCACCAGCATGTGCACGGTGAGCACGGGCATCAGCATTGATAGTACCGGCCTCATACAAAAAAGCCCTCCCGATTTGGGAGGGCTTTTTTGCGTGGGACCTGGCGTTTGGGTTGGTGGTGATTGGTTGCTGATATGCGTAGGAGGTGAATAGAGCAGGGGGCTGTTAGTAGTCAAAAGTAGAAGGTAGAGGCAAATTTTTTGAGTGTCTCTAACCCGGCAAAATCAGACATTCGTATGCACGATGTAAAACGTCGGCTTTCCTGCTAGCAGCAGCCGAAAATGTTTCTAGCAAATGATAGGCGATTCAAACGTGGAGCTAACAAGCAAGGAAAAAGCGTAGCCTTTTCCCTGCCCTGTTGAGCGCCATGTTAAGCATTCCTGCTAAAGTAGTGCTGAATTTCGTAACCAATGCCAGTGCCCTTTGCATCAAACATGTCGACGTATTTTTCTAATTCTTTTTTTCCACTAGAGCCAAAGATTAGTCTATTAAGAGTAGCCCTTACCCCAAATTGATTTTTCAAGAAATTGATTGGGCCTCCTATGCCAAGCGACAACTTGAATATTCCTATGCCAACTTCTAAAGAAGAATTTGATTCTCCATCATTTAGTCCAAGTTTAGTGCTCACATATTGTGCAACTGAATCTAATTCTTTCCTTTTTTTAAGGAGCTCTTCAGTGTCTTCTAACGTCATCGAATTCTGAAATATTTTTAACCACTCTCTTAGTTTTTTGAAGTCGGATCGCATTTCCAGTGCAATTGAGATGATCTGATCAGCTGACGAAGACTCTTGGATCACGCGCACAGGCAAGGAAGGAATTTTTAAGTATGCTGAGTAAAGAGAGTCGTTTCCGTATATTTTTTTCGATACTTTTACCTTGTTGTCATCTATAAATGTAATTACTTGATGTAGCGTGTCTTGAGCCGGAAGGAGAAAGCCTGAATTAAGAAAAAGTCTCTTGCGTAGTGGATGAGGTGTATAACTTTTTTCGTAAACAAAGCTTCTAGCACACATGCCTGCTCCTCCCCATAATGTGGCAGATAACAGAGGGTCTGGGGTTTCTTTGTTTTTAGCCCACCCTTCTACGTTTTTCTTGTGTGCGTCAGCAAGAGGTTTCGTAGAGCAAATATGCTGCACGATTCTGTCTCTAGGTTCTTTTAGTTTTTCTGGTTCATTCAGGAATGGATAGCTTCTAATCACGCCGGCATTTTTAGCTTGGTTAATTGGGCTGTCGTGCGCTTCCCAGGCATAAGTAAATTTCTCCTCGACAAGTATTTCATCCCTGAGGATAATATCTGTTACCAAGTCAAAAAGAGCTTCCGTTTGAATGGCGGCACTTGAGACAGCTTTATATGAATGATCTGCATCAGAAACGATAATCTCCCCAGATGGCTCTGAGTCAAACCCATTTTCCAGCAAAGAGGAAATGTCTTGCAGTGACCAGTTGTCTGCAACCACGCCATTGGCCATTATTGTGTCCCTTTTAGATGTGAGATATAAATCTGTGCAGGTATATATTTAATTTTCTGTGTATAACTTGGTATGCAACATGTGTTTTTTAACGAGCTAGTAGGCTGTCAATGCTTGAAAGTACACAGCCAGGTAGGGCTGCCGCACTACACTTGCTCGATGTGCTGCGACTCAGGCAGTACAGCTTGTAAACCAAGCAGCAATACGTCAATTTGGCTCGGTACTTTTTGTGCTTTCACCATCATCGTCACCTTTGTGAGATGAGTGCTGTGGAGGTCTGAATCGCCATCCTTAGCTATATACTTTTGCGGCTAATTCACTGTGTAAAGCAGCTACAGTTGACCTTCAAGTAAAGGACTGTTTCGGTCGGCCTCCCGCTGATCATGCGAGTGCAACGGCAGAACCTCAGCCAAAGCTGTCGTTGGTCCATCGGCCTGTATCAGGCTGCAATCTGGCACAGGTCTGCCGCTCAGTGTCTGATAGCTTAGAGCGGTAGTTTTTTATCTGGTAAATACGTGTGTTTGCTCCCCACTCAAAACTCATACTTCAGCATCGCTAGTGTTAAACGATGGGGGTGGTAAATGCTTAGTGAGACAACCGAGCAGCTCTCTACCTTAATGTTTCGCGTGTTCGGATATTGGCCTACATTCCGTAGTATTTGCTGCTGAATCCGACAGATAGCGGAGCACCATTATATTGGCATGAGACGCAGATCTTTAGACGCTTCCTGTGGTCGTAATACGTGTGGCTGTGAGCCTTCCTACTTACAAGTTCCAATTCTGAAGGGCTGATGCTCAAGGCACCTAAGATAGCCTCTGAGTCGAACCATTGGTTCTGCCGGTGAGGTGCGGTGCGCTTCAACTCAACGTCTATGTAGCTTATGAAGTTCCCTTCTGCTTCGAGGTACATGTGACATTCATCCGTGTCCAGAATGATGTTCCCGACATCATTCGGTGTTCCTCCAGTCGCACGCGCGGCATCTTGTATGGTCATACCCATGAACTGGAACGGACGATGAAATGGCATAGGCAGTATGAAAAGTGCCTTGTCGAATGCCTTGTCGAGGGCACCACCTAAATGGGTAACACCTGAAGGCGGTGCCAAGGCGTTGCGGTTGAAGACTACACCAAGACTTCGCACCAAATCTTCAAGTGCTGCTGCGTAGCGCGACTCGTCAGAGAAGTCCGCGTAGCGCTTGCCAAGAAGAAAACCAGGAAGCTCGCATTTTCGGTACATAATGGGCAGCACTTTGATTCTGCCGCCCATGATCTCCTGATTCATTGCTACGTCAACTTCGCGTTGAACCCAGGGTGAGTCGATGGAGTTGGGCGATAGAACCACAGCAATATAGTCCATTCTATCGATACCATCACGTATTTTCTCAATGAGTGATTCACCCACCTTTATCTCCGCTTCATCCAGCCAATACATTACACCTTGATTATCGAGATCCGCTGCTAGTCGGCGAACAAATAGTTTATCGGCATGATTGTGGCTGAGGAAAACGGTGGGAAGCATAGTAGTTAATCTCTCGAAAATATAACAACTATCAAATGGCCATTTTAAGGCCATACATGAGCAAATAATGATGAAAAATTATGTGCATAGTATTCATGAAGCAGCAAGAAAGAGTATGTCTGGCATTTTGTGTAAAGCTGTCATTGCATGTGGATCGATAAAAGATAACTCTGGCCGAATAGCTGAATAACAGCACGCCTCACCATAACTCCCCCTCCCACCCCAAAATCAAACCCCCGCCGTCACCTTCTCCAAACTCGGCAAAGTGTGGGTATACAGCTTGGCCAAATCCTTGGGGCTGGCGATGGTTTCAAAGTGTTCCATCTTGATGGCCAGGAATTGCCCCTTGCTGCCATTGCGCACTTCGCCCACTTCCATCGCTTTCAGCGCGCTGATCCAGTACCAGTTCTGACCCATGTTTTCTTTATCGCAATAGGCGTACCACAGCGGCAGGCGGAACAGCCGCTCGAAGGTGAGCGCTTTTTTGAGTTCTTCTTCCAGGTTGAGGGTGAGTTCGCCGCACCATGGGGTGTAGTTCTTGGCGTCGATGGCGATCATGCCCAGCGAGGGCAGCAGGAGCAGGAAGTCCGGCCGCTTGGCTGCGCCTTGGAATAGCGAGGCGAAGCTGTCCTTGTTCTGGCAGATGCCCACATAGGCCAGTTTGTGCTGGTTGAACCAGGCGTTGAGCGCTTTTTCGCCCTCATGGCCTTTTTCCTCCGCCGTGTTGGGGGCGGTCTGGGTTATGGCGGGCGGCGGATTAGGCGCGGGTGCTTGAGCTGGAACTGGGATAGCGGCTTGGATGGGGGCCGCTGTTTGCGGCGGCGCGGGCGCGGGGTTGGGTGTTGGGGCCGTCATTGTGGATGGTTTCAGTGAAAGAGTTTTTCTGATGCTTGCGAGCGAAAAGGCCATGGCGTCTGCTCAGATTGGCTTGGTTGGGTGAGGGGAGCGCTTCATCCCGCTTGCCTCGCTTGATCCGCCTGATACGCCGCCTCGCGGTCGCTGAACAGGCCCAGGCGCACCAGGCGGGCGAGGATGGCGCCGCGGCTGCGGCCCAGTTGCTTGGCGATGGCCTGGCTGTCCGGCTGGGCCGGGCTGTGCCACAGGGTTTTCAGTTGCTGGTCGTCAGCCACAGTCCAGACCGCGCCTTGCTTGCCGGCTGTGGGCGGCGCGGCGGGTTTGGTGGGCGGCTTTTCCGCGGCGGCGGGCACGTCCCAGAGCGGCGGCAGTTGCAGCGTTTGCATGCGGGCGTTGTCGGCCTGCATCGCCGCTTGCTGGTGCTCGTACAGCCCCAGGTGGACCAACCGGGAGACGATGGCCAGCGGGCTGCGGCCCAGTTTTTCCGATAGTTGGCGCACCGGCGCGGGGGAGGCTTCCCACAGCAGGGCGAGGCGGTTGTCTTCGGCTATGGTCCAGCGCTGGCCCTGGCGCGCGCCGCCGGGGGCTGGCGGAGGCTCGGGCGCGGTGGTCGGGTCCGCGGCGTGTTGTTTGGCGACGCGCTTGAGTTGCTCGTAATACTGCGCGCGCGCCTTGTCCAGCGCCGGGTCCTTGGGGGTGCCCAGCGGGTCGCGCCGGCCGGCCGGGTCTAGGCCCAGGACCAGTTGTTCGACAATTTCGAGTTCTCTCATAGGGATGCCCGGAGCCGGTCTCGCATTGCTTGCGGGGCGGGTGCCGCCGTGGATAAGCCATGTTATCGCCGCGGCCGGGTTCTATGCAAATTGAGTTTGCGGCGCGCGGCCCGGGGCCGGGCCGGCGCGCGCTTTAAGCTTCGATTTCTATCAGGGTGGGATTGGCGGCGGCGGCGGCCTGTTCCAGCGCCTGGCGCAGCAGCGGTTCCGGGGTGCCCAGCGCCAGGGTTTCGGCGCGCCAGCCGTAGGCGCGGGCCAGCGCCGGGAAGTCCGGGGTGTAGAGGTCCACGCCCAGCGGTTCCATATCGGCGGCGCGCATCGCGCTTTTGATTTCGCCGTAGCCGCGGTTGTTGAGCAGCAGCACGATCAGGCGGGCGCGGGTTTCCATCGCGGTGCCCATTTCCGCCAGGGTGAACTGGAAGCCGCCGTCGCCGGCCAGGCAGAGCACCGGCCGGTCCGGTTCGGCCAGCGCGGCGCCGATGGCGGCGGGCAGGCCGTAGCCCAGCGCGCCGAAGCCCACGGAGGCGTTGAACCAGCTGTTGCCGCGCGGCGCGCAAAAGCCCAGGTTGCCGGCGTAGACCAGGCGGGTGGAGTCTCCCACCCAGCGCGCTTGCGGCAGGATGTCGCGCACGCGGTGCAGCCAGGCCAGGTCGGCGGCGTGTTCCGGTTCCATTTCGGCGGCGGCCAGGCGGCGGGCGGCGTCGGCGCGCTCTTCGCCCTGGCGGGCGGCGTCGGTCAGTTGCAGCGTCAGCAGTTGCAGGGTTTCTTTGGCGTCGCCCAATAGCGGCAGGTCGGCACCGCGGCCGCGGCAGAGTTGTTCCGGGTCGATGTCGACGCGGATCAGCGCGCCGGGCAGGCGGAAGCCGCCGTCCACGTACATGTCGAAGTCGGTGGGCCCCAGTTCGCAGCCCACGGCCAGCACCACGTCGCTGGCGGCGATCAGGCGGCGCGCGGCTGGCAGCGAGGGGCTGCAGGACAGGGCCAGCGGGTGGCCGTCCGGCAGCGCGCCGCGCGCGTTGATGGTCATCAGCGCCGGCGCGTCCAGCATTTCCGCCAGCCGGGTCAGTTGCGGCGCGGCCTGGCGCGCGCCGCCGCCTATCAGCAGCAGCGGCCGTTCCGCGCTGGACAGCAGGCGGGCGGCGCGGTCGATGGCGGCGGGGGCGGCCGGCCCGCGTAGCAGCCGCATCGCCGGCGCTTGCGGCGGCGGCAGGCCGTCGGCGGGCGCGGCCATCAGGTCCAGCGGGATTTCGATGTGCACCGGGCGCGGGCGGCCGCCGTCGAACACGGCGAAGGCGCGCGCCAGCACTTGCGGCAGTTCCGCCGCCGCGGTCAGGGTGTGGCTGAAGGCGGCGATCTGGCTGGCCAGCGCGTGCTGGTCCGGCAGTTCGTGCAGGTGGCCGTCGCCGGAGCCCAGCTTGCCGCGCGCGTTGACGCCGGAGATCACCAGCAGCGGGATGGAGTCGGCGTAGGCCTGGCCCATGGCGGTGGCGATATTGGTGAGGCCGGGGCCGGTGATGACGAAGCAGACGCCGGGCTTGCCGCTGACGCGGGCGTAGCCGTCGGCCATGAAGCCCAGGCTTTGTTCGTGGCGGGCGGCGATGTGGCGGATGCCGCTGCCGGCCAGGCCGCGGTAGAGCTCGATGGTGTGGACGCCGGGGATGCCGAACACGGTGTCGACGCCGTAAGCCGCCAGCCAGGCGGTGAGGTAGCTGCCCAGGGTCATGCGGATTCCTTTTGTCTTGGCGCGGCGGCGCGCAGTTGGCCGGCGAAGCGGGCGATGCGGCGGCAGGCTTCGGCCAGGCGTTCGTCGTCCACCACCAGGCCCAGGCGGATGAAGCCGGCGGCGGTGGGGCCGAAGGCGGCGGCGTCCAGCACGGAGACGCCGGTGGCTTCAAACAGTTTCCAGGCGAAATCCCCGGCTTCCAGGCCGCAGCCGCGCACGTCCAGCAGCAGGAACATGCCGGCTTCCGGCAGCGGGCAGTGCAGGCCGTCCACGCCGCTGAGCAGGCTGTGGGCCAGGTCGCGCCGCCGCTGGTACAGCGCGCGGACGGGGTCGACGAAGGCGTCGTAGTCTTGCAGGGCCAGCAGCGCGGCTTGCTGGATGAAGCCGGGGATGCCGTAGAGCATGCACAGGGCCAGCGTGCCCATGTGCTGGATCAGCGGGCGCGGGCCGGCGGCCCAGCCCAGCCGCCAGCCGGCCATGGCGTGGGATTTGGACAGGCTGCCCAGGGTCAGCGTGCGCTCCGCCATGCCGGGCAGGGCGGCGATGCTGTGGTGCGGGGCTTCGAAACTGAGGCCGGCGTAGACTTCGTCGGCCACCACCCACAGGTCGTGGCGGCGGGCCAGCGTGGCCACCGCGGCCAGTTCGTCCGGGCGCAGCGCCGCGCCGGTGGGGTTGCAGGGGGTGGCGAGGAAGATCGCGCGGCTGCGCGGGGTGACGGCGGCTTCCAGCGCGGCCAGGTCCAGGTGGAAGCCGTCCGCGGGCTTGACCGGCACCGGCACCAGCGCGGCGCCGCTGGCGCGGATGCTGGCTTCGTAGGTCAGGTACATCGGTTCCGGCACCAGCACTTCGTCGCCGGCCTGGCACAGGCAGAGCGCGGCGGAGAACAGGCCGTTTTGCGCGCCGGCCACCACGATGACGTTGTCGGCGTCCATCTCCAGGCCGGTGGTGGCGGCGTGGCGGCGGGCGATGGCGGCGCGCAGGTCGGCGCGGCCGTCCACCGGGCTGTAGTGGGTGTCGCCGTCGCGCAGCGCGGCCACGGCGCGCTCAATAATGGGGGCCGGGGTGGCGAACTCCGGATCGCCCACGCTGAGGATGATCACGTCCTCGCCGCGGGCGGCGGCTTGCTGCGCCGCCAGGTGGATGTTCCAGGCATCGACGCGTTCGCCGGCGATGCGTTCGACCAGGGGGGAAAAGCGCATGGGGGTCTCCGTAATAATGGTGTAGGACGGTGTCAGAACCTATTTACAATCTGCTGCGCTTCAGCGATACGGCGTTGAAAACCACTTCGAAATGCTCATGTACCATCCGTACATTCCGCTTTCTCAGCGGTTTTCGCCTTGTCTCGCTCTTGCTCGCTAGATCGTAAACACGTTCTCAGAAGGCGGTGCGGACCGGCAGTCTCTTTTCCAGCCGCAGAAAGACGCGTTCTATCAGCCAGGCCAGCGTGAAATAGATCAGCGCCACGGTCAGCAGCGGTTCGTAGGTGCGCAGGGTTTGCGCGCGCACCAGGTTGGCCGCGCCCAGCACGTCCATCACCGCCACGGTGGAGGCCAGCGCGGTGGATTTGAGCAGCAGCACGGTTTCGCCGGCCAAGGACGGCAGCAGGATCAGCAGCGCGCGCGGCAGCCAGATGTGCCGTGCCGTGGTCAGCCGCGACATGCCCAGCGCGCGGGCGGCCTCCAGTTCGCCCTTGGGCACGGCGGCCAGTCCGCCGCGTACCACTTCGCCCACATAGCCGGCCACGCTCAGCGCCAGCGCCAGCGCCACGTACCAGAAGCCTTCGCGCAGGTAAGGCCACAGCAGGCTGTCGCGCAGCGCCGGAAAGCCGGCGAACAGGCTGCCCAGGCCGTAATAGAGCACGTAGATCTGCACCAGCAGCGGGGTGCCGCGGATCAGGTTGGTGAAGGACAGGCTGAGCCAGGCGAGGAAGGGCTGGCGGGACAGCCGGGCAAAGCCCACCGCCACCGCCAGCGCGAAGCCCAGGCTGCCGGAGAGCAGCAGCAATTGCACGGTGACGGCGACGCCGCGCCAGAGCATGGGGCCGTAGTCTTGCAGCCATTGGAAGTTCATGCGGGTCTCCCGTTCACAGCGCCGGTTGCCAGCGGCGGAAGCGGCGTTCAATCAGGCTGAAGCCGGCGTTGGACAGCAGGGTCATCAATAGGTAGATGGCGGCCACGGTCAGATAGAACAGCAGGTATTGGCGGGTGGAGCCGGCGGCCTGTTTTGTGGTGAACAGCAGTTCGCTGTAGCCCACCACGCTGATCAGTGCGCTGTCCTTGATCAGCACCAGCCACAGATTGGCCAGGCCGGCCAGCGCGTAGGGCATCATTTCCGGCAGGATCACGCGGCGGGCGGTCAGCCAGCGGCCGCAGCCGAAGGCGCGCGCGGCCTCGATGTGGCCGTGCGGGATCGCTTGCACCGCGCCGCGCATGATTTCCGCCGCGTAAGCCCCTTGAACGATGCCCAGCACCACGATGGCGGCGGCGAAGCCGTTCACCTCCACCTGCGGCTGGCCCAGCAGCGCCGCCAGCGCGTTGATGGCGTCGCCGCCGGCGTAGTAGAGCAGCAGGATCAGCAGCAGCTCCGGCAGCGAGCGGCACACGCTGGTGTAGGCGTTGGCCAGCCGTTTGAGCAGCGGGTGGCCGCCCAGTTTGACCAGAGCGGTGGCCAGGCCGATGAGCAGGCCCAGCGCGAAAGCGCCCAGCGAGATCTCCAGCGTGACCACGGCGCCTTGCAGCAGGGCGGGGCCCCAGTCGCGGACTACGGCGTCGTAGGCTTGTTGCAGTGCATCCAGCATATAGGCTCTCCCTGGGGCGGCTCAGGCGGGCGGGTCGCTGTCACTTGGCGTCCGGCGAGATGTTGACCTTGAAGTATTTTTTCTGGATGGCGTCGAAGCTGCCGTCGGTGCGCAGTTGCAGGATGGCCTGGTCGAACTGCTGCTTGAGCGCGACGTCGGCCTTGCGCAGGCCGGCGCCGATGCCGGGGCCGAACAGCGGGTCCTTGGGCGCCAGACCCTTGGATTCCAGCCCGGCGCCGTCCTTGCCGCCAAGGAAATCGCTGGCGGCCAGCGCGTCCAGCAGCATCAGGTCCACGCGGCCGGCGACGAGGTCGGCGTTCAGTTCGTCCTGGGTGTTGTAATAACGGATGAGGGAGCCGGCGCCGTAATATTTTTTCAGGAAGTTGGCGTTGGTGGTGGCGGATTGCACGCCCAGGGTCTTGCCCTTGAGGCCGGCCGGGCTGAGGACGGCTTTCTGGCCCTTGGGGCCGACGAACTCGGAGGCGGTGTAGTAATAAGGCAGGCTGAAAGCGATGACTTTTTCCCGCTCCGGGGTGATGGACATGGAGTTGAAGATCACGTCTATCTTCTTGCTGTTGAGCGCGGGGATGATGCCGTCCCAGGACACTTCGGCGATCTGACAGCTTTGCTTGAGGCGCTGGCACAGCTTGCGCACCAGCTCCACTTCAAAGCCGCTCCATTGGCCGTTGCTCTGCTTGATGGTGAACGGCGGGTAGGGTTCGGCGGCGATGCCGATGCGCAGCGGGTTGGCGGCCGCGGCGGTACAGAACAGGACGGCGAAGGCGGCGATGAGGACGCGGAATCGGTTCATGGGGTTTCTCCCTGGGTGTCAGGCGTTGACAAACTGGCGGCAGCGTTCGCTGCGCGGCGCGGCGAAAACCTGTTCCGGCGGGCCGGCTTCCTCGATGCGGCCCTGATGCAGGAACAGCACTTTGCTGGACACTTCGCGGGCGAAGGCCATTTCATGGGTGACCAGCAGCATGGTGCAGCCTTCATCGGCCAGCTGGCGTATCACCCGCAGCACTTCGCCCACCCGTTCCGGGTCCAGCGCCGATGTCGGTTCGTCGAACAGCATCACCGCCGGCCGGGTGGCCAGCGCGCGGGCAATGGCCACCCGCTGTTGCTGGCCGCCGGACAAAAAGGCCGGATAGGCCTGGCGCTTGTCCGCCATGCCCACTTTCTCCAGCAGCGCCTCGGCCAGCGCCACCGCTTCGGCGCGCGGCTGGCGCAGGACGCGCACCGGCACCTCGATCAGGTTTTCCAGCACCGTCATGTGCGGCCACAGATTGAAGTTCTGAAACACCATGCCCAGCCGCGAGCGCAGCCGGTCCACCTGGCGCGGGTCGGCCGGCGCGCGCCGGCCGCGTTTGTCGGTGCGCAGGGCGATCTCCTCGCCGGCGATCAGCACTCGGCCATCGTCCGGGACTTCCAGTAGGTTGAGACAGCGCAGCAAGGTGCTCTTGCCGGAGCCGCTGGCGCCTATCAGCGACACCACCTCGCCGGCGGAGGCGGCGAAGGAGACGCCGTCCAGCACGACTTGGCCGTCGAAGCGCTTGCGCAGGTTTTCCACCGCGACGATGGGCGCGGGGGGAGGGTGGATGGCGGGGGTGGGGTGATGCATGGGGCTCTCCTCCTTGCGGCTGTGGCAGCCTGCTGTAGTTGTGTGCCGCGCCTGTAGTGTGGCTAACAAATTCCTGATGCTGCGTTGCGCCGACTTGCCGTACTCAAGTACTGCCTGCGTCGGCGCGCCTTGCCTCAGACGTGAAACTGATTTTGTTAGCCGCTCTTAGCGCGACAGTGTAGGCGTGGCAACATCCATGCCAGCGGGTCTGTTTTTTAATTGCATGAATTTAAAAGGTTTTTGCGCTTGCTCGCGGCGACAAAAACCGTCAATACTGCAACTATTCATAAAAACGCCGAATTTTCGGCACCCGTGCTTGAAGCAGCTAAGGACCTGTTTACGATCTCGCGAGCTAAGGGGAGACAAGGCGTTGCGGCTGAGAAAGCGGAATGTACAGGTGGTACATGAGCATTCTGAAGCCGTACTCACCGTGTAACGCTCCACAACGCGCAGCAGATCGAAAACAGGTTCTTAAGGGGAAGGGGGAGACATGGATGCAGATCTGAGCCAAGGCATTGCGCTGTTTGGCGATTTTTTCGACGCGATCGGCCTGTCGGTGGCCATCATCGACCAGGACGGGCGCTACGCCTATTACAACCAGGAGTGCTCGCAGCTGGACGAATACACCGCGGAGCAGGCGCTGGGGGCCTATCTGCTGGAGCTGTACCCGGAACTGGACGAGAACAGCAGCACGCTGTTGCAGGCGCTGCGGCAGGGCCGCAGCTACCGCAATCATTACCAGCGTTATCGCAATCCCAGGGGCAAGGCGGTGCATCAGGTGCACACCACGCTGCCGCTGAAGCGCGCCGACGGCCGCATCGTCGGCGCGGTGGAGCTGTCCCGCGATCTGACCGTGGTCAGCCCGCTGCATCAGGCGCTGGTGGATTTGCAGCAGAACGTGGAGGAGGAGGCCGACGGCGGGCTGATGGGCATCATCACCGACGACGCGGCGATGAAGCAGCTGATCCACCAGGCCCGGCGGCTGGCGCGCGCCGATGTGCAGGTGTTGATCCACGGCGAAACCGGCACCGGCAAGGAGTTGTTCGCCCGGCTGCTGCATCAGGAAGGGCCGCGCGCCGAGCGCCCCTTCGTGGTGCTCAATTGCGCGGCATTGCCGGAGCCGCTGTTTGAAAGCACCTTGTTCGGCACCGTGCGCGGCGCCTTCACCGGGGCCGAGGACCGGCGCGGGGTGCTGGAGTCCGCCCATGGCGGCACCCTGTTTCTGGACGAGATCAACTCGCTGCCGCTGTCCATCCAGGGCAAGCTGCTGCGCGCCTTGCAGGAGGGCACGTTCAGCCGGGTGGGCTCCGGCGCGGAGGTGCGCGTGGACGTGCGGGTGGTGGCGGCCAGCAACGAGTCGCCGCAACGGATGCTGGACGAGCGCAAGATCCGGCCGGACCTGCTGTACCGGCTGAACGTGGGCTGTCTGGCGGTGCCGCCGCTGCGCGAGCGGCTGCGGGACATCCCGCTGCTGGCGCAGTCCTTCTTGCGCAAGCACGGCAAGGTCACCGGCCACCGCGTGCAGCGCATCAGCCATGCGGTGATGGAGCGCATGCTGCGCTATCACTGGCCGGGCAATGTGCGCATGCTGGAGAACGTGCTGCTGCGCAGCCTGATCCTGTGCGAGGGCGGGGACGAACTGGACTTCCTGTTGTTGGAGGAAGAGGGCGAGACGGCGCAGCGGCGCGCGGAGGAACGCCGGCCGTCGGCGCCGGCCGCGCCGCCGCCGGACGGCGAGGGCACGCTGGAGCAGCGGATGGCGCGCTATGAGCGCCGGCTGTTGGTGGATTGCCTGGAGGGCTGCGCCAATCTGACCGAGGCGGCGCGCCGGCTGGGCCTGCCGCGCGCCACCTTGCAGTACAAGTTGAAGAAGCACGGGATACAGCTGGCGCGCACGGTGTTGGGATGAGCGGGGCGGGGCATGGCGTCCCTCGTAGCTGAGTCGCTGATTGGGAGCCAGAGCGCTGGGCTGTCTGCTCAATAACCCCAGGGTTATTGACTGGCCTGTTGTAGAAGCTACAATAAGCTCTGTCCGATAGTCTGCTCAAATGTCGTGCGCGCAAGGGCGCGACAAGGTGAAAACAAAAGCAGAATGTAGAAATGCCATATGAGCATTCTGAAGCTGTTCTCACCGTACCGTGTTCACGAAGCGCAGCAGATCGTAAACAGACTCTAAGCGCAGGGGCGACACCGTGACCAGCAAAGAAGTCATCAGCATGATAGAGGCCGACGGCTGGTATCTGGTTGCCGCCAAGGGCAGCCATCAACAGTTCAAACACCCGATCAAGACCGGCCGGGTGACGGTGCCTCACCCCAAGAAGGACATACCGATAGGCACGCTGAACAGCATCAAGAAACAAGCGGGTCTCCAGTAAGGAACCATTATGTACTACCCGATTGCAGTTGAACCCGGTGACGACCAACATGCCTACGGCGTCATCGTGCCGGATCTGCCCGGCTGCTTCTCCGCCGGGGACACTCTGGATGAGGCCATCCGGAACGCCCGAGAAGCCATTGAGCTACATCTGGAAGGGCTGGTGGACGACCTGGACGTTATCCCTCTGGCCAGCAGCGCGCAGGCTCATGTCGGTAAACCCGAGTTTGCCGGCCATCTCTGGGCGCTGGTGGATGTGGATATCACCCGCTATCTGGGTAAAGCGACCAAGATCAATGTCACGTTGCCGGCCAACCTTCTGCACCGTATCGATGAATATGTCGCTTCCCACCCGGAATACGATAGCCGCAGCGGTTTCCTGGCCAAGACCGCGCTAGAAAAGCTGTTGTGTCGGCCGTAAAAGCGGTTAATTTTACTGTTTGAGCATGGATGTGCCGCGGAGCGCACTCAGCCTAGGCCCGCTAACAAAACCGCGCAGCGTACCTGAGCCAAGGCGCGCCGACGCAGGCAGTACAAGTGGTACGACCAGGAGGCGCAACGCAGGATCAGGGGTTTTGTTAGCGGGCCTTAGAGCGTGTTTACGATCTCGCGAGCTAGAGCGAGACAAGGCGAAAACGGCTGAGAAAGCGGAGTGTACATACGGTACATGAGCATTTCGAATCCGGTTTCAACGCCGTATCGCCGACGCGCAGCAGATCGTAAACAGGTTCTTAGTTACAAATCCAGCACCAGCGGTCCGCTCCCCGCCGCCCGCGACACGCAGATCATGATGCGCTCCCGCCGCTCCGCCTCGTTCAGGTATTGGTCGCGGTGTTCGGCGTCGCCGGCCAGCAGCCTGGTTTCGCAGCTGCCGCAATAGCCTTCCCGGCATAGACAGTCCGGCCGCAGCGGGGTCTGCCGTTCTATCGCCGCCAGGATGGATTCGTCGGCGTCCACCCGCAGCCGCAGGCCGGAGCGGGCCAGTTCCACCTCAAAGCTGGCGCTCGCCGCCGCCGTGTCGGCGCTGAAGCGCTCATAGTGCAGCCGGCCGGCCGGCAAGCGCCGCGCGCAGGCGTCCGCCGTCGCCGCGATCAGCCGTTCCGGCCCGCAGACATACACCTGGCTGTCCGCCGGCGCGGCGGCGATCAGCGCGTCCAGATCCAGCCTGCGGCCGGCCCGGCTCTCGTACAGGCGGATTCTGGCGTCGCCGCGCTCGCTTCGCTCGGCCAGCTGGGCGGCGAAGGCGGCGCCGGCGGCGTCGCGGAAGGCGTAGTGCAGCTGGTAGTTCGCGTCATTGCCCAGCGCCGCCATATGGGCGATGAAGGGCGTGATGCCGATGCCGCCGGCAATGAACAGCCGCGGGCCGGGCACGGCGGCCAGCGGGAAACGGTTGGCAGGCGCTTGCACCCGCAGGCGGCTGCCCGGCGCCAGCGCGTGCAGATAACGCGAGCCGCCGCGCGAATCCGGCTCGTGTTTGACCGCGATGCGGTAGACCCCGCCGCCGGGATCCAGCAACGAGTAGGCCGCCGGCCGGCCCGGCGGCGGCATGTCCACCACGATGTGGCTGCCGGACGGGCAGGGCGGGGCCGGGCCGTCCAGCGGCCGCAGGGTGAAGGCCTTGACGCCGGCGGCCACTTCTTCGATGGCGCAGACTTCGGTGACGATGGCGGGCATGCGCGGCGCTCCGGTTCAGCCGCGGTAGGCGGCGGCCACCATCTGGTGGAAATGGGCGATGCCGTGCTCGCTGATGCCGCTGCGCTGGCTGTCCGCCATGATGCGGCCCTGGCCGCGGTAGCCGCGCGATTGCAGCCCGCGTTGCACGCTTTCCACCAGCCGCAGGTCTTCGGGGCGGAATTCGTCGCGCGCCCAGCTGACGAAGCGGCGTTGCTCCTCGCTCAAATCCTGGTTGAGGAAGAGGATTTCGTAATGCTGGACGGTGACGCCGGCGGACTCCGGAAACTCGTAGATCACCGTCATCGCCGCGTCGCCGGGCACCACATTGAACATCACGCCGGGCCACAGCCAGTAGCCGTTGAAAGCCTGGTTGGCGGCCTCGCCGTCAAAGGCGTAGCTGCTGTCGCTGGATTGGGCGGCGCCGCGCTGCAAGGTCCAGCGGCCGTGAAGGCTGTGGGTGTAGCCGTCGGTGGTCACCGATTGCGAGAAGCTGGGGTGGGCCGGCGCGCAGTGGTAGCACTCCATGTAGTTGTCGACGATGACTTTCCAGTTGGCCGGCGTGGTGGTGACCACGCGTTCGGCCACCTTCAAGTCCGCCACTTGCGGGCACACTTGCATGAAGTGCTCGCGCAGGCCGGCGTATTCGACGTCGATGTCCGGCGCGTCCGGGTCCATGTTGACGAAGACGAAGCCGCAGTATTCGGCCACCCGCAACGGGCTCAGATGGCTGCCGGCCCGGTCGAAATCCGCCACCTGCTCGCAGTTGCGCGCGTGCGCCAGTTGGCCGTCCAGCTTGAAGGCCCAGGCGTGATAGGGACAGGTGATCACATTCCTGGCTTGGCCGCTGCCGCTGAGCAGCTCATGGCCGCGGTGCGGGCAGACGTTGTAGAAGGCGCGCAGCTCACCGTCACGGTCGCGCAGCAGCAGGATGTTCTCGCCTATCACCCGGCGGGTGACGTAATCGTTGGGCCGGGCCAGCTCGCTGCCGTGGCACAGGCAGAGCCAGGATTTGGCGAAGATCTGTTCTTTTTCGTACTGGAACACCTCGTCGGCGGTGTAGCAGCGCGCCGGCAGGGTGTGAGCGCGCTCGATGTCGCTGCAGAAGTCGGCGGGCAGGCGCGGCGCGGCGGGCGGGGGCTGGATGACGGCGTGCTGTTGCATGGCGGGGCTCCTTCAAAAGCCTTGAGTGGGGGACGGCTGTTGATGATTTAACGGTGTGCCGGCGGCGGCGGAGCGGATGGCCGCGACGCTTACTTTTCATTGCGCGACAATTTGCATTGGCGCGAACCGGGCGCTCGCGCTTATGCTGGGCCTTGGAACGTGTTTACGATCGCGCGAGCTAAGGCGAGACAAGGCGTTGCGGCTGAGAAAGCGGAATGTGCAAGTGGTGCATGAGCATTTCGAAGACGCCCTCACCGTGCCACGTCTCACGACGCGCAGCAGATCGTAAACAGGTTCTTAGACTGGGAGGGGAAAGCGCGGTGGACGAATACCATTTCCTGTTGTTGCCGGAGTTTTCCTTCATCGGCTTCGCCGCGCTGATGGAGCCCTTCCGCATCGCCAATCGCTTTCAGCCCGGCGCCAGCCGCTGGCGGCTGTTGTCCGTGGACGGCCAGGCGGTGGCGGCCAGCAACGGTATCGCGCTGATGGTGGACGGCGCGCTGGCGGAGGCCGGGCCGTGCACCTGTCTGTTCGTGGTCAGCAGCTTCCATCCGCTGCGGCATTACACGCCGGAGCTGGGCGCGGCGCTGCGGCGGCTGGAGCGCGGGGGCGTGACCCTGGGGGCGATAGACACCGGCTGTTTCATCCTGGCCGAGGCCGGCCTGCTGCGCGGGGAGACGGTGACGCTGCACTGGGAGGCGATTCCGGCCTTCCGGGAACGCTACCCGCAAGTGACCGCCAGCCAGGAGCTGTTCCTGACCGAGCGGCGGCCCACCTCCGCCGGCGCGGCGGCCGGGCTGGATCTGGCGCTGGCCTTGCTGGCGCGCCGTCACGGCCGCGAGCTGGCGCTGGCGGTGTCCGAGCAATTGGTGCAGGGGCAGATGCGCAGCCCGTCCGAGCACCAGCGCCTGCAGGTGGCCAGCCGCTACCAGGTGCACAACAAGAAGCTGGCGCAGGCGATACGGCTGATGGAGGCGCAACTGGAGGAGCCGTGGCCGCCGGAGGAGCTGGCCGCGCGTTGCGGGACCACCCGCCGCCAGCTGGAGCGCTTGTTCCGCGCGCATCTCAAGGCCTCGCCGGCGGAGTTCTACCGCGCGCTGAGGCTGGATCGCGCTCGCTGGCTGCTGCGCCAGACCGAGCTGAGCGTGGTGGAAATCAGCGTGGTCTGCGGCTTTGAGTCGCCGTCTTATTTTTCCCGCGCCTATCGCAAGCGTTTCGACCGCAGTCCGAGGGAGGATCGCGAGGATCGCAGCGGCGCTTGAGAAGCTGCTCTCAGCGGTTTTCACCTTGTCTCGCGCTTGCTCGCGAGGCTTTGGACCGGTCCGGAGCCGGGGGGCATTGGCTGGCCGCGGACGGTTTTATCGGGTACTGTTGAGGGTTTGGATTGGCGCGGGCGGCGCGCCTCCATAAAATAACAGGGCAAACCCCAAATAGCCCTACGCTGGAGAAACCCGAAAATGGCCATCATCCGTCAGGAAGACTTCGTGCAAAGCATTGCCGACGCCTTCCAGTTCATCAGCTATTACCATCCCAAAGACTATATCGACGCGCTGTACCAGGCGTATCTGAAGGAAGAGAGCCCGGCGGCCAAGGACGCCATGGCCCAGATCCTGATCAACAGCCGCATGTGCGCGGAAGGCAAGCGCCCGATCTGTCAGGATACCGGCATCGCCGTGGTGTTCCTGAAGGTGGGCATGAAGGTGCAGTGGGACGCCGAGCTGTCGGTGCAGGAGATGGTGAACGAAGGCGTGCGTCGCGCCTACCTGAACCCGGACAACAAGCTGCGCGCCTCGGTGCTGCTGGATCCGGCCGGCAAACGCCAGAACAGCAAGGACAATACCCCGGCGGTGGTGCATTTCGAGATCGTCGAAGGCGACGGCGTGGAAGTGACCTGTGCGGCCAAGGGCGGCGGCTCGGAGAACAAATCCAAGTTCTACGCGCTGAATCCGTCCGATTCCATCGTGGACTGGGTGCTGAAGACCCTGCCCACCATGGGCGCCGGCTGGTGTCCGCCGGGCATTCTCGGCATCGGCATCGGCGGCACGCCGGAAAAGGCGATGCTGCTGGCCAAGGAAAGCCTGATGAGCCATGTGGACATCCAGGACTTGAAGGCCAAGGCCGACAGCGGCGCGGAACTGAGCCGCGTGGAGCAACTGCGCCTGGAGCTGTTTGAAAAGGTCAACGCGCTGGGCATCGGCGCCCAGGGCCTGGGCGGCCTGACCACGGTCTTGGACGTGAAGATTCTGGATTACCCCACCCACGCGGCCAGCCTGCCGGTGGCGATGATCCCCAACTGCGCGGCCACCCGCCACGTGCACTTCCACCTGGACGGCAGCGGCCCGGCTTCGCTGGAAGCGCCCCGCTTGGAAGACTGGCCGGACATCACTTACGACAACTCCAACGGCAAGCGCGTCAACCTGGACGCCATCACCCCGGAAGAGGTGCAAAGCTGGCAGCCGGGCGACGTGCTGTTGCTCAACGGCAAGATCCTCACCGGCCGCGACGCCGCGCACAAGCGCATGGTGGACATGCTGAACAAGGGCGAGAAGCTGCCGGTGGACTTCACCAACCGCTTCATCTACTACGTGGGCCCGGTGGATCCGGTGCGCGACGAAGTGGTGGGCCCGGCCGGCCCCACCACCGCCACCCGCATGGACAAGTTCACCCGCCAGATGCTGGAGCAGACCGGCCTTCTGGGCATGATAGGCAAGGCCGAGCGCGGCCCCACCGCGATCGAGGCGATCAAGGACAACAAGGCGGTCTATCTGATGGCCGTAGGCGGTTCCGCCTATCTGGTGTCCAAGGCGATCAAGGCGTCCAAAGTGGTGGCCTTCGAAGACCTGGGCATGGAAGCCATTTACGAGTTCGAGGTCAAGGACATGCCGGTGACGGTGGCGGTGGATTCCTGTGGATCCAGCGTGCACAACACCGGCCCGGCCGAGTGGCGCGTGAAGATAGGCAAGATTCCGGTCATCCCCGTCTGAGAACCTGCCTACGATCTGCTGCGCATCGTGGAGCGTTACACGGTGAGTACGGCTTCGAAATGCTCATGTACCGTGTGTACACTCCGCTTTCTCAGCCGCAACGCCTTGTCTCGCCTTAGCTCGCGAGATCGTAAACACGTTCTGAGTCCGCATGAAAGAAACGGTCGCCTTCGGTGGCCGTTTTTGTTTGCGCCGGCGGCGCCTGAAAACGGTTTGATCCAGACCAAGGTCGGGCGGTGAGCCGTCGCCTATGCTCGGCTGCACACCCTTATTGTGCTGCCCGCATGTTGACCGAGTTCTCATTGATCCTGACCTTGTTGCAGCAGATGTGCGTTTACCTGGTGATCGCCTATCTCTTGTCCAAGACGCCGCTGTTCATCCCGCTGACCCAGGTCACCATCCGCCTGCCGCACAAGCTGGTGTGCTATCTGGTGTTCTCGGTGTTCTGCGTGATGGGCACTTATTTCGGCCTGCACATCGACGATTCCATCGCCAACACCCGCGCCACCGGCGCGGTGCTGGGCGGCATGTTGGGCGGGCCGTGGGTGGGGCTGGCGGTGGGTTTCACCGGCGGCCTGCATCGTTATTCGCTGGGCGGCGTCACCGCCGGCGCCTGCATGGCGTCCACCATGGCCGAAGGCCTGCTGGGCGGGCTGGTGCACCGTTATTTCGTGCGGCGCGGCCAGTTGGGGCGGGTGTTCGACCCGCTGGCGGTGGCCGCGGTGGCGCTGCTGGCCGAATGCATGCAGATGTTGATCCTGCTGGCGGCGGTCAAGCCCTTCGCCGCCGCCTGGCATCTGGTGCGCAGCATCGCGCTGCCGATGATGATAGCCAACACCCTGGGCGCGGCCATGTTCATGCGCATCCTGCTGGACCGGCGCGCGCTGGCGGAGAAGTATTCCTCCGCCTTCTCCTCCAAGGCGCTGCAGATCGCCGCCCGCGCCGAGGGCGTGCTGCGCCACGGCTTCGACCGCGACAACTGCATGACCATGGCGCGCATCCTGTACGAGGAACTGGGCGTGGGCGCGGTGGCGCTGACCGACCGCGAGCGGCTGCTGGCCTTCATCGGCGCCGGCGCCGACCACCATCTGGCGGGCACGCCCATCACCTCGCCGCTGACCCAGCGCGCCATCGCCGCCAACCAAGTGGTGTACGCCGACGGCAATGAGACGCCATACCGCTGCTCCATCAGCCCGGCTTGCAAGCTGGGCTCCTCGCTGGTGATCCCCTTGCGCGGCGAGGACGAGCGGGTGATCGGCACCATCAAGCTGTACGAGACGCGCAATAAGCTGTTTTCCGGCATCAACCTGACCCTGGGCGAGGGCATTGCCCGGCTGCTGTCCAACCAGATCCTGCAAGGCAAGTACGAGCAGCAGAAACAGCTGCTGGCCCAGACCGAGATCAAGCTGCTGCACGCCCAGGTCAACCCGCATTTCCTGTTCAACGCGCTCAATACCCTGTCCGCGGTGATACGCCGCAACCCGGAGCATGCGCGCCAGCTGGTGCAATACCTGTCCACCTTTTTCCGCAAGAACCTGAAGCGCTCCAGCGAGATGGCCACGCTGGGCGACGAGATCGACCACGTCAGCGCCTATCTGCGCATCGAGGAGGCCCGCTTCGCCGGCCGGCTGCAGGTGGAGATAGCCGCGCCGGAGGCGGCGCGCCGGGCCGAGCTGCCGGCGTTTTCCCTGCAGCCGCTGGTGGAAAACGCGATCAAGCACGGCACCTCCCAACTGCTGGAGCCGGGGCGCATCCGCATCTCCGCCCGTTGCGACGCGCAAGGCCTGCGGGTGACGGTGGAGGACAACGCCGGGCTCTACCGCAAGCCGGAACAGAGCGACGGCCTGGGCATGTCCCTGGTGGACCGCCGCATCCGCGCCCGTTACGGCGAGGCCTACGGGGTGGCGGTGGATTGCGCGCCTGAGCTTTACACCCGGGTCAGCCTGCTGCTGCCCTGTCGTTGCCCGCAGGCGGACGCGCGCCGCGCCGGAGCGGCGGCGTGAGCGCGGCCGGCCTGCCCAGCGCGCTGCTGGTGGACGACGAGCCGCTGGCGCGCGACGAATTGCGCCAGCTGCTGCAGGCCGCCGGCGGACTGGACATCGTCGGCGAGTGCGGCAACGCGGTGGAGGCCATCGCCTTCATCCATCGCCGCAAGCCGGACGTGGTGTTCCTGGACATCCAGATGCCGCGCATCAGCGGCCTGGAAATGCTGGCGATGCTGGACCCGGAGGCCATGCCGCAAGTGGTGTTCGTCACCGCCTACGACGCGTACGCGCTGCAGGCCTTTGAAGAACACGCCTGCGACTACCTGCTGAAGCCGGTGGACCCGGCGCGCTTGGCCAAGACCCTGGCGCGGCTGCGCCAGCGCGCCGCGTCGCCGCCGGCGGCGGTATGCGCCTTGGCGCCGCTCAGCCTGATTCCCTGCCAGGGCGTCAACCGCATCGTGCTGTGCCGTTTGGAGGAGGTGGCCTATGTCTGCTCCCGGCTCAGCGGCGTTTACGTGGTGGACGCCGCCGGCGTGGAGCGCTTCACCGAGCTGACGCTGCGCACGCTGGAAGAGCGCAGCGATCTGTTCCGCTGCCATCGGCAATACCTGGTGCGCTTGTCGGCGATCCGGGAAATCCTGTTCGGCGACAACGGCGTCGCCACCATCCACACGCTGGATGGTCACAGCCTGCCGGTCAGCCGCCGCTATCTGAAGCCCTTGAAGGACGCGCTGGGCATCGCGAGCTAGCGGCCGCCCGTCCAAATGCGCCGCGCATCCCCCTCCGCTGTGCTAAACCTCAGTCCAGGGGGAGACATTCGATGACAAAACAAATGCTGCTGTGCGCGGCCTGGGCGCTGGGCTGCGCGCCCGGCCTGCTTCATGCCTGCAACGGCACGGCAACCCAGGACAGCTCGCCGGACATCAACCGGCCGGATCTGCACGGCATCGCCGTGTTTCTGCCGCAATTGCTGGAGAACAACCAGAACAGCCCGTTCGCCGAACTGCTGCAAGTGGTGGCCAGACATTACAAGGAAGGCAAGATCAGTTTCAGCATAGAGCCGGTCAAGCGCGTCTATCTGGACGCCAGCGACAAGAACGCGGACTTCCGCTTTCCCATCATGAAGGTGAGGGAGGGCGCGGACGACGCCACGCCCTATCAGTTCACCAAGGAGATGCTGGGCAAGGTCACCTTCGTGCTCTACACCCACAAGACCAAGCCGCTGGACAAAGAGGACGTGCTGCGCATGGCCAATCTGGCCAAATACAATATCGAGGCGCCGCCGGTGAACTGGGGCTTTCCCAGCAAGAGCGTGGTCAATCTGGAGCTATCGCTGAAAAAGCTGAATCTGGGCCGGGTGGACGGGGTGCTGTGGGCGCAGGAGGAGGCGGATTATCTGGTGCGCAAGTTCAAGCTGAACAATATCCGCCGCGCCCGTTTCGACGACTACCCGGACGTGCTCTTCCTCAACTGCAACCGCCGCGGCGATTTCGTCCATCAGGCGCTGAACCGGGCCATCCGCGCCGCGCGCGCCAGCGGCGAACTGCAAAAAGCCTACGCCAAGGTGCATAAGCCCTATCAGGACTGGCAGCCCTGAGGGCCTGTAGACTAAAGACGCTGCATCTTTATGTTCTGCCTACGATAAAATACAAAATACGCTTGCCTGTTAGCTCAAGAATGTATGCATATTTGCTCTTTTGAAAGCTACCACTGCGGCCTATGCCATCAAAATTATCCGTTATGCAAAGATATTTCTTCGGACCCTCCTCAAGTAATGCCCAATAAGCTAATTCAACATGAACCACCGGCTTGCTCACCTTTGCTACTCCTGGAAGCAGTGTCGAGCGATTAATAGGCCAGAGTTTGCCCATGTAAAGTACCGCGCCTCCCTTTGGCGAGGTGGCAAAGCCAATGTCAATACCCTCGTGTTTTACATACTCAGCAGTGTACCCTGGCTTATAGCCATCTTCTTGAATAATTTCATTTGTCCGTATTTCAACCGAGCTTATGCCACCTCTAGCCTGTGTTTCTAGGCAACTACTGATCACATTGGCAGATGGCGCTGCGAATAGTGCGGTTGAAATTAAAGCCAATGCAATGCCAAGCGATTTCATTTATATTCCTTCGCCTTGGTAAACCGCAAATAGTCCGTGTTCTGCTTCCAAAAGATTGTTCCCCCATGGGCAGCCGTGGACTCATAGACGTGATCGTAGCGATAAAGCTCCTCCTTGTAAGTTTCTATTTTTCCGTTTGCTTTCTTTTTGGTGACTTTGTGTTTTATAACCAGCTTTGACGACTCATTGATATCATAAATGTTGTGCGATGGGTCGGTAAAACGAATGCCGACCCTTACCTTGAAATGTTTTTTGTAGTTGGATTTAATATCGGCGCCATCCCAAAACCAAGCGCCATTAGATTTGTCAGGGCCATTTGCCAGCGCATTTTCTGCGGCGGCTATAGCGATTTTCATCCCGGCGTTGGCCAGTATGTCCTCGTCTTTTGTCTTTTTAAAGTGGACATAACGCTTATTGCCATTCCCGACTACAAATGAAAAAGATGGTTCACCTGCCACAAACGCGGCCATGCTGGAATAACCCCGAGCATCTCTTTGACGCTTTAGCACGCTGGCCAGGGCGTACATTTCATCGGGGCTATCCGCCAGAGATGCTTCGCCATACGCCATGGCGGCTAACAGGCGAACCTCCGGGTTTATCCTCGGTTTGGCTATAGCTGTCATGATTTGAGTCCCTAATCACGTTTAGCGGAATCACGCTCCAGCCACATGACGAAGTCCGAGTTCCCTCCTTGGATCGCGTTTGTCTTGCCTGAGTTGAAGCTTCCTTTATGAGTGACGCGCTCTTTGTTTTGATAAAGATCGTAGCGATAGCCTTCAACGGGATGACCGGACTCATCTTCAAGTGTGTACCAATGCTCGATAATCTCATTTTCCAAAGCTGCGGCAGCAGCCGTCGCTACAAGTACAACAGCACGAGCTGTCCCTCCAACGCTTGCCGCACCGCTGGCTTCATAACTACGCCCAACCTCACCCAGTGTTGAGATCAAGGTAGCGCCACAGCTAACTTTGTGTCCTTCCAGTGCCGTTGCTTTACCGTCGATGATCCATGAGGGATCCCCTTCAACAATGACACAGCCAGTATGTCCCTGCTGTGGGCAGCTTACTGGGTCGCCAATCCGAGCGACAGGCTTCCCAAAGAAAGTCGTTGTGGGCGCTGCGCCCGTGACAAAACCGCCATGATCTGTCGGGTCGCCCAAGCGAATCACTCTCTTCATAGCCATACCGTCAATATGGTTAATGAAGCAAAAACCATAGATCATTTTTATTGATTAATCTGCTGGCCTTTTGACTCGTTTTTGAGCTGCGCTCATATGCTCGCGAGTTCGTGAGCTGACGCCTGCCTTGTGCCGCTCGCCCCGCTCTGGCCGCCGCTGGCGACGCCATTCGGCCGCTGAGCCGTTTTCCGCCCCACGGAGACCGCGCCCGCGCGTAAGTTCCGGGTGAGACTATCACCGGAGCTGACAAAAATGGATCACGCATTGACCTTCGTGATCGCCACCCTTTGCATACTTGCCATCTGCTACCGCCTGTACGGGGTGTTCTTCACGCGCAAGGTATTGGGTGTCGATGATAGCGCCGTGACCCCGGCGCATGAGTTAAAGGACGGCAAGGATTATGTGCCCACCAGCAAGTGGGTGGCGTTTGGCGGCCACTTCGCCGCCATTGCGGCGGCCGGTCCGCTGGTGGGACCGGTGCTGGCCGCCCAGTACGGCTATCTGCCCAGCATGTTGTGGCTGTTGATAGGCTGTGTGATCGGCGGCGCGGTGCACGACACCGTGGTGTTGTTCGCCTCGATGAAGCATCACGGCAAATCGCTGTCGGAAGTGGCTAAGACCGAGCTGGGTCCCTGGGCCGGCTGGTGCACCGGCCTGGCCATGCTGTTCATCATCACCATCACCATGGCCGGCCTGTCCATGGTGGTGGTGCATGCGCTGGAGCGCAATCCCTGGGGCGCGTTCGCGGTGAGCATGACCATTCCCATCGCCATCGCCGTCGGCCTGTGGGAGCGCGTCACCGGCAGCATGAAGAACGCCAGCTATGTCGGCGTCGCCGCCATCATGGCCTGCGTGTTCGCCGGCCCCTACATCCAGGGCACCGCGCTGGGCGAATTGCTGACGCTGAAGGCGTCCACCGTGTCCCTGCTGCTGCCCGTCTACGCCTTCTTCGCCACCGCGTTGCCGGTGTGGATGTTGCTGACCCCGCGCGCTTGTCTGTCCAGCTTCATGAAGATAGGCGTGTTCGGCCTGCTGGTGGTGGGCGTGGTGTTCATCAACCCGCAGATCCAGTTCCCGGCCGTCACCCAGTTCATCCACGGCGGCGGCCCGGTGCTGGCCGGCCCGGTATGGCCGTTCATCTCCATCACCATCGCCTGCGGCGCCATTTCCGGCTTCCACGCCTTCATCGGCTCCGGCACCACGCCCAAGCAGATAGACCGCTGGAGCGACATCCTGCCGGTGGGTTTCGGCGCGATGCTGGCCGAATGCGTGGTGGGGGTGATGGCCTTGATCGCTGCCACCGCCTTGCACCCGGCGGATTACTTCGCCATCAACTCCGCGCCGGACACCTTCGCCAAGCTGGGCATGCAGGTGGTGAACCTGCCGCAGCTGTCCCAGGAGATCGGCCTGGACCTGTACGGCCGCACCGGCGGCGCGGTGACGCTGGCGGTGGGCATGGCGGACATCTTCACCCGCATTCCCTGGTTCCATAATCTGGCGTCCTATTTCTTCCAGTTCATGGTGATGTTCGAAGCGGTGTTCATCCTCACCGCCATCGATTCCGGCACCCGCGTCGCCCGTTATCTGATCCAGGACTTCGTCGGCGACGCCTGGGCGCCGCTCAAGCGTACCGACTGGATGCCCGGCGCCATCGGCGCTTCGGTGGTGGCCTGTCTGCTGTGGGGCTATCTGCTGAACTCCGGCGATATTAATTCGGTGTGGGCGCTGTTTGGCGTGTCCAATCAGCTGATGGCGTCCATCGGCCTGATCATCGGCGCCACCATCATCCTGCGGCTGTCGCACAATCGCGCCTACATGATGACCTGCCTGCTGCCGTTGGCTTATCTCTACGTCACCGTCAATTACGCCGGCTACTGGATGATCAAGCACGTTTACCTGAACCCGGCGGCCAAGGGCTACAACCTGTTCAACGCCGCCATCTCCATCGCCATGCTGGCGCTGGGCCTGGTGATCCTGCTGTCCGCCTGCCGCAAGTGGATGGAGCTGCTGGTGCGGCCGGCGCCGGATGCGCGGCGCGAACTGGCCGCCACGGAGGCTTGAGCCGCTTGATTAAAATTGGGGTAAGACTTGGCCCGCTGGAAACAGCGGGCTTTTTTTGCGCCAGGGCTGTGAGAGTCTGTTTAGGTTCTTGCGAGCAAGAGCGAGACAAGGCGTTGCGGCTGAAGAAGCGGAATGTACATACGGTACAGGAGCATTCTGAAGAGGTACTCACCGTGTAACGCTCCACGACGCGCAGCAGATCGTAAACAGGCCCTGAGAAAGCCGGAGGGCGCTTTCCCAGGGCCTGGTGGTGGTCAGCGCTTGGTGACGTAGTCAGGCAGGCCGCTGATCTTCTTCTCGTAGTCCGGCACATTGATGGGCCGCACGCTGTTGTTGCCCTGAATCATCGACGGAATCGCCACCGCGTGTTCCGCCAGATCCCAGCCCAGAATGGTTTCATCCGCTTCGCCGGGGTCTTGCGGCCCGGTGATCGACTCATAGCCCAAGAGGCTGTTCAAGGTGACGTTGCGGCCGAGTAAGCGGCTGATCTCCCTGAGCGCCGCGGCCTCGTCGCTGAGCGGCTGGCTGGTGCGGAACAGGCGGGAGAGGGCGGTTCTGGGCACGTAGACGCGCATCATGATGCCGGTGGCGCCGGAGTCGTTGTCCAGCGCGTAGCCGTAGGCGACGTTCGGATCGCCGGCGATATAGAGGCCGCGCCAGATCGGCTGCAGATCCTGGGAACGGCGGGTGATGCCGGCGGTGACGATGCTTGTGGCGGCGGCGCGGGAGCCGCCGTGATAGCCGGCGAAGACATAGCCCTGGTCCAGCAGCCGCTGGTGGGTGGCCAGCAGGCGCTCCTGGCTCCAGTTGCCGGTGGTGCCGTTGGCGAGGAATTCCACCGGCTCGCCCTGCGCGAAGAAGCTTGAGCCGGGGTGGTACTCGCGGTTGACGTGAGCGCCGTCGGCGTTGGCGGCGGCGCAAGGCTCGCTGTCGGCCGGGCAAGTCAGGGACAGCACGTCCGCTCTTTGCGCGTCGTCGGCGCTGGCGCCGGCGTGGTTGGCGCGATAGGCGTTCAAGCGCGCTTCCGCCTCGGCCAGGCCTTCGCGGGCCAGTTCCGGCGTTTCGCGCACCGCGGTGCCCAATTGCTCCAGCGCCTCCGGATCTTGCGCGCCGCTGACCGGGCGGGAATGGATCAAGTCATCGACCACCTGGCGGAAACGGTCGAAGGACAGCCGGGTGGCGATGTACAGCCCGACGATGTTTTCCACCCGGAAGCCGCAAGCGGACAGCTCTTCCCATCCTCTGGGCTGGCGGCTGCGGGCCAGGGATTCCAGCGGGATGCCGCAGACGCGGTGGGCGGACAGCGCGCCCAAGGCGTTTTCCTTGCTGAAGTGCACCCGGTGCTGGATGGGCGCTTTGGCCAGCGGTTTGAATTCGTTGATCTGCGGCTTGCCGGCCACCACCTGGTACAGCTTGCCTTCCCAGGTCTTGTTCAACTGGCAGCGGTTTTGGGTGACATAGTTGTAGATGGCGTCCAGCGGGTCCAGCCAGCACAGCAGGACGCCGCTATGCCATTCGCTCCAGCGCTTTTGCCGGTTGTGCTGCGTGGGCGCGGCGGTGTAGCCCACGCCCGGCCAAGACAGGATGATGTCGTTTCTTGGATTGGCGGAGCTGAACGCCAGCTTGGCCTTGTCCGGCCAGCGCGCCAGCGCGGCGTTGTCCAGGTCCACGCTGTACAGCGGCGAGTGATCGACGATCTTCTTATTGCTGTCCATGTCCATGATGAACAGCTTGATGCTGGTGGGCGCGTCTTTGCCGATGGGCACCACCCAATTCAGCGTGAACCATTCGGTGCGGCGCTTATGGGTGAATGTCTTGACCTTGCCGTCCGGGGCTGCCAGTTCAATGGTCAAAGTGCCCGGCGCGTGGCCGGTGCTTTGGCCGTCGTTGATCCGGACCTTGGCGAAGTCGTCGATCTTGATGGTGGCGCTATTATTGGCCGCGGCGATGAGACGGTCTTGCACGAACATCGAGTAATACAGCACGCTTTCGTCTGGCGACGGGGTGATTTGCAGCGGCAATGAGGTGCTGATGAATTTACCCGGTTCCGCCGGCGAGAGAATGCAGTTGTCCGCGCATTGCTTGAAAATTTCGAAGTCGGTTTTGATGACGGAACTGGCGGCCTGTTTGAAACTGGCGGTCTGTACCGATCCGGCGGAAAAGGGGCTGGCTTCGTCAGTTTCGCACGCGGACAATAAGGGCATCAGGCCCGCGGCAAGGGCAAGGCTTTTATACAATCGCATATGGCGCTCCTAAGTGATGGAATGAAGCGAGCGAGCCATTGTTGTGATCATTTTTGTAAATGATTGAATTTTATATTTACAGTATTCCGGTGTTTGTTTTTTGAGGTCAATGGTAAATAATTACAGTTCTATGTCATTGATTTTGATTGTTAAATTGTTTTTTAGGAAAGTATTAAATAAAGATGGTTTTATAAGAACTTTATCGTTGTTTCTATTGCCGTGACGGATTGGTATTTAAATGTGGGTGGCATTTTATTGGCCGTGGGTTTTTATTGAGGGGAGGGGGTGGAATGGCGATGCGGTTTCAATTAAACCGCCTTGGCTTGACGTATTTGGCCGTTTAGCCAACCCTTTTCGCCATGCTATCGCGCGGAATGGTCGGTATCGGCATAAGTGTTAATGGCGGGCGCTGGCGGGGAGCTCTCACGGGCTGCCGGTTCCGATATGCCGGTCTGTCAACCCTGTTAGGCGTCTGCCGCCTCCATTCTGCGTTGTCTTGAGGTATCCGCCTGGCTTGCCAACCGATTCTGTCAGCCGTCGTGTGGCTAGGATAGGGCCGTCGGCTTTCTCCGCGTGGGTATCGCTGCGCTCCACCCACCCTACCCAGGGGACGCTGCGCGAGGCGTTAGTCCGTAGGGTGGGTGGAGCCATCGGCGATACCCACCGGCAGCGGCTTCGGGAGCCCGCCGACAGCCGGTCTTGAACCGGCCCTCAGCGCACAAACCGCAGCGGCAGGCCCTGGCAGTCCGGCTGGATGCGGCCCTGGAACCAAGCCAATTGACCGGAAACGATGGTGGCGCTGACCGCGTGGCGGAAGGCCAGATGCGGGAAGGGGGTCCAGCCGCAATGAGCCAGCAGGGCGTCGCGGCAGACCGGGCGCGGCGCGGGCAGGCGTTCCACCAGCGTCAGATCGGCCCAATAGCCTTCGCGCAGATAGCCGCGTTCGGCGATGGCGAAGCGGGTGGCCACCGCGTGGCTGGTCTTGTCCACCAGTTGCGGCAGCGTCAGTTCGCCGTCGGCCACCAGTTCCAGCAGCGCCGGCAGCGCGTGCTGGACCAGCGGCAGGCCGGCCGGGGCCTGGGCGTAGGGCTGCTGTTTTTCCTCCCAGGCGTGCGGCGCGTGATCGGTGCCGATCAGGTCGATGCGGCCGTCGCGCAGCGCCTGGCGCAGCGCGTCGCGGTCGGCGCGGCTTTTGATCGCCGGATTGCATTTGATCAGGTGGCCCAGGCGGGCGTAGTCGCCGTCGTCCAGCAGCAGGTGGTGGACGCAGGCTTCGGCGGTGATGCGCTTGCCGGCGACGGGGCCGGGCCGGAACAGCTCCAGTTCGCGCGCGCTGCTCAGGTGCAGCACGTGCAGCTGGCTGCCGTGGCGTTGCGCCAGCTCCACCGCCAGCCGGGTGGATTGGTAGCAGGCTTCGGCGTCGCGGATCAGAGGGTGCTGGTCCGGCGGGATGTCGTCGCCGAAGCGCAGCCGCCAGGCGGCTTCGCGCTCGCGGATGCGCGGCGTGTGTTCGCAGTGGGTGAGGATGGGCAGCGGGCAAGCGGCGAACAGCCGTTCCAGCGCGGCCGGGTCGTCCAGCAGCAGGTCGCCGGTGCTGGCGCCCATGAACACTTTGACGCCGGCGGCGCGGTTGGGCGGCAGCGCGGCGATCAGCGCCAGATTGTGGCGGGTGGCGCCCAGGTGGAAGCCGTAATTGGCCACCGAGCCGGCGGCGGCGCGGCTTTCCTTGTCCGCCAGCGCGTCCAGGCAGGTGGTGGCCGGCCGGGTGTTGGGCATGTCCATGAAGCTGGTGACGCCGCCGGCCACCGCGGCGCGGGATTCGCTGGCGATGCTGCCCTTGTGCGGCGCGCCGGGTTCGCGGAAGTGGACTTGGTCGTCGATCATGCCGGGCAGCAGCCATTGGCCGGCGGCGTCGATGTCGATGTCGCCGGGGCGGCCGGGCAGGCTGGCATCGATGCGGCGGATGCGGCCGTTGCCGACGCGCAGGTCGGCTTCCCACTCGCGGCCGTCGCTGACCAGGCGGGCGTTGCGGATCAGGATGTCGCTCATTCAGAACTCGTTTTGCAGCGCTTTGTAGCCGCGTACCAGTTCGCTATTGGCGCGCAGCACGTCTTCGGAGAATTCGGCGGCGGACACGCTGGCCTTGGGCAGGCGTGCGGTGTCGCTGGCCGCGCCTATGCGTTCGGTGGAGGCCACGTAGCAGCCGGCCGGCAGTTCGCAGCCGTCCACCACCGCGTTGTGGCGCACCACGCAGCCGTCGCCGACGCGGCAGTTGAACAGCACGCTGTTGAAGCCGACGAAGACGCGTTCGCCCACGGCGCAGGGGCCGTGGATGATGGAGCGGTGGGCGATGGAGGTGTGCGCGCCGATGGCGACGGCGGCGCCGGCCTTGGAGTGGATGACCACGCCGTCCTGGATATTGGAGTGGGGGCCGATGACGATGGCTTCCATCTCGCCGTTGGCGTCCACTTCGTCGGCGCGGATCACCGCGTAGGGGCCGATGAAGACATGGTCGTGGACGATGATCTTGCCGCAGAGGATGGCGGTCTTGTCGACGTAGGCGGATTCGGCGATCACCGGCAGGTGGCCGGAGGGGTTTTTGCGTATCAAGCGCTGCTCCCTGAGAGAGTGTTCACGATCTGCTGCGCTGCGGCGATACGGCGTTGAGAACATCTTCGAAATGCTCAGGTACCGAATGTACATTCCGCTTTTTCAGCTGTTCTCGCCTTGTCTCGCTCTTGCTCGCGAGATCGTGGATAGCTTATGAGAGTTGGCTGGCCGCCACCGCGTCGTGCGGGTGCAGGCTTTCCTGGTGGCGGACGTCGACCCGGCTCAGGCCGTGGCCGGCCAGCGCCGCTTGCAGCCGGCGCGCGGCGTCTTCCACATACATCAGATTGGCGCCGTTGAGGGCGGCGAAAGCTTGTTCGTCGGCGCGCTTGACCGCGGTTTGCACCGGGGTGGCCAGCGCTTGTTCGGCCAGGTCTATGCGCATCGCCAGCTCCCAGCCGGCGGCGTCGGCGGGGATGTCGAAGCGCAGCCGCGCCTGGCTGCGCTGGCTGTGCGGGGTGGCCAGGGTGGCGTGTTCCAGCAGCCAGTCGTAGACCGCGTCCGGCGTGGCCGCGCGCTCCTGTTGGCGGAAGGCGTCGGCGATCAGCCGCCGCGCCAGCGCGGCGGAGCAGGGGCAGGTGGAGGAGTAGGCGATTTCCACTTCGGCCCACAGTCGGCAGCCGTCGCCATCGAGTTCGGCGCCCAGCGCGGCCGGGTAGGCCTTCCAGCCGGACAGGCCCGGCGTGGCCAGCGCCGGGCGCTGGCACAGCAGTTCGAAGCGGAATTCCGCGCGGGCGGCGTCGCTGCCGCAGTCGGCGTGGCTGTCCGCCATAGCCCGCAGCAGCCGACTTAGGGCGTCCGGGCTCAGCGGCGCGGCGTCGGCGTGGGGCTGCAGCAGCCGGTAGAGCCGGGACATGTGGATGCCCTTGATCGCCGGCCGGGGCAGGTTGACTTGCACGCTGGCGCGGGCGGCGACGCAGCCGTGGGCGGCGTCCGCCAGCCGCAGCGGCAGCGCGATGCCGTCCATGCCCACCCAGTTCAAGGGCAGCAGCGCGGCGGCGGCGCCGCTGCGCGCGATATCGGGCAGTGGGGCGTTCATGCAGCGTCCTCGGCAAGGGTTTCCAGCGGCGGGAAGGGGTCCGGCAGCAGCGCCCAGGCGGCCGGACCGGCGGCCATTTCGGCCTCGTCCAGCAGGCAGGCGTCCAATTGACGGCGCAGTTCGGCTTCGTTCATGGCGATGCCGATCAACACCAGTTCCTGGCGCGCGTCGCCGATGCCGTCCCGCCAGTGGCTTTCGATCTGGCGCAGGCTGTCTTCGTCCTGCGGCCAGTGTTCGCGCGGGGTGGCGGCCCACCACTGGCCGGCCAGTTCGTGGCGGCACACCGCGCCGGCCTGAGACCACAGCTGGGCGTGGGCCGGGCGGCTGGCCAGCCAGAAATAACCCTTGGAGCGTAGCACGCCCGGCCATTCCCGCTGCGCCAGTTCAAAGAAGCGCTGCGGATGGAAGGGGCGGCGCGCGCGGTAGACGAAGCTGGCGATGCCGTATTCCTCGGTTTCCGGCGTGTGCTCGCCGCGCAGCTCGCTGAGCCAGCCGGGGGCGTCGGCGGCGGCGTCGAAGTCGAACAGGCCGGTGTTGAGCACCGCGTCCAGCGGCACCTGGCCGAAGCGGGCTTCGACGATGCGGGCGCGCGGGTTGAGCTGGCGCAGGATGCCGGCCAGCCGTTCCTTGTCCGCGGCGTCGATCAGATCGGTCTTGTTGAGCACGATCACGTCGCAGAACTCCACTTGTTCGATCAACAGGTCCGCCACCGTGCGCTCGTCGGCCTCGCCCAGGGATTCGCCGCGTTGCCGCAGTTGATCGCGCGAGGCGTAGTCGCGCAGGAAGTGACAGGCGTCCACCACGGTGACCATGGTATCCAGCCGCGCGGAGTCGGCCAGGCTGCGGCCCTGCTCGTCGGCGAAGGTGAAGGTTTCCGCCACCGGCAGCGGCTCGGCGATGCCGGTGGATTCGATCACCAGCTGATCGAAGCGGCCTTCGTCCGCCAGCCGCGACACTTCCAGCAGCAGGTCTTCGCGCAGGGTGCAGCAGATGCAGCCATTGCTCATCTCCACCAGCTTTTCCTCGGTGCGCGACAGCGCGGCGCCGCCTTCGCGCACCAGGGCGGCGTCGATATTGACCTCGCTCATATCGTTGACGATCACCGCCACGCGGCGGCCCTCGCGATTGTTGAGGATGTGGTTGAGCAAGGTGGTCTTGCCGGCGCCGAGGAAGCCGGACAGCACGGTGACCGGCAGTCTGGCGTCTAGCGCGGCGGAGGAGGAGGGCGTGGGCGTCATGGCATGGGGTCCGATTAAGTGAGGGCGATGCGGGTGGCGAAGGCCTTTGGCTGTTCGCAGTTTTTGTTATGTTATAACATTTTATTTTTCGGCGGCAAGGGTCGAATATCGCCACTAGTTCTTTCTGGCTAGTCCGTCTCGCCAAAGTACTAACCGTGACTAGTGCCAATGCGCCGCCACGCGCCAACCTTCGGCGAATGTCGGCGCTTGCCGCCGCGTTCTAAGCTTGCAATCAAGTGAAAAGGTCCGTTTCCCCCGGTGGCTGGAGCCGCCGGCCCGTGCGGCGCGGACCCCGATATTTGGAGGCAAGATGAGTCACTTTCTCGACCGTTTGAATTTCCTGGGCAAGACCCGCTCCACCTTTGCCAATGGTCACGGCGCCGTCGTCAACGAGGATCGCGGTTGGGAAAACGCCTACCGCCAGCGCTGGCAGCACGACAAGGTGGTGCGTTCCACCCACGGCGTGAACTGCACCGGCTCCTGTAGCTGGAAGGTGTATGTGAAGAACGGCCTGATCACCTGGGAAACCCAGCAGACCGATTACCCGCGCACCCGGCCGGACCTGCCCAATCACGAACCGCGCGGCTGTCCGCGCGGCGCGTCCTATAGCTGGTACGTCTACTCCGCCCAGCGCGTCAAATACCCGATGATCCGCGGCCGGCTGGCCAAATTGTGGCGCGAGGCGCGCCAGACCCTGAGCCCGGTGGAGGCCTGGGAAAAGATCAGCCAGACGCCGGAACTGGCCAAGCAGTACAAGTCCAAGCGCGGCCAGGGCGGTTTCGTGCGCGCCAGCTGGGACGAGGCCAATGAGATCGTGGCCGCCGCCAACGCCTTTACCATCAAGCGATACGGTCCGGACCGCGTGGTGGGCTTCTCGCCGATTCCGGCGATGTCCATGGTGTCCTACGCCGCCGGCAGCCGCTACCTCAGCCTGATCGGCGGGGTGCCGCTGTCCTTCTACGACTGGTATTGCGATTTGCCGCCGGCCAGCCCGCAGACCTGGGGCGAGCAGACCGACGTGGCCGAATCCGCGGACTGGTACAACTCCACCTATCTGATGGTGTGGGGCTCCAATGTGCCGATGACCCGCACCCCGGACGCCCACTTCTATACCGAGGTGCGTTACAAGGGCACCAAGACGGTGGCGGTGTCCAGCGACTTTGGCGAAATGGCCAAGTTCGGCGACATCTGGATGGCGCCCAAGCAGGGCACCGACGCCGCGATGGCAATGGCGATGGGCCATGTGATCTTCAAGGAATTCCACCTCGATAATCCGTCCGGCTACTTCACCGACTACATCCGCCGCTATACCGACATGCCGATGCTGGTGGCGCTGAAGCAAGACGGCGAGCGCTACATTCCGGACTACTTCCTGCGCGCCTCCCATCTGGAAGGCGGCTTGGGCGAAGACAACAACCCGGACTGGAAAACCCTGCTGATCGACGAAGCCAGCGGCGACATCGTCGCGCCCAACGGCTCCATCGGCTTCCGTTGGGGCCAGGCCGAGGGCAAGGCCGGCAAGTGGAACCTGGAGCAGAAGGACGGCGGCAACGGCCGCGAGGTGTCCGCCAAGCTGTCGCTGATCAAAGAAAGCGACGCGGTGGTGGGCGTGGGCTTCCCTTACTTCGGCGCCGAGCACGATGAACTGCTGACCCGCAATGTGCCGGCCAAGCGCATCCGTCTGGCCGACGGCAGCGAAACCCTGGTGGCCACGGTGTTCGACCTGATGGCGGCCAACTACGGCATAGACCGCGGCCTGGGCGGCGGCAACGTCGCCGTCGACTACATGGACGACGTGCCCTACACCCCGGCCTGGCAGCAGAAGCACACCGGCGTGAAGCCGGAACTGGTGATCCAGGTGGCGCGCGAGTTCGCGCAGAACGCCGATCAGACCCAGGGCAAATCCATGGTCATCGTCGGCGCGGCGCTGAACCATTGGTACCACATGGACATGACCTACCGCGGCATCATCAATATGTTGATGCTCTGCGGCTGTATCGGCCAGTCCGGCGGCGGCTGGTGCCATTATGTGGGCCAGGAAAAACTGCGTCCGCAAACCGGCTGGGCGCCGCTGGCCTTCGCCGGTGACTGGAACCGCCCGGCGCGGCAGATGAACGGCACCAGCTTCTTCTACGCCCACACCAGCCAGTGGCGGCATGAAAAACTGGGCGTAGGCGAAATCCTGGCGCCCACCGCCGACGGCCGCATGGCCGGCATGGCGCTGATCGATTACAACGCCAAGGCCGAGCGCATGGGCTGGCTGCCGTCCGCGCCGCAGCTGTCCGCCAACCCGCTGGAGGTGACCCGCGCCGCGGCCGCCGCCGGCCAGGACGCCGCCGCCTACGTGGTGGACGGCCTCAAGTCCGGCAAGCTGGACCTGGCCTGCAACGACCCGGACAACCCGCAGAACTTCCCGCGCAATATGTTCGTGTGGCGTTCCAACATCCTGGGCAGCTCCGGCAAGGGCCACGAATACTTCCTCAAATACCTGCTGGGCACCCAGAACGCGGTGCTGAATTCGGAAGACGACTGCATCAAGCCGACCGAAATCACCGTGCGCCCGGCGGCGGAAGGCAAGCTGGACCTGCTGGTGGTGCTGGACTTCCGCATGTCCACCACCTGCTTGTACGGCGATATCGTGCTGCCCACCGCCACCTGGTACGAGAAGGACGACCTCAACACCTCGGACATGCACCCCTTCATCCACCCTCTGTCCGAAGCGGTGCAGCCCTTGTGGCAGTCCCGCACCGACTGGGAGATCTACAAGGGCTTCGCCAAGAAACTGTCCGAGCTGGGCAAGGACTATCTGGGCGTGCAAAAGGACTTGGTGCTGACCCCGCTGATGCACGACACCCCGGAAGAACTGGGCCAGCCCTTCGATCCCAAGGACTGGAAAAAAGGCGAGTGCGAGCCGGTGCCGGGCAAGACCATGCCCAAGATGACGGTGGTGGAGCGCGACTACGGCGCGATCTACGACAAGTTCACCACCATCGGCCCCTTGCTGGAAAAAGCCGGCAACGGCGGCAAGGGCATCAACTGGAAAACCGGCCATGAGGTGGACATCCTGCGCGGCCTGAACCAGGTGGCGAGCCAGGGCGCCGGCAAGGGCCAGCCCAAGCTGGAAACCGCGATCGACGCCGCCGAGATGATTCTGACCCTGGCGCCGGAAACCAACGGCCACGTGGCGGTGAAGGCCTGGGACGCGCTGTCCAAGATCACCGGCCGCGACCACACCCATCTGGCCAAGCCGCGCGAGCACGACAGCATCCGCTTCCGCGACGTGCAGGCGCAGCCGCGCAAGATCATTTCCTCGCCCACCTGGTCCGGCCTGGAAAGCGAAGAAGTCAGCTACAACGCCGGCTACACCAATGTGCACGAGCTGATTCCCTGGCGCACCATCACCGGCCGCCAGCAGTTCTACCAGGATCACCAGTGGATGCGCGCCTTCGGCGAAGGCCTGTGCGTGTACAAGCCGGCGGTGGATCTGAAAACCACCCAGGCGGTGCTGGGCAAGCACGGCAACGGCAATCACGAATTGGTGCTGAACTTCCTGACCCCGCACCAGAAGTGGGGCATCCACAGCACCTATTCCGACAATCTGCGCATGCTGACGCTGAGCCGCGGCGGCCCGAACGTGTGGCTGTCCGAGGACGACGCCAAGAAGGCCGGCATCGTGGACAACGACTGGATCGAGGTGTTCAACGCCAACGGCACGCTGACCGCCCGCGCCGTGGTGTCGCAGCGGGTGCCGCAGGGCATGACGATGATGTACCACGCTCAGGAGAAGATCGTGAACGTGCCGGGCGCGGAAGTGTCCGGCAAGCGCGGCGGCATCCACAACTCGGTGACCCGCACGGTGACCAAGCCCACCCACATGATAGGCGGCTACGCGCAGCTGTCCTGGGGCTTCAACTACTACGGCACCGTGGGCGCCAACCGCGACGAATTCGTGGTGGTGCGCAAGATGAACTCAGTGGACTGGATGGATAGTCCGGCAGGAGAGCAACAATGAAAATCCGCGCTCAAATCGGCATGGTGTTGAATCTGGACAAGTGCATCGGCTGCCACACTTGTTCGGTCACCTGCAAAAACGTCTGGACCAGCCGCGACGGCGTCGAATACGCCTGGTTCAACAATGTGGAAACCAAGCCCGGCATCGGTTATCCCAAGGAATGGGAAAACCAGGAGAAGTGGAAGGGCGGCTGGGTGCGCAAGCCCAATGGCAAGCTGGAGCCGCGCCAGGGCGGCCGGCTGAAAATCCTGGGCAATATCTTCGCCAACCCCAATATGCCGGCGATAGACGATTACTACGAGCCGTTCACCTACGACTACGAACATCTGCAGAACGCGCCGGAGATGAAGACGCCGCCCACCGCGCGGCCGGTGTCGGTGCTGACCGGCAAGAAGATGAACAAGATCGAATGGGGCCCGAACTGGGAGGACGATTTGGGCGGCGAATTCTCCAAGCGCAGCAAGGACGCCCTGTTTGAGGGCATCCAGAAGGAAATGTACTCGGCTTTCGAGAACACCTTCATGATGTATCTGCCGCGCCTGTGCGAACACTGCCTGAACCCGGCCTGCGTCGCCTCCTGTCCGTCCGGCTCCATCTATAAGCGCGAAGACGACGGCATCGTGCTGATCGATCAGGACAAATGCCGCGGCTGGCGCATGTGCGTGTCCGGCTGCCCGTACAAGAAGATTTATTACAACTGGACCTCCGGCAAGGCCGAGAAGTGCACCTTCTGCTACCCGCGCATCGAGGGCGGCCAGCCGACGGTGTGCTCGGAAACCTGCGTCGGCCGCATCCGCTACCTGGGCGTGCTCTTGTACGACGCCGACAAGATAGACGAAGCCGCCGCGGTGGAAGACCCGAAGAGCCTGTACGAGGCGCAGCTGGGCGTGTTCCTGGACCCGAACGCGCCGGAAGTGATCGCCGAGGCGCAGAAGCAGGGCATTCCGCAAAGCTGGATCGACGCCGCGCAGCGCTCCCCGGTCTACAAGATGGCGATGGAGTGGAAAGTGGCTTTCCCGCTGCACCCGGAATACCGGACCCTGCCCATGGTGTGGTACATCCCGCCGCTGTCTCCCATCCAGTCCGCGATGGAAAACGGCCTGATCGGCGAGAACGGCATCATCCCGGACGTCAAGGATCTGCGCATCCCCATCCAGTACCTGGCCAATCTGCTGACCGCCGGCAAGGAAGAGCCGGTGGTGAAGGCGCTGGAAACCATGGTGGCGATGCGGCGCTATATGCGCAAGAAGAGCGTGGAGAAGGTGTCGGACCCCGCCACCCTCAAGGGCACGCATCTGAACCCGGCCCAGGTGGAGGAGATGTATCAGGTGATGGCCATCGCCAATTACGAAGACCGCTTCGTGATTCCGTCCAGCCACAAGGAGCTGGTGGAAAACACCTTCGAGGACAAGGCGTCCTGCGGCTTCACCTTCGGCAACGGCTGCTCCGGCGGCGAGTCCGAGGCCAGCTTGTTCGGCAAGAAGAAGGCCACCCCCATCGTGTTCCACGACATGCGGCGCGACCGCAAGTCCAATTCCGGTCAGTGAAGGAGAACGCCATGCGCATCTATCAGGCCTTATCGGCGCTGCTGTGCTACCCGGAGCCGGATCTGATCGCGGCGGCGGACGACATCCGCGCCGAGGTGGCGGCCGAGCCGCGCATCGCCCGGCTACTGGAGCCCTTGCTGCTGTCCTTGGAGGGCGAGGATCTGATCACGCTGCAAGAACGCTATGTGCAGACCTTCGATCGCAACCCCAGCCATTCGCTGCATCTGTTCGAGCATATCCACGGCGAGGACCGCGCCCGCGGCCAGGCCATGGTGGATCTGCTGGCCGAATACCAGGCCCAGGGCCTGGAGCCGGCGGCGAACGAGCTGCCGGACTATCTGCCGCTGTTCCTGGAGTTCCTGGCGCAGTGCCAGCCGGAGGAGGCCGCCCGGCTGCTCTCCGACGCGGTGCATGTGATCGCCCACGTGGCCGGCAAGCTGGCCGACAGCCATTCCCACTACGCCGGCGTGCTGCAGGGGCTGGTGCTGCTGTCGCCGGTGGAGCCGGAAGCGCTGACCGTGCCGCCGGTACGCGACATGGACGAGATGCTGGAGACCTTCGGCCCCGGCGCGGACGGCGTGGAGCCGCTGCTGAAGCCGGCGCGGCCGGCCATCGCTCCGGTGAACTTTTACCCGCAGCGGCCGCAGGGCTGAATCCCGCTGCCAGGAGAGCAACATGAACTATCTGCACCAATTCGTATTCGGCATCTACCCCTACATCGCGCTGGCGGTGTTCCTGCTGGGCAGCCTGATCCGCTTCGACCGCGAGCAATACAGCTGGAAGAGCGAATCCTCGCAACTGCTGTACCGCGGCCAGCTGCGGCTGGGCAACATCCTGTTCCACCTCGGCATCATCGGCCTGTTCTTCGGCCATCTGGTGGGCCTGTTGACGCCGGTGGCGGTATGGGACGCGCTGGGCGTCAGCCACAGCTTCAAGCAAGTGTTCGCGATGACGGCCGGCGGCATCATGGGCGGCCTGTGCCTGATCGGCATCCTGATCTTGCTGCACCGCCGCTTCACTTGCGACCGGCTGGCGGCCAACACCACCTGGCGCGACAAGCTGGTGTTGCTGTGGATTCTGGCCACCTTGCTGCTGGGCCTCAGCACCATCGCGGTGTCGGCGCAGCATCTGGACGGCCACGAGATGGTGTTGCTGATGAGCTGGGCCCAGCACATCGTCACCCTGCGCGGCGATGCGGCCATCTTCATCGTCGGCGCCTCGCCGGTGTTCAAGGCGCACTTGTTCATGGGCATGAGCTTGTTCGTGATCTTCCCGTTCACCCGTCTGGTGCACGTGTGGAGCGGCTTCGGCGCGGTGACCTATCTGGGCCGGGCCTGGCAGCTGGTGCGGCCGCGGGGTTGATCCGGCGGGTTTGCCAAGATTCAGCATGAGGTCGCGGCGGGGCATCTTTGGATGCTCCGCCGTTTTTCATGCCGTCCGGCTACATATAAATTCGATAAGTTGTGAAGCGATAACAAGAGAGAACAATTCCTAACAATTCGAAACAGCCGGCTGTCAACCAAACGGTTAAGCTGCCTCATCCGTTTAAATTCAGGAGTTAGCCGCATGAAACGCGCACTTGTCATCTTATCGCTGAGCCTGGCCGGTTTGGCCTCCACCGCCCTGGCGGACACCTCCACCATCGTTGGCGGCGCGCTGGGCGGCGCGGCCGGCGCGGCAGTGGGCGAGGCGGTGGGCGGCCGCAACGGCGCCATCATCGGCGGCGCGGTGGGCGGCGCTTCCGGCGCGGCCATCGGCCACGACTACGGCAAGCCGGCGGCGTCGGAACGCCGCGACGACGACGGCCGCCGCTATCGCAAGCACCGCCATCGCCATCATCGCGACAAAGGCTATTTCTGCCCGCCGGGCCAGGCCAAGAAAGGCCGTTGCTGAGCCGCCGCGGCTGTCCAGCCGGCCATTGGCATTAAACCCATTGCAGTATTCAGCATGAGCCGGGCTTGATCTATATTGATGGATGTTGGTTTCCATTGTCATGGAAAATCAAGAGAAACAGTCGATAGAGATCGGAGCCCGCCATGCTGTCCAGGCTATCCCTCGCCAGCAAGCTGCTATTGCTGCTGCTGCCATTTTCCGCCGCCCTGATCGGCCTCGCCTCGGTGCTGGCCGTCGATCGCTTCCAGACCCTGTCGGAACTGCAACGCTCGGATCGCCTGATCCAGGTGGCGGCGCGTTCCAGCCAGTTGATCCACGATTTGCAGACCGAACGCGGCCTGAGCAACGGCTTCCTCAGCGGCCAGGCCGCCGGCTTGCCGCCGCCCTTGCAGCAGGCGCGCGCGGTCAGCGACAAGGACCTGGCCGCCTTCCGCGACGAGGCGGCCAATCACGCCGCCAGCAGCCTGGCCGGCGATCTGTCCGCCCTGAGCAGTCAGCTGGACGGTCTGCCCCAGCTGCGCGACAGCGTGGAAAAACGCGCGACGCCGGCGGCCGAGGCCTTCGCCGCCTATTCCGGCCGCATCGACGCCCTGATCGGCCTGATCGCCAAGCTGGCGCAGGCCAATAGCGACGGCGATCTGCTACGCAGCACCGCGGCCTTGCTCAGCCTGCAATGCGAGAAGGAGTTCGCCGGCCGCGAGCGCGGCTACGTCAACGGCGTGCTCAACGGCGGCGTGTTCGATCAAAAAGGCTTTGCCCAGGCGGTGGGCCTCAAGGCCAAGCAGGACGCCTGCGCCGGACAGCTGCGGCTGATGGCGGACGATACGCTGCGCGCCCAGATGGACGCGGTGGAAGGCGGCGACGAGGCCAAGGCCTTGCAGGCGCTGCGCGACAAACTCTTGGGCCAGGCCCTGGGCCAGCCGGCAGGCGTGGCGCCGGCGGCGTGGTTTCAGGCGGCGACCCAGCGCATCGGCGCGCTGAAAACGCTGCAGGACAAGCTGCTGTCCGATCTGGCCGGCCTGGTGGCGGCCAAGGTGTCCCAGGCCCGCGTCGACCTGTGGGTGACGCTGGGCGGCTCCGCCCTGGTGATTCTGGCCCTGGGCGGCCTGGGTTTCGCCATCTATCGCGGCATCCATGTGCCGGTGCAGCGGCTGGAACTGCTGATGACCTCGATGAGCCGGGATTTTGACCTGAGGCCGCGCGCCGACATCCGCGGTCACGATGAAATCGCGCGCATGGGCAAGGCTTTCGACCACTTGGTGGAGGCCTTCGCCCGCACCCTGAACCAAGTCAATCACAACGCCCACAGCCTGGTGGAGGCGGCGCACGCGATGCTGGCGATTTCCCATCGCGCCGCCAAGGCTTCTGAAACCCAGAGCCAGTCGGCGGCCGGCATCGCCGCGGCGGTGGAGGAGATGAGCGCGGGCATCGAGTCGGTCAGCGCCAACACCCGGCTGTCGCTGAACGTGGCGCAGCAGATGCAGAGCAGCGTCAGCGACGGCCGCGAACGCATGCGGAGCACCACGCAGGCGATGAATCAGACCTCGACGGTGCTGGACGACGCCGGCGGCCGGATAGAATCCTTGCAGCAGAAGTCCGAAGACATCCGCTCCATCATCACCGCCATCCGCGAGATCGCCGACCAGACCAATCTCTTGGCCTTGAACGCGGCGATCGAGGCGGCGCGCGCCGGCGAGATGGGCCGCGGCTTCGCCGTGGTGGCGGACGAGGTGCGCAAACTGGCCGAGCGCACCGGCAAGGAGACGCTGGACATCACATCGCTGATCGAGGATATCCGCGGCGAGACTCAGACCGCCGCCCACCACATGCAGGAGGCGCGCCAGCGCATGGAGTCCGGCCTGGAGCTGGTGGGGCAGACCGTGCACGACCTGGATGAAATCCACCAGGAAGCCAGCGAAGCCGCGGCCAAGAGCCAGGGCACCGCGGTGGCGATGGCGCAGCAGACCGCGGCTAGCGGCGAGGTGGCCAACAATATCAGTGTGATCGCCTCGCTGGCGGAGGAGAATTCCGGCTTGGTGCAGGAGGTGGCGGATTTGTCCGACCGCCTCAATGCCTCGGCCAGCGAGCTGGTGGATCTGGTGGACAAGTTCAAACACGCCTGAGCGCCGATTTACCACGGGGTCGCTCCTGATCGCCGGACGCGCCTGTTCCCTTCATCCTGCGCTCGCATTTCGCCGGCCGGCCCCTAGTCACAAGTGACTAGGGGCCGGCGTGCTTTGGTTGGACTGCGAATTGTTGGGCTAGCTAGTAAAATGGAATCAGGAAATATCAGATTGGCGGCGACAGCCGGGCCACTTGGTTGCGACTAAGCGGTATCATTGGCTGCCATGGAGGAACTCATGCTTACCGACCGCTTCGGGCGCTCCATCGAATACCTGCGTCTGTCCGTGACCGACCGTTGCGACTTGCGTTGCAATTACTGCCTGCCCAAAGGCTTCAAAGGCTTCGAAGAGCCGGCCAACTGGCTGACCTTCGACGAGATAGAACGCGTGGTGGCGGCTTTCGCGCGCCTGGGCACGCGGCGGCTGCGGCTGACCGGCGGCGAACCGCTGCTGCGCCGCAATCTGCCGGAGCTGGCGGCGCGCCTGTCCGCGCTGCCCGGCCTCAACGACCTGTCGCTGACCAGCAACGCCACTCAGCTGGCGCGCCACGCCCAGGCGCTGCGCGCCGCCGGAGTCAGCCGCGTCAACGTCAGCCTGGACTCGCTGCGCCGCGATTGCGTGCACGACATCACCGGCAGCGACAGCCTGCCGCGGGTGATGGAAGGGCTGATGGCGGCCAAGGAGGCCGGCTTTTCCCCGATCAAGATCAATATGGTGGCGATGAAGGACGTCAACGACGCCGACATCGGCGCCATGGTCGCCTTCTGTATCCAGCATGGCTTCGTGCTGCGGCTGATCGAAGCCATGCCCATGGGCGACACCGGCCGCGCCGCCAGTTACCTGGACTTGCAGCCGGTGCTGCGTCAGCTGCAAACCGAATTCGACCTGGTCGAACAGGCCGCCACCCTGGGGGGCGGCCCGGCCCGCTACTGGAAAACCCGGGACGGCGGTTTCTCGCTGGGCCTGATCACGCCCATTTCCCAACATTTCTGCGCCACCTGTAACCGGGTGCGGCTGTCCGTGGACGGCACGCTCTACATGTGTCTGGGCCAGGAAGAAAGCTTTGAGTTGCGCCCTCTGCTGCGCGCCGGCGTCAGCGACGCCGAACTGGAAGCGGCGATCCGCGCGGCGATAGAACTGAAACCGGAGCGACATGAATTCAGCGAGAAGCCGAAAAAGCTGGTGCGCTTCATGTCGATGACCGGTGGCTAGGGCGACGGCGATGCGGCTGAACGTGTCCCCGGTGCTGGGCGGCCCGCTGGGCCAGCGGCTCAGCGCCAAGATCGTCGGCGTGCTGGCGATTTTTCTCTTGGTGGCGCTGGGTTCCATCGGCGCCACGCTGTGGCTGTCCTGGCAGCAGGAGGGCGGCGCGGCGGCGATCAACGACGCCGGCAGCCTGCGCATGCGCGTCACCCGGCTGGCGCTGGATTTGCAGCTTAGCGGCCAGGACGGCGCGCGCGCCGACGCGCTGCGCCGCGACATGGTCAATTACGAAGCCATCTTGCAGCGGCTGCGCCGCGGCGACCCGGCGCGCCCGCTGCTGGTGCCGCGTCAGGCGGACATCCAGCAGGCGCTGACCCAGGTGGAAACGCAGTGGCGCGAGCAACTGAAACCGGTGTTGCAGGACGCGCTGACGCGGCCCGGCGACAACGCGGCGGAGGCCGCCCGTTTCGCCGAGCGCGTGGCGCTCTACGTGGCGGACATCAACACCTTCGTCAGCGGCATGGAGGCCTACAACGCGCGCAACACCGATTATCTGCGCCTGCTGCAGCTCTTGCTCGCCAGCATGGCGGTGGTGGGCACCGTCGCGCTGATTTATCTGATGCTGTTGATCGTGCTGCGGCCGCTGGACAAGCTGCACCAGGGCATACGCCGGCTGGCGGCTGGCGATTACAGCGTGCGGGTGCCGGTGGAGACCGACGACGAATTCGGCCAGGTCAGCACCGGCTTCAATCTGATGGCGGCCTGTCTGTCCGAATCCCACGCCACGCTGGAAGAGCGGGTGCGCGGCAAGACCGCCAGCCTGCAGCAGAAAAACCAGGAATTGGCGCTGTTGTACGAAATCACCTCCTTCTGCAATCAATCCCAGCCGCTGGAAGCGCTGTGCAAGGGCTTCCTCGCCCGGGTGATGCGCGCCTTCGACGCCGACGGCGGCGCGGTGCGCTTGACCGATCACGGCCAGGGCATGGTGTTCGTGGTGGCCGACGACGGCTTGCCGGAAGGGCTGCTGCGCGAAGAGCATTGCCTGAAAGTGGGCGACTGCCTGTGCGGCGAAGCCGCCGCCAAGGCCGAGAGCCGGGTGGAGAATATGCGCGGCCTGCCGGACAAGCAGTGCAGCCGCGAAGGCTTCCGCGTGGTCAGCGCCTTCCCGGTGGCGACGCAAAACCGCACCTTGGGCATTTTCAATCTGCATTTCCGACAGGCGCGCATCCTGCCGCCGCAGCAGGTGCGGCAACTGGAGATGCTGGGCCAGCACCTGGCGGTGGCGATAGAAAACCTGAGGCTGGCGGCCAAGGAGCGCGAACTGGCGGTGCTGGAGGAGCGCAATCTGGTGGCCCAGGGCCTGCACGACAGCATCGCCCAGGGCCTGTCCTTCCTGAATCTGCAAACCCAGATCATGCGCCAGGCGCTGGACAGCGGCGACCCGGGCCTGGTGGACGACACGCTGGCCTTGTTCGAGGCCGGGGTCAAGGAAAGCTACGACGATGTGCGCGAGCTGCTCAACAACTTCCGTTCCAAATTGTCGGAAAGCCTGAGCCAGGCGGTGAGCAGCCTGCTGGACAAATTCCGCAAGCAGACCGGGATGCGGGTGGAGCTGCGCTCCACCGGAGCCGGCGCGCCGCTGATGCCGGAACAGCAATTGCAGATCCTGTTCATCTTGCAGGAGGCGCTGTCCAATGTGCGCAAGCACGCCGAGGCCAGCCAGGTCACGGTCAGCCTCAGCGACGACGGCGAGGTCTTCGTGCTCAGCGTGCTGGACAACGGCGTCGGTTTCGATCTGGATACCGTGCGCAACAAGGGCGACGGCCATTTCGGCCTGTCCATCATGCAGGAGCGCGCGCAGCGCGCCGGCCTGCAACTGGACATCGAATCCACTCCGGAGGCGGGCACCCTGGTCAGCCTGCTGCTGCCGCGCGCGCGGCGCATGGCCGCTTGAGCCACTGGCGCGGCGGCTAGACAGCTCTCATACTGTCTATATCTGAATTCGAAAGACCCGGACTCGATGATGTCTGAACAGACCATACGCATTTTGCTGGTGGACGATCACACCTTGTTCCGCAGCGGAATCAAGGCCTTGCTGGCGCGCCAGGCGGCTTTCGACGTTGTCGGCGAGGCGGCCGACGGCGCCGAGGGCGTCAAGCTCGCCAAGCAGCTGGACCCGGACGTGGTGTTGCTGGACCTGAACATGCCGGGCATTTCCGGCGTGGAGGCGCTGACCCTGATGCTGCAGGACCAGCCCAAACGGGCGGTGGTGATGCTGACGGTGTCCGAGGAGGCCGACGATCTGACCGCGGCCTTGAAGGCCGGCGCGCGCGGCTATCTATTGAAAAACATCGACGCCGACTTCCTGACCCAGGCGGTGGCGCGCGCCGCCGCCGGCGAATCGGTGATGAGCGATTCGATGACCGCCAAGCTGATGGCCCAGTTCCGCCACGGCGCGGCCGCGCCGGTGGAGCCGGCGGAACAGGAACTGGACCGGCTGACCCCGCGCGAACGCGAAATCCTCGGCTTTCTGGCTCAGGGCAAGAGCAATAAGGAAATCGCGCGCAGCCTGGATCTGGCCGAGAGCACGGTCAAGATCCATGTGCAGAACATCCTGAAGAAGCTCAGCCTCAGCAGCCGGGTGCAGGCGGCGGTGTTCGCGGTGGAGAACGGGGTGGGGCGCAGCGCGTGAGCGGCTGCGCGCGGCCCTGGCCCCCATGAACAGCTTCTAAGCGGCGGTCCGCTCAGCCCTCCACCAGCCGATAGCCGACTCCGGTCTCGGTGAGGATGTGGCGCGGCATCGCCGGATTGTCTTCCAGCTTCTGCCGCAGATGGCCCATATAGACGCGCAGATACTGGTTGTGCTCAGAGAACGACGGCCCCCATACCGCCAGCAGCAGCTCGCGATGGGTGATCACCTTGCCGGCGCTGCGTATCAAGGTGGACAGCAGCCGGTACTCTATCGGCGTCAGATGCACCGCCGTTTTCGCCTTGGCCACCTGCCGGTTGACCAGGTCCACCTTGATGTCGCCGAACTGGAACACTTGTTGCGCGGCGGCGCTGCCGTGGGTGCGGCGGCGCAGCAGCACGCGGACGCGCGCCAGGCATTCGGCCACGCCGAAGGGCTTGGTCAGATAGTCGTCGGCGCCGGCGTCCAGCGCGGCCACCTTCTCGGTTTCCTGGGTGCGCGCGGACAAGACCAGGATGGGCAGATCGGTCCATTCGCGCAGCTGTTTGATGGTGTCCTGGCCGTTCATGTCCGGCAGGCCCAGGTCCAGGATCACCAGGTCCGGCTTGCGGGTGGCCACTTCGATCAGGCCTTGCTTGCCGGTTTCCGCCTCGTGGACGGTCAGGCCTTCTTCTTCCAGCGCCGTGCTCAGAAAGCGGCGTATCGGTTTCTCGTCTTCAATGACGACGATGCTGATCGGTGCGTCTTGCATGGTCATGGTTTTCTTTTGAGTTAGGGCGTCTCATCCGGCGGCAGCGCCGGCGCTTGACCGGCCGGCAGGCTGAAGCGGAATTCCGCTCCGTGCGGCGAGCGGTTGCGCGCGCTGATGCGGCCGCCGTGGATTTCCACGATGGAGCGGCAGATCGCCAGGCCCAGCCCCACGCCGGGGGTGCTGGACTCCGCCGCACCGCGCGAGAATTTGTCGAAGGCGCGCTGTTCCATATTGGGCGGCAGGCCGGGGCCGTCGTCGCTGACCGACACCAGCACCTCCGCGCCTTCGCGCCGCGCCGCCAGCGTGATGCGGCTGCCCGGCGGCGTGTATTTGCCGGCGTTTTCCAGCAGGTTGACCAGCACCCGCTCCAGCAGCACGGCGTCGTATTCCAGCACCGGCAGGTCCGGGTCCAGTTCCAGCTTCAGTTCCCGGCCGCGCAGGCCGCGTTCGGCGGCGCGCAGCGCGCTGCCCACCACCTCGTCCAGCATCTGCCATTCCTTGTTCAGCTTGACGCCGGATTGCAGCCGCGCCATGTCCAGCAGATTGGTCACCAGCTTGTTCATGCGCAGCGCTTCGTCCTGGATGGCGGCGGCGATCTCGGCGCGCTGATCGTCGTCCACATTGGGCGAGCACAGCCGCTCGGACAGGCCGGCCATGGTGGTCAGCGGTGTGCGCAGATCGTGGGACACCACGGACAGCACGCTGTTGCGCAGCCGCTCGGACTCCATCGCCACGATGGCGTCCTGCGCCACTTCCACGTAATGCACGCGCTCCAGCGCCAGCGCGATCTGGGCGGCGCAGGTTTCCAGCAGTCTTTGCTGTTCCGGCAGAAAGGCCTGATCGGTGACTTCCGGCAGCAGCGCGATCACGCCGCGGTTGCGCATCGGCGCGCGCAGCGGCACGTAGAGCGCGGCGTTGGCGGGCAGGGTGTTGGTGCCGAGGCCGGCCGGCTGCTGATGATCGTAAACCCATTGCGCGACGCCGATGTCGGCATGGCCGCGGTCTTCGCCGGCCAGGCGCAGTTCGTCGCCGCTATTGGGCAGGAACAGGTTGACCTTGGCGGCGAACAGCGGCTCCAGCCGGCCGACGGCGGTGTCCACGATCTGGGCGGCGGTCAGCGCGCCGGCCAGTTCGCGGCCCAGATCGTACAGCGCGCGGGTGCGGCGTTCGCGATAGGTGGAGATATTGGCGGCGAAGCGCAGCCGGGCGGTGAGCTGGCTGATGATGGCGGCCACCAGCAACATCACCACGAAGGTCATCAGGTACTGGGTGTCGGTGACGGCGAAGGACATCTGCGGCGGCACGAAGAAAAAGTCGAAGGCCGCCACCGACAGCAGCGAGGCCAGCATGCCGGGGCCGCGGCCGTAGCGCACCGACACCAGCACCACCACCAGCAGGTAGATCATGATGTCGTTGGCCAGCGCCACATGGGGAATCAGCAGGCCGGCCAGCAGCGTGGTCAGCAGGCAGGCGACGGCGGCGGCGATGTAGCCGGCGCGGGAGCGCGGGCTGTCCTGCTCTTCGAACAACAGGCTGGCGCCGGTCTTGGCGGCGCCGGCGTCTTCCGCTTCCAAGTCGTGGGCCACCACGTAGAGATCGATGTCGCCGGAGCGGCGGCTCAGCTCGTTGACCAGGGTAGGGCGCCACAGCCGCGACCAGCGGCCGCGGACGGATTTGCCCACCACCAGCTTGGAGACGTTGCGGCTGCGGGCGTAGGCCAGCAGCGTGGGCGCCAGTTCGTTGCCGCCCAGCACCGTGGTTTCCGCACCCAATTCCTGCGCCAGCCTCAGGCCCTTGAGCACGCGGGCGCGCTGCTCCTCGGACAGTTTTTGCTGGCGCGGCGTTTCCACGTAGACGGCGATCCAGTCCGCGTCCAGATTGGCGGCCAGGCGCTTGGCGCTGCGGATCAGCTTGTCGATGCCGGCGCTGGCGCCGACGCACACCAGCAAGCGCTCGCGCGCGTGCCAGACGGGGTTGATGGACTGGTCGGCGCGGTAGGCGCGCATCTGCGCGTCCACGCGGTCGGCGGTGCGGCGCAGCGCCAGTTCGCGCAAGGCCAGCAGATTGCCCTTGCGGAAGAAGTTCTTCACCGCGCGCTCGGCCTGCTGCGGCAGATAGACCTTGCCGGCGGCCAGCCGGCCCAGCAGCTCGTCCGGCGGCAGGTCCACCAGCGCCACTTCGTCGGCGCGGTCGAACACGTGGTCGGGCAGGGTTTCGCGCACCACGATGCCGGTGATCTGTCCGACCACGTCGTTCAGGCTTTCCAGATGCTGGACATTGAGGGTGGTGTAGACGTCGATGCCGGCGGCCAGCAGCTCCTCCACGTCCTGCCAGCGCTTGGGGTGGCGCGAGCCGGGCGCGTTGGAGTGGGCGAATTCGTCCATCAGGATCAGCTGCGGCCGGCGCGCCAGCGCCGCGTCCAGATCGAACTCGGACAGTTCGTGGCCCTTGTAGGCGATCCGCCGCGGCGGCAGCAATTCCAGGTCCGCCAGTTGCGCCTGGGTTTCCTTGCGGCCGTGGGTTTCCACCACGCCCACCAGCACTTGCACGCCTTCCTGGCGCCGGGCGCGGGCCGCCGCCAGCATGGCGTAGGTCTTGCCGACCCCGGCGCAGGCGCCGAAGAATATCTTCAGCCGGCCACGTTGGGCGTCCAGTTCTTCGCGTTTCAGTTCATCCAGCAGCGCGTCCGGATCGGGACGGATGTCGGGCATGGCTTGTCCTGTTTTTTAGCCGCGGAAACCGGGGATTCCGCAGCTCGTTCTTATCAGCCGCGCCGCTGGTCCAGCGCCAGGTTCAATTCCAGCACATTGACGCGCGGCTCGCCAAGCAGGCCGAAGGTTTCGCCTATCACCCGGCTCTCCACCAGCTTGCGCAGCGCGGCCGGCTCCATATTGCGGGCGGCGGCGACGCGCTCCAACTGGTAGAAAGCCGCGGCGGCGGAAATTTCAGGGTCCAGGCCGCTGGCCGAGGCGGTGACCAGGTCCACCGGCACCGGGCCGGTCTGTCCCGGATGGGCGGCGCGGATGCGTTCCACATTGGCCTTCACCGCGTCCAGCTGCGCCGGGTTGGTGGGGCCCAGGTTGGAGCCGCCGGACCCGCCGGCATTGTACGGCATTGGGCTGGTGGCGGACGGGCGGCCCCAGAAATATTGCGGGCCGGTGAAGTTCTGGCCTATCAGCCGCGAGCCGACGATCTTGCCGTCGCGTTCGATCAGGCTGCCGTTGGCCTGGAAAGGGAACAGCGCCTGGGCGGCCCCGGTGGTGAGCAAGGGGTAGGCGAGGCCGGTGATCAGGGTCAGGCCGCCGAACACCACCAGCAGCGGGCGTAACAGTTTCATTTGCTTTGTCCTTTCAGTGCTTATGCCAGGCTCAGCGCGCCCAGCAGCATGTCGATCAGCTTGATGCCGGCGAAGGGCACCAGCAGGCCGCCCAGGCCGTAGATCAGCAGGTTGCCGCGCAGCAGCTCCGCCGCGCTCTTGGCTTGATACTTGACCCCCTTCAGCGCCAGCGGGATCAGGAACACGATGATGACGGCGTTGAAGATCACCGCCGACATGATGGCCGAGGCCGGGCTGTTCAGGCCCATCACGTTCAGCGCGTTCAATTGCGGATAGGTGCTGGCGAAGGCGGCCGGAATGATGGCGAAGTATTTGGCCACGTCGTTGGCGATGGAGAAGGTGGTCAAGGAGCCGCGTGTCATCAGCATCTGCTTGCCGATTTCCACGATCTCGATCAGCTTGGTGGGATTGGAATCCAAGTCCACCATATTGCCGGCTTCCTTGGCCGCCTGGGTGCCGGTGTTCATCGCCACCGCCACGTCGGCCTGGGCCAGCGCCGGCGCGTCGTTGGTGCCGTCGCCGGTCATCGCCACCAGCTTGCCCTCGGCCTGATGGCTGCGGATCAGCTTGAGCTTGGCTTCCGGCGTGGCTTCGGCCAGGTAGTCGTCCACGCCGGCCTCGGCGGCGATGGCGGCGGCGGTCAGCGGGTTGTCGCCGGTGATCATCACCGTCTTGATGCCCATCTGGCGCAGCTCGGCGAAACGCTCCTTGATGCCGCCCTTGACGATGTCCTTCAGTTCGATCACGCCCAAGGCGCGATTGCCTTCCGCCACCAAGAGCGGGGTGGAGCCGCGGCGGGCCACTTCATCGGCGCTTTTCGCCAGCGCGTCCGGGAACTGGCCGCCCAGTTCGGCGATGTGGCGGCGGATGGCGTCGATGGCGCCCTTGCGGATCCGGCGGCCGTCGTAGTCTATGCCGCTCATCCGGGTTTGCGCGGTGAAGGGGATGAACGCGGCTTCATGGCTGGCTAGCTCGCGCTGGCGCAGATTGAACTGCTTCTTGGCCAGCACCACGATGCTGCGGCCTTCCGGGGTTTCGTCGGCCAGCGAGGCCAGCTGGGCGGCGTCGGCCAAAGCCTGTTCGCTGACGCCGGGCGCCGGAATGAAGGCCGAGGCCTGGCGGTTGCCCAGGGTGATGGTGCCGGTCTTGTCCAAGAGCAGCACGTCCACGTCGCCGGCGGCTTCCACCGCGCGGCCGGAGGTGGCGATCACGTTGGCGCCCATCATCCGGCTCATGCCGGCCACGCCGATGGCGGACAAGAGGCCGCCGATGGTGGTGGGGATCAGGCATACCAGCAAGGCCACCAGGGTGGTGATGCCGATGGGCGAGCCGGCCTTGGCCGCTTCCACGCTGAACAGCGAGAAGGGCAGCAGGGTGACGGTGACCACCAGGAAGACGATGGTCAGCGCCACCAGCAGGATGGTCAGCGCGATCTCGTTCGGCGTTTTCTGGCGCTTGGCGCCTTCCACCATGGCGATCATGCGGTCGAGGAAGGTTTCGCCCGGGTTGACGGAAATCCGCACCACGATCCAGTCGGACAGCACGCGGGTGCCGCCGGTGACCGAGGAGAAATCGCCGCCGGCCTCGCGGATCACCGGCGCGGATTCGCCGGTGATCGCGGACTCGTCCACCGAGGCCACGCCTTCGATCACCTCGCCGTCCACCGGGATCACGTCGCCGGCTTCCACCAGCACATAGTCGCCCTTGCGCAGGCTGCTGCCGTCGATCACGGTCTTGCCGGCGTCGTGGCTGGGGCCGGACAGCTTCTTGGCCACCACGTTTTTCTTGGCCGAGCGCAAGCTGGCCGCCTGGGCCTTGCTGCGGCCCTCGGCCAGCGCTTCGGCGAAGTTGGCGAACAAGACGGTGAACCACAGCCACAGCGCCACCGCCAGGATGAAGCCGGACGGCGCCTCGCCCTGGCCGGCCAGGGACTGAACCCACAGCGCGCTGGTCAGGATGCTGCCGATGTAGACGACGAACATCACCGGGTTGCGCCACTGGGCGCGCGGCGACAGCTTCTTGAAGGAGTCGACGATGGCCGGTTTCACCAGGCTGGGGTCCAGCATGGATTTGGCCGCGCTCCTGTGGCCCGCTTGAACGGGCTGGGCGGCCGGCAGTTTGGAATGATTGATATCGTTCATTTTATGAGTCCTCCCGCAAGGTTCAGCGACCGCTGATCATCTGCAATTGCTCGACGACCGGGCCCAGCGCCAGCGCGGGAACATAGTTGAGCGCGCCCACCAGCAAGACGGTGCCGATCAGCAGCACCACGAACAGCGGGCCATGGGTGGGCAGGGTGCCGCCGGTGACGGCCAGCCGCTTCTTGGCGGCCAAGGAACCAGCGATGGCCAGGATGGGCACGATCATGAAGAAGCGGCCGAAGAACATGGCCACCGCGGTGGCGACGTTGTAGAAGGGCGTGTTGGCGGACAGGCCGGCGAAGGCGCTGCCGTTGTTGTTGGCGGCCGAGGTGAAGGCGTACAACACCTCGCTGAAGCCGTGGGCGCCGGGGTTGAGGACGCCGGCCTTGCCGGAGGCGGCCAGCACCGCGATGGCGGTCAGCGTCAGCACCAGAACCGGGGTGACCAGAATGGTGATCGCCGTCATTTTCATCTCATGGATTTCTATCTTCTTGCCCAGGTATTCCGGGGTGCGGCCCACCATCAGGCCGGAGATGAACACCGCCAGGATGGCGAAGATCAGCATGCCGTACAGGCCGGAGCCGACGCCGCCGAACACCACCTCGCCCAATTGCATCAGGAAGGTGGGCACCAGGCCGCCGATCGGGGTCAGAGAATCGTGCATGGCGTTGACCGCGCCGCAGGAGGCGGAGGTGGTCACCGCGATGAACAGCGAGGTGTCGATGACGCCGAAGCGGGTTTCCTTGCCTTCCATATTGCCGCCGGCCTGCAAATGGCTGGCCTGCTGATCCACGCCCATTGCGCTCAGCTGCGGCACGCCGGCCTGCTCCGCGCCGGTGGCCGTTACGACCGCGCAGACGAACATCACCGTCATCGCGGCGATGATGGCCCAGCCTTGGCGCTGGTCGCCCACCATGCGGCCGAACACGAAGCACAGCGCCGCGGGGATCAGGAAGATGGCCAGGCTTTGCAGGAAGTTGCTCAGCGGGGTGGGGTTTTCAAACGGGTGCGCCGAGTTGGCGTTGAAGAAGCCGCCGCCGTTGGTGCCCAGCAGCTTGATCGCTTCTTGCGAGGCCACCGGCCCCATGGGCAGCGTTTGCTGCTGGGTGCTGGCGTCCGCCATCACCGGCTTGCCGTCGGCGCCCAGGACCGCGTTGCCCTGAGCATCGGTCTTGGCCTGCTGATAATGGGTGGTTTCCACCGTCTGTGCGTTTTTATAGGCGGACAGGTTTTGGATCATGCCTTGCTGGCTGAAGGCCAGCGCGAATACGAAGGACAGCGGCAGCAATACGTAGAGAGTGAAGCGGGTGACATCCACCCAGAAGTTGCCGATCTTGGCCGAGCCGTGACGGACAAAGCCGCGCACCAGGGCCAGCACCACCGCCGCGCCGGTGGCGGCGGACAGGAAGTTCTGCACCGTCAGGCCCAGCATCTGCACTAGATAGCCCATGGTGGATTCGCCGCCATAGCCTTGCCAGTTGGTGTTGGTGACAAAGGAGATCGCGGTGTTGAACGCGGAATCCGGCGCCACCGCGCCCATGCCTTGCGGGTTGAACGGCAGCCAGCCCTGCAAGCGTTGCAGCAGATACAAGGCCAGCGCGCCCAGCACATTGAACAACAGCAAGGCGACGGCGTAGCCGCGCCAGCCCATGTCTTCGTCCGGCTTGATGCCGGCCAGCCGGTAAAAGCCGCGCTCCAGCGGCGCGAACAGGCGCAGGGGGCCGACATTGTCGCCCTGCATCACGCGGGCGATATAGGCGCCCAGCGGCCAGGCCAGCGCCAGCAGCACCAGCAGGAACAAGCCCAGCTGCAAGGGTGCGGCCGAGCCGATGAAATTGGCGAACATGATTAAAAATTCTCCGGCTTAAGCAGTGCGTAGATCAGATAGCCAAGCAGGCCCAGCGCGATCAGCGCGCTGAGCAGATACCAGACGCTCATTCCTTTTCTCCCAGTTTCCGGCAGCCGGCGACGAAGCCGCAGGCCAGCGCGCCGAACAACAGGACGAGTCCCAGATAGACGACATCCATCATGAAAATCTCCATTTGAATCAGTAATGGAAAGGTACTGAAGCCGGCGTCAAAAACCCGATAAAAGCCGTTGGATAGAGATAAAAATCGCGTAAAAATCGATGGGAAATCGCCGTTTGGCGCAAATTCGGACGGATTTCGGCGGGAAAAGGAATTTTCTTTATGCGCGCGGAGGCGGAGACGCAGAGGACAACGGGCGGACGACCGGCGTCGCTGGACGCGGGCGCGGCGGCGGGAAACGAAACGGGCGGCTCGGCACAGGCGGCAAGCGCGCTGTCCGCTTCAAGGCAGGGAGGTTGCGGCGTGGCGTATGGCTGGGCCGCTAACCGTCAACAGGCGGCAAGCCGCCAGTGGGCAAGGTGTTCAGAACAGGTCGTCGCAGCGGTCGGCCAGGAATCGGGCATCGTCCCGATCGTGCGCGCGCTGGCGCACTTTCTGCTGGCGCGACCTCTCAGCATCACTCAACTGAGGCTTGGCGACCGCATAGAGAAAACTCTCGTGCTGGTCTCTAGCCTGCTTTCTGCGAACACTCAGAGGAATACGGGAAGTCATCATCCTTGCACCTCTCGGTCACGTACTTGTGTGAGGCCAGGGCAAACCCTGACCCTTTGACATTGACGCTATTTTCGCGATTTGTAAAGCCCTGTTTGCTTGTGATTAGGAGCAAATCGGACTTGGGCATTCCAGCGGACTCCGCCCACGCTACCGGCGCGATGTTACCGCAGCATGATGGAGCGGGCGTCCGGGGCAAGTCTTTGAGGTAAATCACTTTTCGAATAATGTTGTTTCGAAACGGTATAAATCGTTATATGAAACTGGCGTAGCATGCCGCTATCGAATGGCGCGGCCAAGGAGCGGTTTTATGGAGTGGGGGTATGCGATCGCGGGTTTGGCGGTGGGCTTCATCGTTGGTCTGACCGGCGTGGGCGGCGGTTCGCTGATGACGCCCATCTTGCTGTGGTTCGGCATCTCTCCGGCCACCGCGGTGGGCACGGATCTCTTATACGCGGCCTTGACCAAGATGGGCGGAGTGACGGTGCATCATCGCCAAGGCCATGTCGATTGGCGCATCGCCGGCTGGCTGACCGCCGGCAGCGTGCCGGCGGCCCTGCTGGTGCTGGCCGGTCTGTCCTATCTGCATCTGCCGGAAAAAATGTTGGACACCCTGTTCAAGCTGGTGCTGGGCGTCGCCTTGCTGCTGACCGCCGCGGCCATCCTGGGCAAACCCTTGCTCTTGCGCTGGCTGGGCCGCGCCGGCGCGGCCAGCCCGTCGTTCGAGCCGCGGATAGGCTTGACCGTGGCCACCGGCGTGGTGTTGGGCGTTTTGGTCACGCTCAGTTCCATCGGCGCCGGGGCCCTGGGCACCCTGGCCTTGTTCCTGCTGTATCCGGCCTTGCCGACCTCGCGGCTGGTGGGCACCGAAATCGCCCACGCGGTGCCCTTGACCCTGGTGGCCGGTCTGGGACACGCCGGGCTCGGCAATGTGGATTTTCCGCTCTTGCTCAATCTGCTGGCGGGCTCCCTGCCCGGCATCTGGCTGGGCAGCAAGCTGACGCGGCGGCTGGCGGAGGGCTGGTTGCGGCCGGCGCTGGCGGTGATGCTGGCGGTGATAGGCGGCAAGCTGGTGTTGTGAGCCGCGGCGCGGCATGAAGGGACAGGGCGGCTCAGGCCGCCTTTTTTCATGGCCGCGCGCAAAAAAAAACGCCCTGATCGGAGAGGCGAGCAGGGCTGAAATGCAAACAACAAAAGGAGAAGCCATCATTAAGCCTCTCAATATTAGTATTTCGTAATCCTGATGCCCTTGACCTGGAGCAAGAAAGCGGCGGCAGCCAAGGCCGACGGCGTGGAAGACAAAAAAAGACCGCGCAGCGCGCGGTCTGTTGATGAGAGTTGGGAGGCTTAGAACCTGTTTCCGATCTGCTGCGCGTCGGCGATACGGCGTTGAAAACGTTTTCGAAATGCTCATGTACCACGCGTACATTCCGCTTTCTCAGCCGTTTTCTCCTTGTCTTGCCTTAGCTCGCGAGATCGCAAACACGTTCTTACAGCTTAGCCGCCACCCAGGCCTGTACGCCGGCCAAGGCCGCCGCCAGGTTTTCCGGCTGGGTGCCGCCGGCCTGGGCCATGTCCGGACGGCCGCCGCCCTTGCCGCCCACTTGCTGGGCGACGAAGTTGACCAGCTCGCCCGCCTTGAGCTTGGCGGTCAGGTCGGCGGTGACGCCGGCCACCAGCGCCACTTTGCCGTCGCCCTTGGCGGCCAGCACGATGGCGGCGGAGCCCAGCTTGTCCTTCAGCTTGTCCAGGGTTTCGCGCAGCGCGTTGTTGTCCGCGCCCGGCAGTTCCACCGCCAGCACCTTGACGCCGTTGACGTCGGCCGCGCCGTCGGCCAGGCTGTCGCCGGCGGAGGCGGCCAGTTGGCCTTTGAGTTTGGCCAGCTCTTTTTCCAGGGTCTTGACGTTGTCCTGCAAGCTGCCGATCTTGGCGGCCACCTCGTCCAGCGTCTGCGCTTTCAGCGCGCCGGCCGCCTCTTTGAGCAGGGCGTCCTGCGCCTGGATGTGGGCGATGGCGCCTTCGCCGGTGACGGCTTCGACGCGGCGCACGCCGGCGGCGACGCCGCTTTCCGCCACGATCTTGAACAGGCCGATGTCGCCGGTGCGCTGCACATGGGTGCCGCCGCACAGTTCGGCGGAGAAGTCGCCCATGGTCAACACGCGCACTTCATCGCCGTATTTTTCGCCGAACAGCATCATCGCGCCGGATTTCTGCGCGGCTTCCATGCTCATCACTTCGGCCTTGACCGGCAAGTTGTGGCTGATCACGCGGTTGACCACGCGCTCCAGCTCGGCGATCTGTTCTGCGCTGACCGGTTCGCCGTGGGCGAAGTCGAAGCGGGTGCGCTCCGGATTCACCAGCGAGCCCTTCTGCGCGACATGGTCGCCCAGCACGTGGCGCAGCGCCGCGTGCAAGAGGTGGGTGGCGGAGTGGTTGCGGGCGCTGGCGGCGCGCGCGTGCAGATCGATGGTGGCGGTCACGCTGTCGCCGACGGCCAGGCGGCCGCGGGCCAGTTTGCCCTTGTGGCCGAACACCGCGGCCTGGATCTTCTGGGTGTCGTTGACGTCGAACAGCGCGCCGATGCCGCCTTGCAGCGAAATCTCGCCCACGTCGCCGACCTGGCCGCCGCCTTCGGCGTAGAAGGGGGTGTCGTCCAGCACCACGATGCCTTCTTCGCCGGCTTCCAGCGCGGCGACGGCCTCGGTGCCCTTGAACAGCGCCAGGACCTTGGCGTCGGTGCTGGCGGAATCATAGCCGTGGAAGCAGGTGTCGGCGCCGCTGTAGCTGACCTTGCCGGTCATCTTGAAGCTGGAGCCGGCGCGGCCGCGCTCCCGCTGCGCTTCCATCGCGCGCTCGAAGCCTTCCAGATCGGCGTGGATGTCGCGTTCGCGGCAGATGTCGGCGGTCAGGTCCACCGGGAAGCCGAAGGTGTCGTAGAGCTTGAAGATGGTGTCGCCGTCAAGCTTGGTCTTGCCGCCTTCCAGCGCGGAGTCCACCAGGCCCATGCCGATTTCCAGCGTCTCGGCGAACTTGATCTCCTCGGCGCGCAGCGCGTCTTCGATATGCGCCTGCTTCTCGCGCAGTTCCGGATAGGCGTCGCCCATCTCGGCCACCAGGTCGGCGACGATCTTGTGGAAGAACAGGCCTTTCTGGCCCAGCTTGTAGCCGTGGCGGATGGCGCGGCGGGCGATGCGGCGCAGCACGTAGCCGCGGCCTTCGTTGGACGGCAAGATGCCGTCGGCGACCATGAAGCAACAGGCGCGGATGTGGTCGGCGATCACTTTGAGCGACGGCACGTCCTGGCTGTAGGCCATGCCGGTTTCGCGCGCGGCGGCGCGCACCAGGCAGGCCAGCGCGTCGGTCTCGTAGTTGGACTTGACGTGTTGCAGCACGGTGGACAGGCGCTCCAGACCCATGCCGGTGTCGACCGACGGCTTGGGCAGCGGATGCAGGGTGCCGGACTCGTCGCGGTTGAACTGCATGAACACGTTGTTCCAGATTTCCATGAAGCGGTCGCCGTCTTCGTCCGGGCTGCCCGGAGGGCCGCCGGCCACGCTCGGGCCGTGGTCGTAGAAGATCTCGGTGCAGGGGCCGCAGGGGCCGGTGTCGCCCATGGTCCAGAAGTTGTCGGAGGCGTACGGCGCGCCCTTGTTGTCGCCGATGCGGATGATCTTGTCGGCCGGCAGGCCCACGCTCTTGTGCCAGATGTCGTAGGCTTCGTCGTCGGAGGCGTAGACGGTGACCAGCAGCTTGTCCTTGGGCAGGTTCAGCCATTGCTCGCCGGTCAGGAATTCCCAGGCGAAGGTGATGGCGTCCTGCTTGAAGTAATCGCCGAAGCTGAAGTTGCCCAGCATTTCGAAGAAGGTGTGGTGGCGCGCGGTGTAGCCGACGTTTTCCAGGTCGTTGTGCTTGCCGCCAGCGCGCAGACATTTCTGGCTGGTGGTGGCGCGGGTGTAATCGCGTTTTTCAAAGCCCAGGAACACGTCCTTGAACTGCACCATGCCGGCGACGGTGAACATCAGCGTGGGGTCGTTGCCGGGGATCAGGCTGCTGGAGGGCACCACCTGATGGTTTTTGCCGGCAAAGAAATCCAGGAATTTCTGGCGAATTTCAGAGGTTTTCATGTTTGATTTCGTAAGATTGCGAATTCTGGGCCGCTTTGGGGGCTTGAACCCAGAGCGGCGCGGACAGCTGATTGTGTCAAGCCGCGCCGGCGCTGGCAAGGGTTTCGGCGCGGCGCTTGAGCGCCTGGTTCATCAATTCGAAACCCTTGCGCGTGTCGGCCAGCAGCGTCTGGCCGAACAGCGGCAGCAAGAGGCCGCTGAAAGTTTCGCCGTGATGCAGGCGGGTGCCGCCGTTTTCCAGCGCTTCCAGGCGAAAACTGTGGCGGCCGTCCAGCAGGCCGGGCAGCAGCGCGCGCCCCAGCCACACCAGCTCCTCCGCCGTTTGCAAGACTTCCAGCCGCGGGCGGAAGGTCAGCCGCGGCCGGCCGGGCGGATGGATGCTGACCACCAGGCGAGACCCTATCTGCTGGCGGCCGTGCAGGCCGACGATGAAGGGGTTCCATTCCGGGTAGGCTGCCCAGTCGCACAGCACGCGCCAGACCGCGGACGGCGCGGCGTCTATGTCGATATGGGTGGCGATGCCGCGCGTTTGCATGCTCAGTCCTCGTCGGCGGGAAAGTCGTCGTCGGCGGCGCCGCTGAGCACCTTGCCGATCACGGACATCGGGAAGCCGCGTCCGGCCAGGAAGCGGATCTGGCGCGCGCGCTCCTGCGGCGTGTCCGGCAGCTGGCCGAACTTCTTCCGCCATTGCGCCTGGGCGGCGGCAAGGTCGTCGCGGCCTTGCAAGGCGTCGCGGATCAGTTCGGCGTCCACGCCGCGTTGACGCATTTCCTGTTGCAGGCGGCGGCTGCCGTAGCGCTGGCCCTTGCTGTCGGCGAACTGCTGGGCGAAACGCTGATCGGACTGCCAGCTGTGTTCGGCCAGATCATCCAGCAAGGCCGTCAATTGTTCCGGGCTCTCCGCAAACGGAGCGAGCCGCCGCTCCAGCTCCCGCCGCGTGTATTCGCGGCGGGACAGGAGATCGACGGCTCGCGCCCTCAGGCTTTTTTCCATTCAGGGAATCAGGCGTCGAGCGCGTCGTCGGCGAACTCTTCGTCCGGCTGGCCTTCGGTGATTTCCACTTTGATGCCCACCGCGTCGCGGATCTTGCGTTCCACTTCAGCGGCGATTTCCGGGTTGGACTTCAGCCATTCGCGGGTGTTGTCCTTGCCCTGGCCGATCTTCTGGCCGTTGTAGGCGTACCAGGCGCCGGATTTGTCGATGAAGCCGTGCTTGACGCCCAGTTCGATGATCTCGCCCTGACGCGAGATGCCCTCGCCGTACAGGATTTCGAAATCGGCCTGGCGGAACGGCGGCGACACCTTGTTCTTCACCACTTTGACGCGGGTGTCGTTGCCGATCACTTCCTCGCCCTTCTTGATGCCGCCGGTGCGGCGGATGTCCAGGCGCACGGAGGCGTAGAACTTCAGCGCGTTGCCGCCGGTGGTGGTTTCCGGGTTGCCGAACATCACGCCGATCTTCATGCGGATCTGGTTGATGAAGATCACCAGGGTGTTGGTGCGCTTGATGTTGCCGGTCAGCTTACGCAGCGCCTGGCTCATCAGGCGGGCTTGCAGGCCCACGTGGCTGTCGCCCATTTCGCCTTCGATTTCAGCCTTGGGCACCAAGGCGGCCACCGAGTCGATCACGATCAGATCGACGCCGCTGGAGCGCACCAGCATGTCGCAGATTTCCAGCGCCTGCTCGCCGGTGTCCGGCTGCGAGATCAGCAGGTCGTCGACCTTGACGCCCAGCTTTTGCGCATATTGCGGGTCCAGCGCGTTTTCCGCGTCGATGTAGGCGCAGGTGCCGCCCAATTTTTGCATCTCGGCCACCGCTTGCAGACACAGGGTGGTTTTACCGGACGACTCCGGGCCGTAGATTTCCACCACGCGGCCGCGCGGCAGGCCGCCGACGCCCAGCGCCAGGTCCAGACTCAGCGAGCCGGTGGAGACCACTTGCAGGTTTTCGTTGATCTGGTTGTCGCTCATGCGCATGATCGAACCCTTGCCAAACTGTTTTTCAATTTGGGCAAGGGCCGCGGCCAACGCTTTGCTCTTGTCTTCGGATGCCATGCTGTCTCCAGTGTGGGGGGCGCTAAACAAAATGAATGCTCGGCCAGCGGCGGGCCGTGTCCATGGCGGCGGGGAAAACCCGATGCCGGACAGGGGTTTGCGCGGCGCCGGCGGGCTTGCCCCGTCGCGCTCGCGCTTGCCGCGCCGATAGCCGAAAAGATGCCGTCGATTATCTCATAAAGCCTTGGCCAACGGCAGAGCCGCTTGCCGGCGATACCGTCCTTCGGGACGGGAAACCGCGATCTCGCTTGAAAAAGTTGTGATTGCGACCACTTTTACAAGTGTCCACCCTGTGTACAATGAAGCCATCATGATGAACGAACGCGCGCAACACCTGCTCAAGGTCCTGATCGAACGCTACATCGTCGACGGCCAGCCGGTGGGGTCCAAAACCCTGTCCATGCTGCCCGGCGTCGAGCTGTCGTCCGCGTCCATCCGCAATGTGCTGGCGGAGCTGGAGGCGATGGGGCTGATCGCGGCGCCGCACACCTCGGCCGGCCGGGTGCCCACCGCGCGCGGCTACCGCATGTTCGTCGATCGTCTGCTCACCATCCGGCCTTTGGAAGAGGCGGCGCTGCACGAGCTGGAACTGAATCTGCAGCCGGACAGCCCGCAGCGCATCGCCCAGTCCGCGTCCTCCTTGCTGTCCGAGCTGACGCATTTCGCCGGCGTGATCGTCACGCCGCAGCGCTCCGACATCGCTTTTCGCCAGATCGAATTCCTGCGCCTGTCCGAGCGGCGGGTGCTGATGATCTTGGTGACGTTGGACGGGGACGTGCAGAACCATCTGCTGACCACTGAACGCGATTACACGCCGTCGGAATTGATAGAGGCCGGCAATTTCATCAACCAGCATTACGCCGGCCAGGGGCTGGATCGCATCGCCAGCCGGGTGGCGGACGAGTTGCGTCAGCTGCAGGGCGACATCGCCGAATTGATGTCGGCGGCGATCCGCCTGGGGCAGAGCTCGATGGCGGCCAGCAGCGCCGCGGTGGTGGTGGCCGGCGGCAGCCGGCTGCTGGAGGTGAGCGACCTGTCCGAGGACTTGTCGCGGCTGCGTCAGTTGTTCAGCGTGTTCGAACGCAAGACCGAGCTGCTAAAGCTGCTGAACCAGGGGCGGGAGGCGCAGGGCGTGAACATTTTCATCGGCGAGGAGTCTGGCGTGATGACGCTGGACGAATGCTCGGTGGTGACCGCGCCTTACCGGATCAACGGCCAGGTGGTCGGCGCGCTGGGCGTGGTCGGTCCCACCCGGATGGCTTACGAGCGGGTGATCCCTATCGTCGACATTACCGCGCGCCTGGTGTCCAGCGCCTTGTCGTTCCGGGCCTAACGCCCGTGCGCCGGCCGTGCGCCGGTTTTGGCCGCCGCAAGGCTTGACGCGAGGTCTGCGGCTATAGTTTTCGCGCCGCGTTCGTTCGAGGAGCGCGGCTAAGTCAAAAACGCTTATTCAGAAACCAGCCCATGAAATCTTTGCTTAAACTGGCCCCGTTGGCGGCTCTGTTCTCCTTCCAGCTGGCGCAGGCCGACGCGGCCTTTCTGGCGCGTCCGGACGTGCAGCGCTACATCGACGAGCAAGTGGCCGGCGGCCAGTTCAACCGCCCGGAGCTGGAGGCGGTGTTCGCCAATGTCGAACTCAAGCCCAACATCATCAAGATTCTGGACAAGCCGTCCACCTCGCGCCCCTGGTATCAGTTCCGCAATTCCACGGTGGGGGAAAAGACCATTGCCGACGGCGTGGCGTTCTGGCGCGCCAACGCGGCCGCGCTGACGCGGGCCGAGCAGCAATACGGCGTGGCTCCCGAGTTCATCGTCGCCATCCTGGGCGTGGAGTCCCATTACGGCCGCAACACCGGATCGTTCCGTCTGGTGGACGCCTTGTCCACCATCGGTTTCGATTACCCGCGCCGCGCGGAATTCTTCCGCAAGGAGCTGACCGAGTTCCTGCTGCTGGCCAAGGAGGAGGGCAAGGACCCGCTGACGCTGAAGGGCTCCTACGCCGGCGCGATGGGCTGGCCGCAGTTCATGCCGTCCAGCTTCCGCAAATGGGCGGTGGATTTCGACGGCAGCGGCCACCGCGACATCTGGAGCGATCCGGACGACGCGATCGGCAGCGTGGCCAATTACTTCCAGCGCCACGGCTGGCGCCACGGCGACGACGTGATCCTGCCGGCCAGCGTGCAGCCGGGGCCGCAGATCGATCAGCTGATCGCCGACAAATTCAATCTGCACTACACCGTGGGCGAGCTGAAGAAAATGGGCGTGACGCCGCAGTCGCCGGTGGCCGACGACGTGCCGGCGGTGCTGGTGCCGCTGGAAACGGCGCCCGGCGTCACCGAATACTGGCTGGGCCTCAACAACTTCTTCGTGATCACCCGCTACAACCGCAGCACGCTGTACGCCAAGGCGGTGCAGGAAATCGCGGATCAGCTGCGCCAGCGCTATCTGGCGGGCCAGGCCGCGGCCCAGCCGTGACGCCGCGCGCCGCCCGCCGCGGCGGCGCGAAACCTGTCGCCACGCGCGGCAATTGCCATTAAAATCCGCCCCCATGAGCTATCAAGTCCTTGCCCGTAAGTGGCGTCCCAAGCGCTTTGCCGATCTGGTCGGCCAGGAGCACGTGGTGCGCGCCTTGACCAACGCCCTCAAAGAACAGCGTCTGCATCACGCTTATCTGCTGACGGGGACGCGCGGGGTGGGCAAGACCACCATCGCCCGGATTCTGGCCAAGAGCCTGAACTGCGAAACCGGCACCACCGCCGAACCCTGCGGCGAATGTTCGGCCTGTCGTCAGATCGACACCGGCCGCTTCGTCGATCTGCTGGAGATCGACGCCGCGTCCAACACCGGCATCGACAATATCCGCGAAGTGCTGGAAAACGCCCAGTACGCACCGACGTCCGGCCGCTTCAAGGTCTACATCATCGACGAAGTGCACATGCTGTCCAAGAGCGCCTTCAACGCGATGCTGAAGACGCTGGAGGAGCCGCCGGCCCACGTCAAATTCATTCTGGCCACCACCGATCCGCAGAAAGTGCCGGTCACGGTGTTGAGCCGCTGTCTGCAGTTCTCCTTGCGCAATATGACGCCGCAGCAAGTGGCCGGCCATCTGGCCCACATGCTGGACGTGGAAGGCATCGCCTACGAGACGCCGGCGCTGGCCTTGCTGGGCCGCGCCGCCTCCGGTTCGATGCGCGACGCGCAATCGCTGCTGGACCAGGCCATCGCCTACGGTCTGGGCGAGGTGAAGGAAGACGGCGTGCGCGCGATGCTGGGCGCGGTGGACCGCCGCTATCTGTTCGCCTTGCTGCAGGCCTTGGCCGCCGGCGACGGCCCGCAGCTGATGGCCGAGGCCGACGGCCTGGCCGAGCGCGGGGTCAGCTTCGAAGGCGCTTTGAGCGAACTGGCGGTCTTGTTGCAGCAGCTGGCGCTGATGCAGACCGTGCCGCAGGCGGTTGCCCAGGACGAGCCGGAGCGCGACGCGCTGCAGGCGCTGGCGGACGCCATCGCGCCGCAGGACGTGCAGCTGTATTACCAGATCGCCATCCACGGCCGCAAAGACCTGGCGCTGGCGCCGGACGAGCACGCCGGTTTCAATATGACCCTGCTGCGCATGCTGGCCTTCCATCCGGCCAACGCCCGGGCCGAAGCCGCGCCTCCGCGCCCGGCCGCTGGCGCGCCGGCTCGCCCGCAGCCGCCGCAAGCGCAGCCGGTCC